>DASWRQ010000255.1:0-7042 GCA_036403095.1 Kutzneria sp. | reverse complement strand
AAGGCCTGGGCCATGGCGTTGGCCTCGGCCTCCTCGTCGGTGCCGGGCCGGAAGTACACCGTGGTGGTGGCGATGATGCCCTGCGAGTAGTTGCCGACGGTGGCGACGTTGTAGCCGGCGGCGGTGAAGTCGTTGGCCGCCTGCTGGGCCATGCCGGCGATGGTGCCGTTGTTGTACACGCGCACCGGCACGGACTGGTTGTTCGCCGGCGGCGGGGGGTTGTCGGCCGGCGGCTTCGAGGTGGTCGTGGTGGCGGCCGGCTTGGACGTGGTGGTCGTCGGGGCCGGCGTGGTGGTGGTCGGCTTGGCCGGACCGGACGTGGTCGTGGTGGCCGGGGGCGGCGTGGTGGTGCTGGGGCCGCCGGCCTGGTTGCCCCCGCCGCCGAACGGCAGCAGGCTGATGACACCCATCACGAGCGCGATGGCGGCGACGGCCAGCAGGACGATGCCGGCGATGCGAGCGGGGCGGGCCGGGCCGCCGGTTGGCTCCGGCGTGCTCATCGCGGCTCGAACCCCAGCCGGCGCGCCGCGCGGGCACGCTGTCGGCCGGCGCGCAGCCGGCGCAGGCGCTTGATCAGCATCGGGTCGGCGGCCATGGCTTCCTGCTTCTCGATCAGACCGTTGAGCACCTGGTAATAACGGGTCGAGGACATGTCGAACAGCTCGCGGATGGCCTGCTCCTTGGCCCCGGCGTACTTCCACCACTGACGTTCGAACGCCAGGATGGCGTGCTCTCGTCGGCTCAGGCCCTCGGCAGGCTCGTCCACCTGCGTCATGGCCTTGACGGCGTCCATCTGGCTCCTCGCCCCTCACGGTCGCGGATCCCTGCGGTCGCAGGAATCACAGCCGTGTGATTCCCAGGCGACCATTCAATCACGTGATCTTGCTTCGGACCGTGCCCGACCCCGGCGCGTCCCGATCCGGCGGGAGCCTACCGACCACCCCTGACAATGATCTTGCCGAACCGGCCCCTAGGGTCGGCGCATGGCGATTCACCCGATCCGTGTGGTAGGCGACCCGGTGCTGAGCACCCCTACCCGGCCGGTCACGAACTTCGACGACGAGCTGCGCACCCTGGTGGCCGACCTGTACGAGACGATGGCCGCGGCCAACGGCGTCGGTCTCGCGGCCAACCAGATCGGCGTCGACCTGCGGGTGTTCGTCTACGACTGCCCGGACGACGAGGGCGTGCGGCACAAGGGTGTCGTGGTCAACCCGACGCTGGAGACCTCGGCCCGCCCGGAGGGCATGCCCGACCCGGACGACGACTTCGAGGGCTGCCTGTCGGTGCCCGGCGAGACCTACCCGACCGGCCGCGCCGAACGGGCCAAGGTGACCGGCTTCGACGACAACGGCGAGCCGGTCGAGGTCGAGGGCACCGGCTTCCTGGCCCGCTGCCTGCAGCACGAGACCGACCACCTGGACGGCCTGCTCTACCTGGACCGGTTGGTCGGCCGCAACGCCCGCGCGGCCAAGAAGATGCTCAAGCGCAACGGCTGGGGCGTGCCCGGCCTGTCCTGGGACCCGGCAGTCGAGCCGGACCCCTTCGCCGACGATGACGACGAAGACTGAGCTCACATATGTGAACGACCGGGCCGGTCTGCGTGCCCGTTCGGTCGACCATTGATCCACCGGGCGTGACCGGACGTCTCCCTCTCGTAGGGCGCCACACCTGGGAGGCACAGTCATGGGCAGGGTCGTCGTCACGGCCACCACCTCGCACCGGCGGGCCATGCGCACCATCGTCGACGCGCTGGCCGACCGCGGCCACGAGGTCGAGCTGATCACCGGCCTCGAGCCGCCGACCGGCCGCGCCCTGGTCGACCAGCACCGGCGGCTGTGCCGGCTGCTGGCCGAGTCGGGCACGCCGACGGTGGTGGTCGGCGACGTGGCGTTCCAGGGCACGCTGCCGCTGAGCTACGGCGCGCCCGGCCCGAAGCCGGCGGCGCTGATCCTGGTCGGCACCGAGCCGTTCTCGCTGAGCAGCATCGACACCGCGCCGGCCGGCCTGGGGCTGCTGCCGGACCGCACGGCCGCCGGGCGGGAGCGCAACCGCCGGGCCTACGAGTACGTGCGGGACGCGCTCGGCGGCGTGCAGGCGGAGTTCGTCGAGGCCATGCGGTCGGTCGGCGTCACGCACGACCCGCTGCCGTTCGTGCTGGACGCGCCGATCCTCGCCGCCGACCGATTTCTCCAGCTGTCGGTGGAGGAACTGAGCTACCGGCGCAGCGACACGCCATCGCACGTGCGCTTCGTCGGCGCGCTGCCGTCGACCCGGATCGACGGCGACGTGGTGATCAGCGACGGCACCTTCGACACCGTGCAGCGAGCGCTGCGGCAGGCCAAGCCGCTGGTGTTGACCGGCCGGTCGGCCGAGCAGCTGGAGGGCAACACCCGGGCCGCCGCCACCGGTGCGGCGCTGTACCTGGCCACGGACAAGCCGTCCGAGGACGACATCAAGCAGGCGGTGCGGATCGTGCTGACCGATCCGACCTATCGGGGCAACGCCGAGCGGCTGGCCGCGGAGTACGCGCGGCTCGACGCGCTGGCCAGCATCACCGACGCCGCGGAGTCCTACCTACGGCAGTAGCAGCAGCTTTCCCGTGGTGGCGCGGGATTCCAGGTCGGCATGGGCCTGGGCGGCGTCCTTGAGCGCGTAGCGGCCGCCGATGTGGACGGTGATCTGTCCCCCGCGGACCAGGTCGAACACCTCGCCGCTGCGGTGGATCAGGGCCTCCCGCGTCGGCACGTGGTCGGCGACGGCCGAATACGACAGCAGGATGCTGTTGGGCATGTCCATCGGCGTCAGCGTCGGCACACCCATGAACGGTCCGTAGTAGACGTGCACGCCGTGCCGCCGCAGCGACAGCTGCGAGGAGCGGAACGTCGGCGCGCCGCCGCCGTCGTAGACCACGTGCGCCCCTTCGCCACCGGTCAGCTCGCGGATCCGGTCCTCGAAGCCCCCGCCGCTGGACAACAACACGTAGTCCGCCCGGGCCGCGGAGATCTTTTCCGGCCGGGAGACCAGGCCGATCGACGTGCCGCCACGGGCCCTGATCATCTGGGTCAGCATCAGCCCCACGCCGCCGGCCGCCGCGTGCACGACCGCCGTGTCGCCCGGCTTGATCGCGTACGTCTCCGTGGTGAAGTGGTTGGCGGTCAGCCCCTGCATCATCACGGCCGCCGCGGTCTCGTCGTCGATGTCGTCGGGCAGCTTGACCAGCGACTCCGCCGGCGCCAGCACCAGCTCCGCGTAGCTGCCCGGCACGTAGAACCAGGCCACTCGGTCGCCGACGGCCAGCTCGACCTCGTCCCCCACGGCCACCACCCGGCCGGCGCCCTCCACGCCCAGGGTGACCGGCGCGCCCCAGCCGCCCATGCCGGTTTCCCGGGCGCCGATGTCCATGTAGTTCACGCCGATCGCCGCCGGCCGCACGACCGCCTGCCCTGGTCCAGGCGTCGGATCGGGGAGTTCGGTCCAGGCCATGACCTCCGGGCCGCCGTGCCGTTCGAGGTGAATTGTTCGCATGCCATCGAACTTAGGGCGGCAAAAATGGACCAGCAAGTACAGAAATCAGCTCAGCAGGCGCTGCACCTCGGCCAGCTCGGCCGGCTTCAGCGCCCCGAACTCCAGCGCACCGACGTTCTCCTCGACCTGCGCCACCGTGCGGCAGCCGGGGATCGGCACGGCCCGGTCGCACCGCGCCCAGATCCAGGCCAGCGCGCCCTGCGTCAACGTGCGGCCGCCGGACATCAGCACCTCGCGGACGGCCTCGACCCGCCTGGCGAACTGCGCCGTCGGCTTGCCGTCGCGGAAGAACTGCATCCAGCCCGGCACCTTGTTGCGCACATCGTCGTCCGGCAGCGCCGCCGTGGCCCAGTCGCGGCCGGTCAGCAGCCCCATCGCCAGCGGACCCCGGCACAGCATCGTCAGGTCGTGCTGCTCCAACACCGGATACAGGTCCGGCCGGTCATGCAGCACGTTCATCTCCGCCTGCACGTACGTGCCGAACACCTTGGCCCGCTTGGGGTCGTCCGTGCTCCACCCGTATGCCCTGATCAACCCCTCCAGCACCAGGTCGTCGAGGGCGTCACGCAGCTCGGCGGCCTGGTCGAACGGCAGGTCGCCGAGGTGCAGCTGGTAGATGTCCACGTAGTCGGTGCCCAGCCGCCGCAACGACTCCGTCAGGGCCTTGCGCATGTAGGCCACGGAGCCGTCGCCGCCGGTCATCTGCCGGGTGGCGGCGTCGAAGGTGTTGCCCCACTTGGTGGCGATGCGGATCTCGTCCCGCCGGCCGGTGAAGACCTGGCCGAGTAGTTCCTCCGCGTGCCCGGTGCCGTAGACGTCGGCTGTGTCGAACAGGGTCACGCCCAGCTCCACGGCGCGCCGCAGCGCCCGCGCCGACTCCTCGTCGTCCGTCGGCCCCCAGCCGACCGCCTGCGTGCCGTCGAAGAACGGCCCGCCCATCGCCCAGGTCCCGATGCCCATGTTCGCCATGGAGCTGATCCAACTAGCTGGAGCGCACTCCAGGTCAACCTTCTTTTCGCCAGGGCACGCTCGGCAAGCCGGCCAGGTCCGTGAGCGAACGGGCCTGCACCAGCTCGTCGTAGCGATCGGCCAGCACGTGGGCCCGGATCCACTGCGCCTGCGAGGTCGTCGGCAGCTCGCCGAGCAGCAGGAACGGCATGGTCAGCCGCCAGCCCTGGACGATCGTCTCCCGCTGCCGGTGCGGGGCCCGCAGCACCGTCCGGGCCACCCGCATGGCGTGCTCGTTGCCGGTCATCCGATCCGGGTAGCCCACGTGGTCCCAGGCCCAGCGGTTCTCGTCGGCCACCCGGCAGCGCAGGCAGGACAGGTTGCCGGTGCCCAGCTCGGCCCCGCAGGTCTGGCAGCGCAGCAGCGTCATGGCCACGTCGGTGCAGGTCCACGGCAGCTTGCCGACGTCCTCGAGCAGCACCAGCTCGGCCAGCTCCAGCTCGGGGATGCCGGACACCTCGACCAGCGGCCGCCAGTCCAGGGTCCAGAACTGGTCGACCAGCTCCGCGCACACCAGGCACGCCGGATAGCCGCGGCCGGCCAGTTCGCCGCAGGCCGGGCAGTCGATGACCGCCGTCGGTCGGACCGCCCGTCGAGCGCCGGGTGGAAACGGTTGATCGTCTGCCACCGGCACAACGTACGCGACCGAGGCTGGCAGGAACCGCCGGCATTCGCTAGCGTCGGGGAGCCGACAACTGAACACCGCGGGAGCTCGCACCACAGCGGGCTGAGAGGGCGGCTGGGTCGAACCGATCCGGCGCCGCCGACCGCCTGAACCTGACTGGGTAATGCCAGCGTAGGGAGGAATCGCCATGACGTCTCTTGACGACCGTGTCCGGCCCACCGTGACCACGGGTCCCATCCAGGGTTCCCACAAGGTCTATGTCGACGGTCCGGACGGCGTCCGGATCCCGATGCGCCGGGTCGAACTCACCAATGGCGAACACCTTGACCTGTACGACACCTCCGGCCCGTACACCGACGAGAACGCGGCCATCGACGTCCACAGTGGACTGTCGAGGCTGCGCGAACCCTGGGTGGCCGAACGGCAGCCCGTCAACGGCGCGGTGACGCAGCTGGCCTACGCCAAGGCCGGCATCATCACCAAGGAGATGGCCTTCTGCGCGGCCCGCGAGGGGGTGGACCCCGAGTTCGTGCGCAGTGAGGTGGCCATCGGGCGGGCCGTGATCCCGGTCAACCGCAAGCATCCCGAGTCCGAGCCGGCCATCATCGGCAAGAAGTTCCTCGTCAAGATCAACGCCAACATGGGCAACTCGGCCGTCACCTCGTCCATCGAGGAGGAGGTGGACAAGATGGTGTGGGCCGCCCGCTGGGGCGCCGACACGATCATGGACCTGTCCACCGGCAAGCGGATCCACGAGACGCGGGAGTGGATCCTGCGCAACTCGCCGGTTCCGGTCGGGACCGTCCCGATGTACCAGGCGCTGGAGAAGGTCGACGGGGACCCGACCAAGCTGTCCTGGGAGATCTACCGGGACACCGTGATCGAGCAGTGCGAGCAGGGCGTCGACTACATGACCGTGCACGCCGGCGTGCTGCTGCGCTACGTGCCGCTCACCGCCAAGCGCGTCACCGGCATCGTCTCCCGTGGCGGCTCGATCATGGCCGCCTGGTGCCTCGCGCACCACACGGAGAGCTTCCTGTACACGCACTTCGAGGAGCTCTGCGACATCCTGCGGGAATACGACGTCACGTTCTCGCTGGGCGACGGGCTGCGGCCCGGGTCCATCGCCGACGCCAACGACGCCGCCCAGTTCGCCGAGCTGCGCACCCTCGGCGAGCTCACGCACATCGCCCGGGCCAAGGACGTGCAGGTGATGATCGAGGGCCCCGGCCACGTGCCGATGCACAAGGTCGTGGAGAACGTGCGGCTGGAGGAGGAGCTCTGCGGCGAGGCGCCGTTCTACACGCTCGGCCCGCTGGCCACCGACATCGCGCCGGCCTACGACCACATCACCTCGGCCATCGGCGCCGCGCAGATCGCCTGGGCCGGCACCGCGATGCTCTGCTACGTCACGCCCAAGGAGCACCTCGGCCTGCCCAACCGGGACGACGTGAAGGTCGGCGTGATCACGTACAAGATCGCGGCCCACTCGGCCGACCTGGCCAAGGGCCACCCCCGGGCGCAGGAGCGGGACGACGCGCTGTCCAAGGCCCGCTTCGAGTTCCGTTGGAACGACCAGTTCAACCTGTCGCTCGATCCCGACACCGCGCGGTCCTACCACGACGAGACGCTGCCGGTGGAGGCCGCGAAGACCGCGCACTTCTGCTCCATGTGCGGGCCGAAGTTCTGCTCCATGCGCATCAGCCAGGACGTGCGGCGCTACGCCGAGGAACGAGGGCTTGGCGAGTCGGAAGTACTCGCCGCCGGTATGGCGGAGAAATCCGGTGAGTTCGCAGATGGCGGTGGCACGATCTACCTGCCCGTGGTGGATGCGTGACGACGGACCTCACAGGGGGCGGGCCCGGCATGTCCGGGCCCGCC
>DASWRQ010000254.1:0-1677 GCA_036403095.1 Kutzneria sp. | reverse complement strand
AGCCCCGGCTCACCGTGGGCCGCCGAGTAGGTGTCGACGTCTTCCACGATCGAGGGCGAGGCGTAGTACTACAGCCGCACTTCGAGTCGGTGTTCACGGGTTACGTAGTGGCAGCGGCGGGCGCGGGCCTGGTGTCTGCGGCGCCAGTGTGACCAGTGCAGGACGTGCTCGGGGTTGTGGTCGGCGGCCCAGACCAGGCAGGTGACCAGGTGGCGGATCTCGGGCAGTGACAGCTCGGTCAGCTCGCCGCGCAGGTCCGGGACCCCCTTTTTTCGCCGCTGGTGGCGGCGCGGGTGACGGTCAGGAAGGCGTGCGCCCAGCATGCGAGGGTGATGTGTCGGTACCAGGCGTCGTAGCGGCGGACCTGGTAGTGGTCCAGGCCGACCTCGCCCTTGCCGGTCTCGAAGGATTCCTCGATCGCCCAGCGGCGGCCGGCGACGTCGACCAGGTCGTCCAGCGTCGCCTCCGCGGGGCAGAAGCACAGATAGTGGGCCAGCTCCCCGTCGGTGAGGCGGCGGCGGACGAGCAGCCAGTACCGGCCGGGCTCGGACAGCGGGCGGATCGGTATCCGCACCCAGTCGTAGATTCGCGGGCCTTTGGCGCCCACGCCGGCCGACAACCGCTGCCAGTCCGACTCGTCCACCGCGGCCGACAGCGCGTCGACTCGGGCATCGGCCGGCCGGCCGGCGATGGTGGCGATGACGTGCTGGTTCACCGGGACGGCGAGCACGTAGGCCAGGCCGCGTTCTTCCAGTGCCAGCCGCAGCCCGGAGTGCTGCCCGTAGACCTCGTCGCCGGCGACCCAGCCGGCCGGGACCTCCGCGTCCAGCGCGCGGGTCAGCATCGCCGAGGCCAACTGCGGCTTGGTCGCGAACTCCACGTCGGGGCCGATGCCGGCCTCCGCGCAGCGAGCCCGGTCCTCGGTCCAGGCCTTGGGCAGATACAGCTCCCGGTCGATGAACGTGCGACCCGCGGCTGCGGCGTAGGCCAGGAACACCCCGATCTGGGAGTTCTCGATCCGCCCAGCGGTTCCGGAGTACTGCCGGGCCACCCCGGCGGACTTGGTGCCCTTCTTCAAAAACCCCGTCTCGTCGATGACCAGCACCGCCGTGTCGTCGGCGAGGTACTCCACGACGTAGTCGCGCAGGTCATCGCGGACCGCGTCGGCGCTCCAGTCGGCGTGATTGAGCAGCCGTTGGGTCGCATCCGGCGAGCGGTCACCCGCCCGCTCAGCGAGCGTCCACCCGTTCTTGCGTTCCACGTCCGACAGCAGACCTCGTAGGTAGGCCCCGGCCTGTGCACGCGGCTCCGGCCGGGCGAACCGCGGCCCGATCCGCCAGGTCACCTCTTCCAGACCAGCTGCCCAGCCCTCAACCTCGGCCACGCTGACATCCTCGGCCATCCAGTGACCGTCACCAGCCGCAAGACCTCAATCCGGCAGACACGCCGAAGGCAACCGAAGACGGTGCGGCTGTAGTACTAGGCGCAGGCGGGTGAGGGCTTGGCGCAGGGTCGGCGATGCTCCACACAGGGTCATCCGCCGGCCGTGCCGCAGCAGCCGCCGGTATGCGCCGCTGATGGTCCGCATTCCGGCGGCGTCGCCCACGGTCAGCCCGGTCACGTCGACCGCCCAGTGCTGGTGGTCGGTCAACAGCAGTGCCGACACGGCATCGTGCA
>DASWRQ010000253.1:0-27078 GCA_036403095.1 Kutzneria sp. | reverse complement strand
GGCCGGCCGATCGTCATGTGCCACATCTCACACGCCTACGAAACCGGCGCGTCCCTGTACTTCACCGTCCTGACCCAGCGGGACGGCGACCCGGTCACCCAGTGGCAGCGGGCCAAAACCGCGGCCAGCGCGGCGATCGTCGGCCACCACGGCACCATCACCCACCACCACGCCGTCGGCGTCGACCACGCGCCCTACCTGGCCGGCGAGATCGGGGACCTCGGGATCGAGGTGCTGGCCGCGGTCAAGCACACGCTCGACCCGACCGGCATCCTCAACCCCGGCAAGCTGATCAGGCGATCTTGACCAGCATCTTGCCGGTGTTCTCGCCGCGCAGCATGCCCAGGAACGCCTTGCCCGCGTTCTCCAGGCCCTCGACCACGGTCTCGGAGTAGCGCAGCTTGCCCTCGGCCACCAGCGGGGCGACCTCGCCCAGGAACTGCGGCTGCAGGTCGTAGTGGTCGCCGACCAGCAGGCCGCGAATGGTCAGCCGCTTGCCGATGACCTGCACCAGGTTGTGCGGGGCGGGGGAGGCCTCGGTGTTGTTGTAGCTGGAGATCATGCCGCAGACCGCGATCCGGCCGTGCACGGTGAGGCTGCTGAGCGCGGCCTCCAGGTGGTCGCCGCCGACGTTGTCGAAGTACACGTCGATGCCGTCGGGCGCGGCCTGCGCCAGCTGCTCGTTGACGGAGCCGTCCTTGTAGTTGAACGCGGCGTCGAAGCCGAGCTCCTCGACCAGGTACTTGACCTTGTCGGCGCTGCCGGCGCTGCCGATGACCCGCTTGGCCCCCTTGAGCTTGGCCAGCTGCCCGACGATCTGGCCGACCGCCCCGGCGGCGCCGGAGACGAAGACGGTGTCGCCCTGCTTGAACTCGGCCGAGCGCAGCAGGCCGGCGTAGGCGGTCAGGCCGGGCATGCCCAGCACGCCGAGGTAGGTGCTGATCGGCGCGGCGTTCGGGTCGACCTTGGTGGCCTGCTTCGGGTGCAGCACGGCGTAGTCGCGCCAGCCGGCGAAGTGCAGCACGGTGTCGCCGACGGCGAAGCCCTCGGCGTCGGACTGCACGACCTGGCCGACGGCGCCGCCCTGCATCACCTTGCCGACCTCGAACGGCTCGCTGTAGGACTTCACGTCGTTCATCCGGCCGCGCATGTACGGGTCCACGCTCATGAACTGGTTGCGCACCACGATGTGCCCCGGCTCCACCACCAGCGGCGCCTCGGCCAGCTCGAAGGTCTCCTCGGTCGGCCAGCCCTGCGGACGGGCGGCGAGCCGGACCTCGCGGACGGTGGTCGGAACGGACATGACGTGGCCTCCATTTACGAGACTGCAAAGTTCAGTAATTGGCGTTCACTATGTCCAACACCATGCATCGAGACACGTGTTCCCGCGAGTGGTGACGGTCACTCGGGAGTGGGGCTAACGGCCGAGAATGCCCTTCTTCTTGATCGCGTCGAGCAGGGCGTCGCACGCCTTTCTGGCCTCGTCCTCGTAGAACTCCAGCGACCCCGGCGGCACGCTGGTGTCCGGCGGCGGGATGGGCCGCATCGCGCCCATCCAGGTCTCGTGGAACAGCTCGGCCATCGCCTTGCGCCACAAGTCGTCGATCTTGGACATGCTCTCGTCGGCCCGGGTGAGCATCGTCATCGTCTCGGCCATGGCGAAGTCCAGCTGCTGGCTGACCAGCTGGCCGCGCTCGCTGTTCTGCTCACGCATCTCGTGCATGGCGTCGCCGATCCAGGCGGTGATCTCCCGGTAGCGCGCGTCGGCGGCGATGCCGTCGGTCACGAGGACTCACCTCCGGTGTCGAACGGGATGACGACCTGCGGCCGGGCGTGCTCGAAGCGGTCGAAGAACAGGCCACGGCCGGGCCGCGGCGACCAGGTGATCAGCTGGCCCGGGGCGAACGTGTTGAGGTCCTGCCCCTGCACGTCGAAGCCGACCCAGGCGCCGATGTCGTCGGCCGACGCGCCCATCATCAGCAGGCCCTTGAGCCGGCCGGGGCTGCGCCACCAGCCGATCAGGTGGGTCCGGTGCTCGGGCCCGCTCTTGATCACCTGCCGGAAACTGTCCACACCGGACACCCGGGTCTCCGGATCCTTGGTCTCCAGCACGGCATTGGCGGCGTCCATGCCGTACAGCACGAGATAGTGCGGCACCGGCTGCGTCAGCACCGAACCGGACAGTCGCTCCTCCAGCCCGCGTGCGACCGCGCCCAGGTGCTGGCGAATGCCGTCCAGGCCGACGGTGACGACCTCGTGCCCCATGCCCTGCAACCGCGCGGCCAGCAGCGAGGCGGCCGGCACGGCGTCGTCGATCATCGGCGCGACGGTGAACCGCGCCTCGCCGGCAAGGTGTTGCCGGGCCAGGGAAAGCGTGGCGGCGGCGAGCACACTGGTCGACTCCTTCAGCACGGAGCCGAAGACGGCCACGTTGCGCCCCGGCGCCCGGGCCAGCGACACCCGCGCGGCCCGATCCTCGACGTCGATGACCTGTCCCAACAGGACAGTGGGCGAGCCGCCGGAAACCGGCTCCAGGGCCTGGAAACCGGGCATGTCGGCCAGCACCGGCACTCGGCTGCCGTCGAACAGGCGCGGCACCGGCAGGTCCGCCGGCTTCATCTCGAACAGCCGCGCCTGCACCCGGTCGAAGGCGCCCCGCCCGGTGGCGTCCGGCACCCGGGCGATCTCGTTGCCCTGCTTGACACCCGACTCGTGGTTGACGATCGCGTGCCAGCGCGGCAGGTCGATGGCCGCGTTGTTGCCGTCCACCAGCACCCGGCGGGCCTTGGGCAGCGCCACCCGCACGGTGAACTGCTCGAAGATGGCCGGCTTGCCCCAGAACGCCTCGATGCTGGACACGTCCTGGCTGGCCAGCACCAGGTGGATGCCCTGGGACCGGCCGCGCCGGGCCACATCCTCCAGCAGCGCCACGGCTTCCCGGGTGACGGCGTCCTTCTCCGCGAACAGGTACTGGAACTCGTCGATCACCGCGATCACCCGTGGCCACCGGCCGTCCCGGTCCTCGGCCCGCAGCTCCTCCAGCTTGGTGACCTCGTGCTGCTTGGCCGCGTCGGCCCGGCGGCGCATCTCGTCGGCCAGGAAGCGCAGCAGCGCGACGCCGAACTCCCGGTCCTGGTTGACGTTCACGCCGACCAGCCGCGCGTTGGGCAGCCAGGTCGGGTCCTTGCGGCCCGGCGCGAACTGGGCGAAGGACACGCCCTCCTTGAAGTCCAGCAGGTACAGCTCCAGCTCGGCCGGCGAGTAGCGGGCGACCAGGCCGCCGAGCATGGCGTACAGGAAGTTCGTCTTGCCGGAGCCGCTCGGCCCGCCGATCAGCACGTGCGGCGAGCTGTCCCCGATGGTGATCGGCACGGCGACGCCGTCCCGGTGCCCGATCGGCGTCTGCACGACCGCGGAGGACTGGTACGACCAGTAGTGCGCCGGCAGCAGCTCCTCGAAGGTGCACACCCGGTTGCGACGCTCCTCCAGCGCGGCGGCGATGGCCGCGCAGGCCCGCGGCACCATCTCCCGCGGCAGCGCCGGATCGACCTGGAACGTGGCGTGGTCACCCGACATGGTGGTGCGCCAAGGCAGGTCGTCGAACAGCTGCACCGTCTCGATAGGACTGTTGATGGTGACGGGGATGTCGACCAGCACCAGCTGCACGCCGGCGGCCAGCCCGTTGCGGGCGATGCGCTGCAGCTTGTGCAGGTCCTCGTCCTTGAGCGCGTCCGAGCGGCCGAACAGCACCGCGATCCGCCACGGCTCGGTGCGCAGCCCGGCGTCGGATTCCATGGAGCGCAACGAATCGTGCCCGCCGACCAGCACCGAGGTGTGCACCTTGCGGATGTGCTCGGCCAGCTCGTCCAGCAGCTCGGCCGGCCGCGCCGGATCGTGCACGGTGAGCAAGCCGGCCCGGGTCAACGGATACAGCCCGGGCAGCGAGCCGGTGAGCTGGCCGACGTCCCACACGTGCACGTGCACGAGGCCGGGCTGGAAGTGGCTGAGCACCCGCAGCACCAACGACTCGACCAGGTTCTCGGCCACGGGACGGCTCTTGGACGAGGTGAACACGGCCAGGTGCGACCGGTCCAGCAGCGGCACCGCGACCGGGAACGGCACCGGCACCGGCGAGCTGGCGGCGATGGCCGAGCCGATCCGCCACAGGCCGGGCACCGGGCCGCGGCCGTCGACCGTGCCGATCTGCCCCAACCAGTTCTCGTAGTCCTCGGACGCGCTGCCCGGTGCGGCCTCGGCGACCAGGTCGGCCAGCGCGCGCGGACCGTTGTTGGTCCACTTGGCGAAGGCCTGCTCCCAGTCCTCCTTGGCCTGCGCGACGATCTGGGCCAGGCGCGGGTCGGTCAGCGACTGGGCGTAGTCGGGATCGCGCAGCGCCTGGTCGATGCCCCGGGCCCGGAGATCCTGCTCGAAGGTCTCCCTGGCCTGTTGCAGCGCGGCAACCTCGTGCGCCCGCGTGGCGGCGCCGCGGGCCGCGGCGACCGCGTCGTGGAAGGCGGCGAACGCGTCCTTAATCCGTTGCCGGCGATCATTTCGCCTGTTCAACGCCCACCTCTAGGGTCAGTTCACAGGCGACCGGAGAACCGTTCCACGGCTTCCATGACGCCCGGCAGCAGCGTCAGCTGCTCCCTTGCATGGTCGCACGCCTTCGTCAGTTCCGGGGGCACAAGTGAACGGGGGTGCATACGGCTGGCCGCTTCCAGGATCGCGTGCGCCTCCGACAGCCGATCGCCGGCCTCGACCAGCTGCTGGTGCGCGGTCCGGAGATGCTCGCCCACCAGCGCCAGCGTCGCCTGCACCTGCTCGACGGAGGCCATCGGTCACAACCGGCCGGCGTAGGACTCCGCGTTGCTCATCGCGGCCATGACCGCGTCGCGCGCCTCGCCGATCTTCTGCAGAGCGTGGGTGAACATGTTGTTCACGTCGCTGGCCTCGGACTGGTTGCTGCCCTGCGCGGCCTCCTGGAAGGCCTGTTGGGCCTGTCCGATCTGGGTTTCCGCTTCCTGCAACGCCTGGGCACCGCGGTCGGCCTGCTCCTTGGCCAGACCGATCTGGCCCCTCACCTGCTCGACGCTAGCCATCGATCCGGTCCCTCCCAGTAACGGGACTGCCCGACCGTGCAGTCCAACGCTCCCGAACTTAGTACTGTCACACGACGCCCGTGCAACCAGGATCGGCTGATCGAGCGGTATTTCTGGGCATTAGAGTGCACGGTTCGCCTCGGCCACGGCGGTCCGTGTCCATCCACTGTAGACGATCAACTTCCCGGCTCCCGCCACACCGGGGGCTCGTCCTCGGTCGGCCAGGCCACCTCGGCCTCGGCCGGCTCCGCGACCAGCTCCAATGACGTGATACCCGAAGTCGGGCGGAGTATGTCCAGCCACCGCTGCACCGCCGTGCCGTCCGGCCGCAGCTCCATCGGCGACCACTCCGGCCGGCCCAGCGCCTCGGCCGCATCCGTCACGGCCTGGGGCGGCGGCTGCGGCCATCGTCCGAGGTCCAGGTGCACCGAGACGCCGTCGCCACCCTGCGTGACCTCCGTGATGGTGGCCGTCTCGGTGATCCGGCTGGCCAGCGCCCGCGCCTGCCACTGCGCCCCGGCCGGATGCTGCACGGCGACGTCCACGCGCAGCCGCAGCCGGGTCGTGTGCTCCTTCGGGACCGGTTCCGGGGCGATCGGCTCCTGATAGCTGGTCGGCTGGAACGGGGCCTGCTCCGACCAGGCCTCGACCAGCAGCCGCTCCGCCCCCTGCACCAGCTTGCCGATCAGGTCCGGGTCGTCCAGCACCGTCCAGGCCGTCGGCGGCTCGCAGCACACCCTGGGCAGCGGCGAGTCCGGCGCCAGCTCGCGCACGAACGTCCGCACCGAGCGGGCCAGCGCCGCCGCGTCGTTGTGGACCTGCACCGCCGGCAGGTCCTTGCCGATCGTCACCGACCAGCAGCCGGGCTCCTCGTCGGAGCAGTCCGCGGCCTCGATGACCCGGCCGCCGATGCGGTCGACGAGGTCGCGGCAGGCGTCATGGGCCTGTCGCTCGTCTTCGGCGCTGACCACCACGGAGATCAGCAGCCTGAGGTCCTGCTCCACCATCGCCGCCAATTGTCCCCCAGCGGTGGGAGGCCATTGGTTGGCGGGGTGGTGTCACGTGTGGTCGGGGACGACCGGGTGGGCGAAGGAACGAGGCGGCTGGTCCGCCCGGCGCAGCAGCCACCGCGCGCACGCCCGGCTTGGGGCGCGTGGTCTGCCGGTGTTGCGGCCGCCACACGCACGGCCGGTCGGGGGCCGGCCGCCTGAGGCGGGCCGGCCCCGCATCCGGTTACTTCTTGTGCTCGGTGGTGTCGTCGACCTCGATGCGCTCCTTGCGCACCTTGCCGCGGACCGTGCGCTGCTCGGTCACGGTCTCGGTGCTCAGCCGCACCTTCTCCACCGGCACCGCCTCGGTCTGCACGACCGGGCGCTCGGCGTGCAGCACGACCTCCTGGTCGTCCTCGCCGATGCGGCCCCGCTCGTCGCCGCGCACGGGCTCGCGCTCGACGCGGACCTCCTCGTGCCGCACGGGCACGGTCACCTGCTGCTCCTCGGTGACGACGTACTTGTGCAGGCGCACCCGGCCGCTCTCGGTCTGTTCGGTGCCGACGTGCAACTGCTCCTCGGACCGGACCATGGCCTGGTCCCCGGCGTTCTTGCGGCCGGCGCCAGAACCGGCCATACCGGCGTTCGGGTTGGCGCGAGTGCGCTGGCCGGGCAGGCCGTAGTGCTCGTACAGCCGACGGCCCTCCTCGTCGGACAGGTGCCCGTCGGCGTCCATCCGCGGCGCGTCCTTGACGGCGTCCTTGGTGGTCTGCACGCGCAGACCACCGTCGGCGATCTGCGCGCCCTGCAACGGAACGAAGCTCTCCTTCTGGCCGAACAGTCCTGTTCGGACGGTCACCCACTGCGGCTGTCGGTTGTCGTCGCCGATGTAGACGTTGCCGACCTTTCCGACCCGTTCCCCGTCGCGGTCGAGCACCTCGGTGCCGATCAGGTCGCGGGGATTGGCGAAGCTGGTCATGGCTGCGTCCCTTCCATGGTCGATTCCCCCTGCCGGGCAAAGGGATTTCCGGCGACGAGCATCGGAAACCCGAGGGTCACCCACATGTGTGGCGCCGGGTCGGATCGATCATGGTCACGGCTGCGCTGCGCAGTCGGCCGAGCGGCACTTGTCGGTGGTTTCGGGGGCAGGTCTTCGGGTATGGGTGAACCCTCGGCGGCCGACGACGCGGACCTGAGCGCTACTGTCACTCGTACGGGTCAACTTGAGGCCCACGCGCTTTTCGGAACGCTATTCACCGTGTGTATAGTGCGGCGGGTGGTGAACGCCTACCTGCTGCCGATCCGGACCGCGGCCCTGCTGTTTCCGCTGCTCGCGCTGGCGCTGTTCGTGCCGACGGCGATCGTGCTGTACCGCCGGCACGGGGTGCTGAGCCGGTGGCGCGGCCTGTCGTTCGCCAGCTTCCTCTACTACTGCCTGGCGGCGTTCTGCCTGGTCATCGTGCCGCTGCCGAGCCGGCAGGTCGACGTCTGCAAGGTGTACGCCGACTTCGGCCACCCGCAGCTGACGCCGGGCAACACCTTCGGCGACATCTGGAAGGAAGCCGGCGGCTCCCTCACTCCGAACGCGTTGATCATTCACAATCCGGCGGTCTGGGAGACGGCGTTCAACCTGGCCCTGCTGCTGCCGCTGGGCATGTACCTGCGCTACCACTTCCGCCGCGGCCGCTGGACCAGCGCGGCCATCGGCCTGGCCGTGGCCTGCTTCTTCGAGTTCACCCAGCTGACCGGCCTGTGGGGCGTCTATCCCTGCCCGTACAGGCTGTTCGACGTGGACGACATCATCGTCAACTCGTTGGGCTGCATGCTGGGCTGGGCGCTGGCCGGTCCGATCACCCGCTGGCTGCCCACCCTGGACAGCATCGACGTGCGGGCGCTGGAACGGGTCCCGGTGCCGTTCGGCCGCCGGCTGATCGCGTTGCTGCTGGACGCCGTCGGCTTCGTGTTCTGCCTGCCCTTCCTCGAGGCGATCTGGTACTTCCTCGGCGGCGACTCGCTGTTCGGCGCGTTCCTGGTGGCGCTGTTCGTTTTTGTGCTCTGGTTCGTGCTGATGCCGTGGGTGACCGGCGGCACGGTCGGCAAGCACGTGCTGCGGCTGCGGCTGGTGGACAAGGACGGCAACCGGCCGGCGGTGTGGCGTCTGATCATCCGCGAGGCGCTGCTGGCCGTCGCCTTCGTGCCGCTGTCGTTGGTGGCCATGCTCGGCGCGATCTTCCTGGTCGTGTCGGCGACGCGCCTGATCGAAGTGATGGCGAACTTCCAGCTGTCGACGCTGGTCGGCATCGTCGAGGACCGGCCCGGCGAGGTCGCGTTCGCGGTGTTCGCGGTGCTGGTCAGCGTGGCCCTGCCGATCGGCTTCGGGCTCTTCGCCAAGCTGCACGACAAACATCTCGGCCTGCACGAGCTGGCGTCGGGCGTGCGCAACATCGCGCTGCCGCCGACGAAGGCGTCAACTCCCGAGGTGCTGCCGGAAGAACGCAAGGACCCGGCGCCAAGCGTCCTCTGACGACTCGTGGTGGTAGCCGAAGCCGAGGACCTTCATCAGCGCGGCCGGCGAGATGCGGTTGGCGAAGCTGTGCCCGGCCTCCGGGTACTCCTTGACGTCGTGCGGCACGTCCCGCTCGGCCAGCGCCGCCTCCAGCTTGGCCGCCGCGCCCTTGAGGCTGAAGTCCTTGCGACCGAAACTGGCCACGACCGGGCAGGCCCCGTCGAGCATGGCCAGATCCTTGGGCAGCATGCCGTAGTACGGGGCCGAGGCCTGGAATCCGCGCGGCGCGGCCAGCAACGCGAAACCGCCGCCCATGCAGAAGCCGACGATGCCGATCTTGCCGCTGCAGTCGCCCCGGCCGGCGATCAGCTTGCGTGCCGCCTCGATGTCGTCGAAGCCCTGGCCGCGGCCCTCGCCGAGCGCCTTGAAGATGCCGCGCACGCACCGGACCGCGCCGCCGCGGGCGTACATGTTCGGCACGATCGCGACATAGCCGGCGCTGGCGAAGCGGCCGGCGATCTGCCGCACGTCATCGCCGAGACCGAGGACGTCGTGCACGATCACGACACCGGGCCATGGGCCCTCGCCGGACACCTCGACCGACGGCACCGCCAGGTAGCCGTCGATGAGACCGTTGGACGTGGAGATGGTCAGCTGCACGGACGCTGACGCTAGCCCTTGACCGCCCGGGCTGTGAAGGCCGCGATGTCGGCGAAGACCTCGTCCCGGTTGATCTCGTTGAACAGCTCGTGCCGGGCCCCGAGATAGGTGTGCTCCTCGAAGGCGAGCCCGCGCACCCGGTCCGTGCCGGCGCGGGTGTCGGCCTGGTCGACCAGCTCGTCGGCGTCGCCGTGCAACCACAGCACCGGCAGTTCGTCGCCCAGCGGCTGGTCGAAGCTGATCGTCTGGAGCAGCTGGTCCAGCGCGGCCAGCGTCGGCCGCTTGTACGGGCCGTGCCACACCAGCGGGTCGGCCGCGTAGGCGGCGCCGACCGAGGCGTCCCGGGACAGCGTCGACGGGTCGATCGGGGTGTCCGGGATCTCGTCGTACTCCAACAGGTCCAGCACCGGCCAGACGCCGAGCACCGGCGCGGACAGCACCATCGCCGCCAGCCGGTCCGGGTGCCGCTGCGCGTAGCGGACGGCGATCGCGCCGCCCATCGAGTGCCCGACGAGCACCACCGGCAGGTCGGGGTGCCCGTCGAGGGCCGCCGTGACGACGGCGTCCACATCGGACACCACCGCCTCGAAGTCGCCGATCAGCACCCGCTCGCCGCCGGACCGGCCGTGGCCGATGTGGTCGGCGCCGACCACCATGGCCCCCATGCCGGCCAGCGCGTCGGCCACATGCTGGTACCGGCCGAGGTGCTCGCCGTACCCGTGCACGAGGACGGCGAGCCAGCGGGCGGCCACGTTGGGCCAGGTGCGGGCGGCCAGCTCACCGGCATGCCCGGACAGGGTCCATTCGATCGGTGGGATCACCCGTCCACTTCAGCACATCTCACAGCTTGTAGTAAGCGCTGGCGTCCATCTGGCCGTGCTGGCAGGCCGGACCGTAGGACCAGCTCACGGCCAGCGGCACGGTCTCGTCCGGCGGGATGGAGATCGCCGAGGTCGCGACGGGTTCGCACGGGTAGCCGGGCTCGTCGTCGGCCGGGATCGCGACCCAGTGCAGGGTCATGGCCGCCCGCTCGCCCGGGGCCAGCGTGACCAGGCTGGCGCCCGGATTGGCCGTCCAGGTCAGCTGGGTCGGCGCGCCGACCAGGGCGAATCCGCCGTGGCCGTAGAGCGTGCAGGTCCCCCGGCCGGTGTTGGTGACGACGAACTGGGCGTAGCGCTGGCCCGCGCCGGCGTCTGGATTCTGCAGGTTGGCCGATAACGTGTTGGCGTTGCAGCGGGTGCTGGCCGGGCTCGCCGAGGCAACCGGCGCGACCACGGCGCCGACGGCGGCGAGCACACCGGCGGCGACCAATACGCGGTTGATGAACATGGTTGAACCACCTCCACCCCCGCAGACGCGCCGTCCGGCGCAGAGGTTGCCCTGCTGATGCTCCGCGTTCCGCGGAGGGCGAGGTCGCTCCAAGCCGGCCTCTTCGCGTTGTCCGCTAAAGGCGCTGGAAAGACGCGCCTTTAGCGGCCTGCGACTCCAGAGACCGGCGCGACCTCGCAGTTGATCAAGCCGATACCCGCCACCCTTGCGGAAGCAGGTCCATGCCCTGCGTCGGCTCGGTCCAGACGTAGGTCCAGCACACCACGCCGTCCGGCAGCACGAGACGTATCCGCCGGTAGTCGGGGCCCTCGTATTTGTCCAAAGTAGACAGAGTGCGGCGCGGCGAGCGAATCGGCACCACCCAGCCCGCGATGGTGTCCGTGCCGTCGAGTTGCAGCGCCGGGTAGCCCATTCCGGTGTCGTAGAGCGAACCCCGGATCGACGCCTGGCGCGGCCGGCCGCTGACCATCGGCTCCAGCAGGTGCCACGCCTCGTGCCCGGGCTGCAATGTGCCGTAGACGAAGACCCGCTTGGGCCACGAGTCCGGACTCGGGTCACCGTCCACAGTGGACGCTTTCAGGCCGTCGCTGCCGGCCCGCTTGCCGACCAGCCCCTGCGCGGCCGCCTGATCCATGTCGGCGCACCGCACGGGCTTGCCGCGCACCAGGATCGGCCGACGCACCCGGTCGGCCGCGGTGTAGGCCAGCACCCGGTCCACCACCGCGCCGTCGTCCAGCACCACCCGGCCGCTGCGCACCCGGGCCAACCGGTACCGCCGGCCGCGGCCCTCGCAGACGTCCAGCACCCGCACCTGCTCCGGATCGGCCATCCAGACCGCGTGCTCCTCGACCACGTTCTTGTCGGCCATCAGCGTCGCCGGCCGCTGGTCGTCGACGACCCGCAGGCCGGCCGCCCACACCGCGGCCAGGCCCTCGCAGTGGGCCCGCAGCACGACCACCGGCCCGGCCAGGCCGAGCGACTCCCGCAGCCAGGTGATCTTCGACGGGCAGGCGTTCGAGCCGTAGGCCAGCACGGGCACGCGCTTGCTCATCGGCACGGCGTCGTTGGCCGCGAGCCACTCGTCGAGCTCCTGGCCGGAGTGGTCGACACGCCAGCCGGACGGGCTGTGCCGATCCGGGCGCAGCGGCGCGCCGACCCCGTCGAGGTGTGCGAACGACACGTCCGGCCGGGCGCCCGGGTAGGGCGCTGCGGGGTACTCCTCGTCGCCGAACGGAAGTCGCACCTTCTCAGTATTAGTCGAACACGACCACGCTGCGCAGCACGTCGCCTCGCCCCATACGCTCGAACGACTGCTCTACGTCGCCAAGTCCGATTCGCTCTGTGACGAATTTCTCCAACGGCAGGCGCCCCTGCATGTGCAGGTCGATCAGGGTCGGGAAGTCCCGCGAGGGCAGGCAGTCGCCGTACCAGGACGACTTGAGCGAGCCACCGCGGGAGAAGAAGTCGATCAGCGGCATGTCCAGGGTCATGTCCGGGGTGGGCACGCCGACCAGCACCACCGTGCCGGCCAGGTCACGCCCGTAGAAGGCCTGCTTCCACGTCTCCGGCCGGCCGACCGCGTCGATCACCACGTCCGCGCCGAAGGTGTCGGTCAGCGCCTTGATCGCCTCGACCACGTCGGTCTCCCGCGCGTTGACCGTGTCGGTCGCGCCGAAGTCCTTGGCCCAGTCCAGTTTCCGCTGGTCCACGTCCACCGCGATGATCTTCGCCGCGCCGGCCAGCCGGGCCCCGGCCACCGCCGCGCTGCCCACGCCGCCGCAGCCGATCACCGCGACCGTGTCGCCGCGGGACACGCCGCCGGTGTTGATCGCCGCGCCCAGGCCGGCCATCACGCCGCAGCCCAGCAGGCCGGCCACGTCCGGGCTGACCCGGCGGTCCACCGGCGTGCACTGGCCGGCGTGCACCAGCGTCTTCTCCACGAACGCGCCGATGCCCAGCGCATTGCTCAGCGGCTGGCCGCTGGTCAACGTCATCGGCTGGCTGGCGTTGAACGTGTTGAAGCAGTACCAGGGCCGGCCACGGCGGCAGGCCCGGCAGTCGCCGCACACCGCCCGCCAGTTCAGGATCACGAAGTCTCCCGGCGCCACGTTCGTCACGCCCGCGCCAACCACCTCGACGATCCCGGACGCCTCGTGGCCGAGCAGGAACGGGAACTCGTCATTGATGCCGCCCTCGCGGTAGTGCAGGTCGGTGTGGCAGACGCCGCAGGCCTGCACCCGCACCACCACCTCGCCCGGCCCCGGATCCGGCACGACGATCCGCTGGACGCTCACCGGGGCGCCCTTCCCGGTCGCCACCACTCCGTCGACCTCGTACGGCATCGGCTACCCCTTCCGGCCTCGTCGCCCTTGATCGGCAGCCTGGCACTTCCCTGCACACATCGCGACCCCCGCACGGGTTTTTGCCACATGTGGTCCGTAGTCCGCACCGAGTCGAATGTGGTCCACATGTGACGCTGGCTGTCACCGGAACGGGTGACGGCGGGCGAAACCCTGGCCGGGTGGCGTCGTTGTGGTCGGTGTGACCGAGGATCCCGTCAGAGTCTCCGTGCATGTCGACGCGCCCGCCGAGGTGGTGTACGACCTGGTCAGCGATGTGACCGGGCAGCATCGGTTCACCGAGGAGTGCACCCGTTCGCAGTGGGTGCACCCGGCCACCGGCCCCGAGGTGGGCGCGGTCTTCCGCGGCAGCAACCGCAACGGCCCGTTCCGCTGGGCGACGACGTCCGAGGTGGTCAGCGCCGAGCCGGGCCGCCGGTTTCGCTACACCGTCCGCAGTCTGGGCATGGACGTGGCCGACTGGGAGTACGTGATCGAGCCGATGATCGACGGCTGCGAGGTCACCGAGACGACCTACGACCGCCGCAACGCGTTGTTCCGCTACGTGCTCGCGCCGCTGGCCACGGGCGTGTGGGACCGGTCGGCGCACAACCGCCGCAACATCGAGCGCACGCTGGACAATCTGCGCCGGGTGGCCGAGCAGCGGGTATAGGAAAGCCGGCCAGGCTCGCGCACGATGCGCGTCGGCACGTTCCTGACCGGCTAGTCCAAAGAGCCTAGTTGGCTGGTGTATTCGACGGTACCGACGTTCCGGTGATGTGTGCTCGATCACACGGTCAGCGCGGCGGCCACGAGGCCGGGTCGAGCAGGCCGAGCGAGTAGGCCCGGGCCACCAGCGCGGTCCGGTTCGGCACGCCGAGGCGCTCGGACAGCCGGGTCAGGTGGTAGTTCACGCCGTCGCCGGTGATGCCCAGCTCGGCCGCCACCGCCGCGGAGGTCGCGCCGCCGGCGACCAGCCGCAGGATCTCGCTCTCCCGGTCGGAAAGCCGCACATCGACCGGCACGGGCGTGATCCGCAGCGTGAGCAGCAGGCCCGAGCCGTCGTCGTCGGAAACCGCTTGCACGGTGAGTTCGCCGGCCCCGCCGGCGAACTGCACGGCGATCACCAGCCGGGCCCGGCCGCCGTGTTGCAGGCCGGCGACCAGCTTCTCGTAGTCGCGGCGCACCTTGGCCTGGAAGAACTCCAGCACGTGCCGGTCGCGCAGCTGGGACGGCCGGCGGCCCAGCGCCTCGGCGAAGGCCGGATTGGCCACGGTGATCGTGCCGTCGAGTTGACAGATCGCGGTGGGCACCGGGGTGCGGTCGAGCAGGGCCAGGAAGCGGTTGCGCCACATGCCGGTCCGGCGCTGCTCGGCCCGCAGGTCCGGGGTCGCTTCCCTCACAGGCCGAAACTACAGGTTCTTGTAGCCTTTCTCGTCGCGAACGGCCCTTCCCGCTGCCAGGCTGAAATGGAGCGATCAAGACGCACCGACCTGGGGAAGAGCAATGACAACCTCGATGGACACCACGGGACTCCCGCACCCGGCCAACCGCATTCCCTTCGTCGGCGACGTGGTCGGGACCTCGCCGGCCACGCCGGTCCAGGACGCCATGCGGCAGGCCCGCGAGCTCGGCCCGATCTTCGCCCGCCAGTTCTTCGGCAACGACGTCGTCTTCGTGTCCGGCGCCGACCTGGTGGCCGAGGTGGCCGACGAGAACCGGTTCGCCAAGCACGTCGCGCCCTCGCTGGCCCGCATCCGCGCCATCGCCGGCGACGGGCTGTTCACCGCGTTCAACGACGAGCCCAACTGGCAGAAGGCCCACGACATCCTGCTGCCGGCCTTCTCGCTGCAGTCCATGCGCGGCTACCACCCGGCCATGCTGGAGGTGGCCAACCGGCTGGTCGCCTCCTGGGACGAGCACGTGGACCGCCGCCCGGTCGAGGTGGCCGACGACATGACCCGGCTGACCCTGGACACCATCGGCCTGACCGGCTTCGCCTTCGACTTCGAGTCGTTCCAGCGCCCCGACCCGCACCCGTTCGTGCAGGCCCTGGTCCGCGGTCTGGCCCACGCCCAGGCCAAGGCCCGTGAGCTGCCGTGGATCGGCCCCATCCTGAACAAGGGGGCCGACGAGCAGTTCGCCAAGGACGCCGAGTTCCTGGCCGGGGTCGTCGACGACGTCATCAAGGAGCGCAAGGAGTCCGGCGACAAGTCCACGGGCGACATGCTGGGCCTGATGCTGAACGCCCCGCACCCGGTCGACGGCACGGTGCTGGACGACACCAACATCCGCAACCAGGTGATCACCTTCCTGATCGCCGGGCACGAGACCACTTCCGGTGCGCTGTCCTTCGCGCTGTACTACCTGCTCAAGAACCCCGCCGTGCTGGCCAGGGCGCAGGCCGAGGTGGACGCGCTGTGGGGCGATCAGGAAAACCCGCAGCCCACCTACGAGGAGGTCGGCAAGCTCCGCTACGTGCGGCAGGTCCTCAACGAGGCGCTGCGCATGTGGCCGACCGCGGCCGCGTTCTCCCGTGAGGCGATCGTCGACACCACCATCGGCGGGCACCCGATCAAGAAGGGGCAGTGGGTGGTCGTGCTGGCCCCGATGCTGCACCGGGACAAGGTGTGGGGCGACAACGTGGAGGCGTTCGACCCCGGCCGCTTCGACCCGGAGCGGGAGAAGGCCCGTCCGGCGCACGCGTTCAAGCCGTTCGGCACGGGCGAGCGGGCCTGCATCGGCCGCCAGTTCGCGTTGCACGAGGCGACCCTGCTGCTGGGGATGATCATCCATCGGTACCGGCTGCTGGACAGCTTCAACTACGAGCTGAAGATCAAGGAGACGCTGACCCTCAAGCCGACCGGCTTCCGGCTGAACCTGGCCCGCCGCACCGAACGCGTTCAGCCGACCCGGGGTTCGGTCGTCCGGGAGACGTCGAAGGCCGGCGGGCGGGCCAAGCAGGGCACCACGCTGACCGTGCTGCACGGCTCCAATCTCGGCACCTGCCGGGCGATGGCCCGCCAGCTGGCCGACGAGGGCGAGGACCGCGGCTTCACCGCCGTGGCCGCGCCGCTGGACGAGTTCGCCGGCAAGCTGCCGACCGATGGCCCGGTGGTCGTGGTCGCCGCCTCGTACAACGGAAAGCCGACCGACGACGCGGCGAAGTTCGTGGCCTGGCTGGATTCCGCCGCCGACGACTTGTCCGCGGTGTCCTTTGCCGTGCTCGGCGTGGGCGACCGGAACTGGGCCGCGACCTACCAGCACGTGCCGACCCGGTTGGACGCCCGGCTCTCGGAGCTGGGTGCGGTTCGACTCGTCGACCGCTGCGAGGCCGACGCCTCCGGCGACCTGACCGGCGACATCGAGTCGTGGAGCGACCGGCTGTGGACGGAACTCCTTACCCGGTACGGAGATCCGGACGCTGAGCCGGTCATCGCCGACACCTCTGACCGCCTCTACGACGTGCGGGTGATCACCGGTCCGGTGACCGCGGCGCTGGACGCCCGGTACGAGGTCACGCCGATGACCGTGCTGGCCAACGACGAACTCGTCGACGTGGACAGCCCGCTGGGGCGGTCCAAGCGGCACCTGCGGATCCAGCTGCCCGACGGCGTCACCTACCGAACCGGCGACCACCTGACAGTCGTGCCGGACAACCCGTCCGACCTGGTGGACCGGGTCGCCGCCCGCTTTTCGCTGAACCTGGAGCTGGTCGTGGCCATCAACCCGCGGCAGAAGACCCGGCGAGCCATCCCGGTCGACCGCCCCGTGACGATCCGTCAGCTGCTCACGCACTTCGTCGAGTTGCAGAACCCGGCGACGCCGGCCCAGATCAAGGTGCTGGCCGGCGGCAACCCGTGCCCGCCGGAGAAGGCGGCGCTGCAGGCGCTGGGCGAGACCGACCTGAGCCTGCTGGAGCTGTTGGAGCAGAACCCCGCGTGCCAGTTGGCGCCGGAGGACTTCCTGGAGATGCTGTCGCCGATCCAGGCCCGGCACTACTCGATCTCGTCCTCGGCCCTGGCCCGGCCGGGCGAGGTGGAGCTGATCGTCGGCGTCGTGTCCGGGCCCTCGCGCACCGGATCCGGTGAGTTCCACGGGGTTTCCTCGTACTACCTGTCCCGGCTGGCCGCCGGCGAGCAGCTGCGGGCCCGCGTCGACAAGGCGCGGGAGGCATTCCAGGCGCCGGCCGACACCACGGTCCCGGTGATCTACGTCAGCGCCGGCACCGGCCTGGCCCCGTTCCGCGGCTTCATCGGCGACCGGGCCGCGGAGCAGGCCGCCGGCAAGGCTTTGGGCCCCGGCTTGTGCTACTTCGGTATCCGGCACCCCGACGTCGACTACTTGCACCGGGCCGAGCTCGAAGCGGCCGAGCGGGCCGGCGTGATCTCCATGCGCCCCGCCTTCTCCCGGGCCGAGGTCGACGGCGTCAAGTACGTGCAGGACCGGATCACCGCCGACGGCGACGAGATCTGGGCCGCCCTGGAGGCCGGCGGCCGGGTGTACATCTGCGGCGACGGCAAGGGCATGGCCCCGGCCGTGCGGGAGGCGTTCCGGTCCATCTATCGCAGCCACGCGTCGGGCGACGACCAGGCGTGGCTGGACGGGCTGATCGCCGAGGACCGCTACGTGGAGGACGTCTGGGCCGGCTGAGCCCGGCCCGAAAGGGAATTCCCGAGGCCGGCCCCGATTCGTCGGGGCCCGCCTTTCCGTTGCGGCACAATAAAACGATCTTGTAGAGCAGGGGCGACGCGGCAAGTCAACGCTTTCTTTTCCCCGGAAAAGCCTGGTAGTCCTGGATTACCGACTTTCCTCTGGGGGATGACATGACCGGCTGGTACGTCGACGACCGCTGTACGGACTGCGATGTGGCCCGTCAGTTCGCGCCCGGGCTGATCGCGCAGGTGAACGGGCACTCCGAGGTGATCCGACAGCCCGAGACCGAGGCCGAGCGGCGGGTGTTGCACACCGCCGCGTACGCCTGCCCGACCCGCTCCATCCGGCACAGCGAGGACCGCCTGGACCCCGCGCTCGACCCGTTCCCGTTGGCGCTGGACGACGATCTGTTCCTCTGTGGACATAACTCCCGGCAGACCGCCGCCGCGAACTCCTATCTGCTGCGTCGTCCCGGCGGGAATCTGATGATCGACACGCCGCGGTGGAGCGCCGAGCTGGCCGACCGTTACGAGCGGCTCGGTCGGGTGACCGATGTCCTGCTGACCCACCGCGACCACGTCGCCCACGGTCGCGAGTACGCCGACCGTTTCGGGGCGAAACTGTGGATTCACGAGGGTGATCTGGACTCCGTGCCGGATGCCGACGTGGTCGTGCGGGGGCTCGATCCGGTCGAGGTCGTGCCCGGTGTGGTCGTCCATCCGCTGCCCGGGCACACCCGCGGCAGCGTCCTGTTCCTGGCCGACGACAAGTACTGCTTCACCGGCGACTCGTTCTATTGGTCGCGCACCACCGGTGATCTCGAGGTTGCCGAGACCGTGACCTGGTACGACATTCGGGTGCTGGCCGAATCGCTGGCCCGGACGGCCCCGGTGATCCGGTTCGAGTACGTGCTGCCCGGGCACGGCGACCGCAAACGCTTGTCGGCCGACGAGATGGCCGCGCGGCTGGCCGGGTTGGTCGAGCGGGCCGCGTTGTTGGAGCCGCGGCCGGTGGACTTCGCCGCCCACCGTTGGTGATCAGCTCCAGTCGGCGCGGCGGCCGACCCGGGCCAGCAGGCGGTCCACTGCCGGGGCGTCATCGGCGACGGGCCGGCGCGGGGCGAAGGGGATCCGGAGCGGGTTGGTGGTCGGCGGCGTGCTGGCGTCGGCGAACAGGCGCAGGGCCGCGTCCACCAGCTCCGGGTCGAGGTCGCGCGGCAGACCGAGCGTGGCCTTCAGGTCCCAGCCGTGCACCAGGTAGTCGATGAAGTGGAATGCCAGCGCGACTCCCCCGGGCTGAGCCCGACGCGGTGACCATCCTGGACGAGGTGATGAACCGGCCCCGCTGGCGGGATCGGTTGGCCGACACGCCGTTCGCCATGCACCAGCATCCGGCCGACGAGATCGTGGCGCGGCTGGTGTCGGCGGGGCTGGCCATCGAGCTGCCGCCGACCGAGCTCGACGCCCAGTTCGTCGCCGACCCGGTCGCCCTGGGGCAGATCATGAAGGCGGCGGGGCTGGCCGCGCAGGCCAAGAAGCTCGGCGCCGAGGCCGACGACTTCGTCACCGAGGTGGCCACCGAGATGATCGCCGCCAACCAGCTCAACCCGCACAACACCAGGCTGATCGCCCGGGCGTGATGCCGCCCACCGAAGGTGGGCGGCATCGGATCCGGTCAGGGCAGGGGCATGCCGTTGGGCGTGATTATGTAGACGACGCCGCCGGAGCCGCTGCCGGTGCCGCCGGACGGCAAGGGGCGCTCGGTGCGGAGCCAGACGTTCTCGAACTGGCTGCGCTTGTAGACGTTGCGCACGGCCGGGTCGTCGCTGGAGGCGGGGTCGTTGACGATGACGTCGCCGGTCCGGGTGAAGCCGACGACGACCATGATGTGCCCGGACGTGGAGTAGCCGGCGCCGTCGAGCTCGCTGGCCTGGAAGGACTGGGAAGTGATCACGGGGATGCCGCGCCGGATGTAGCGCTCCATGTCCTGCAAGGAATGCAGCCGGGTGATGTGGGCGTCGAGCCCGTAGCTGGCGGCGTAGGCGGCGTTGAACGGCCAGTTGCCGGCCCCGGCGTAGTCGTAGTCGTAGGTGTTGCGCGCGGCGTAGTCGACCTGGGGGTCGGCGTAGGAGGGGTCAACCCAGGAAAGTTGTTGCGCGGTGGGGTGTTTGCCCCAGTATTCGACGACCATCTGGGTCGAGGTGGGGCTGCACCAGGCCTCGCCGCCGCCGTCGTACTCGGGGTACTGGCCCTTGTGGATGTCCTGGGAATAGCGGGGAACGGGCAGCTCGACGCCCCACGCCCCGCCGGAGGGACTGGTGGGCACGGAGAAGCGGTCGGGAATGGCGGAGGTCATGGCGCCGACCATGCGCAGGGTGGGGGAGACGTGGGTGCCCTGGAGGCGGTAGAGGGTGACCCGAAGCTGGTACGACATCAGCTGCACGCCGTCGGCGGCCTCGAAGGTGTCGACGTCGATGGTGCCGGTGGCGTCGGTCTGGTCGGGCACGCTGGTGCGGTGGATGTCCTGGTCGCCGGAGGCCCAGCGGCCCATGACGTACCAACCGGTCTGGGCGCCGGTCGACGACGTGCCGCGCATCTCGACCTGGAGCCAGGTGCCGGCGGGCGTGCTGGCGTTCCACGACGCGATCAGCTGTGTGGCGCCGAAACGCTGGCTGTAGCGGGGAGAGGTCCAGGTGCCGTAGTCGTAGGTCCGGGTGCCCACGGCGGGCTCGGTGTGCTGGATGCTGCCGGCCGGCCGGCCGATGGCCAGCCCGTTGCGGACGAGCAGCCCGTCGGAGTGTCCACTGTGGAAGTCGGAACTGCTCCACTGGTGGAAGTCGACGGGCGCGGCGGTGGTGGCGGCGACGGCGGGGGCGGCGGTCAGCTGCGCGATGAGGGCGCCGGCGACGGTGCCCACCACGGCGAGCCTGGTCAACCTGTTGTGCACAGGGCTCATCGGTACTCCTCGGTGATGCTCGGACGGCTCTCGTGGTGCGTGCGGTCCAGCGCGGTGACCGCGTAGCTGTGTCGGCCAGTGGGCAGGGTGAAAGTGTTGCCGCGCAAGGTGGTGAGCAGGCGGCCGTCCTGGTGGACGGCGTATGACGTGGCGAAACCGAGCCAGCGCAAGGTGTTCCCATGCAGCGGCAGCAGGAGCGGCGGCAGCGGGGCGTGCCCGGCGACGGTGGGCCGGACGGGGACGATGGCCGGCTGGGCGTACAGATCGGTGCGGAGGCGGTCGGCGAAGCCCAGCGGATTGGCCAGCAAGGTGTTGGTGTTGTACAGGATGTCGCCGTTCACGCCGGGAGTGGCGCGGTTGAGGGCGATGTGTCGCGGCATCTCCGACGGATCCAGCCACGCGGCCGGGCTGGGCGTCCCGATCTTGTACACCGCCTGGCCGATGTACAGCGAAACCCCGGTGCCGGCGACCTCATGGGCCCACCACGGCAGCAGCTTGCCGTAGTCGGCGATGGTGTAGCCGACGGGCCAGTAGAGCTGCGGCGCGATGTAGTCGACCCAGCGGTTGCGGATCCAGGTCCGGGTGTCGGCGTACAGGTCGTCGTAGTCGTGCACGCCGCCCTGCGTGTCGGAGCCGGTCGGATCGGTCCGTGCGTCCCGCCAGATGCCGAAGGGGCTGACGCCGAACGCGATCCACGGCTTCATCCCGTGGATCCGCGCCGAGAGCTCGCTGATCAGCTTGTTCACGTTGTCCCGCCGCCAGTCGGCGATGTTCGAGAAGCCACTGCCGTGCTCGGCGAACGTCGCCTGGTCCGGAAACTGTTGGCCGGCAACGGGATAGGGGTAGAAGTAGTCGTCGAAATGCACGCCGTCGAGGTCGTAGCGGCGGGTGGTGTCGAGAATGACCCGCTCCACGAACTGCCGCACGGCCGGAATGCCCGGGTTGTAGTAGAGCTGGTTGCCGTAGCCCACGACCCAGTCGGGATGCAGCCGCGCCGGATGGGTCGGCGCGAGCTTGGTGACGTCGCCCTGGAGGCTGATCCGGTACGGGTTGAACCACGCGTGGAATTCGAGGTCACGCCGGTGGGCCTGGTCGACCAGGAACCGAAGCGGGTCGTAGCCGGGATCCTGGCCCTGCGTCCCGGTCAGGTACTGCGACCACGGCTCGAGCGAAGACGGGTAGAAGGCGTCGGCCGTGGGCCGGATCTGCACAAAAACGGCGTTCACGCCGATGGCCTTGGCCCGGTCGAGCAGGCTCACGTACTCCTGCTCCTGCTGGACCGCCGGCAGCCCGGCCCGGGACGGCCAGTCGATGTTGGCCACGCTGGCGATCCACATGCCACGCAGTTCCCGCGGCGCGGCAACGACACTGGCGTGCGGCGCAGTGATATCCGCGCCCGCCGCCACGGGTAGTGCGGTGAACACGCTCAGTAGTGCCGCCAACGCAATCGCGAGCCTTCGCACGCCCTCACCTCGCTCGTCGCCTCTGTCAAGGATTTTCGCGATGTCGGGCGAGGATGTAAAGAACCGCCTAAGTGCAACTTCCGGCAATTCCGCCGTTCGGGCGGTCAGACCGACGTCGGCTCCGACACGGCCGGCCGCGTGACCGTGACCGCGTCCACCGCCAGGGCCACCAGCAGCACGACCCCGACGGACAGCGCGACACCGGCCACGGTGTCGGTGAAGTAGTGGAACCCGTCGACGACCAGCGCCAGCACCACGACGGCGGACACCGCCAACAGCAGCACCCCGATTGCCACGCGCAGCGCAAGGGTCAGTCCGGCGCCGAGCACGATCACGCCCAGCGCCGTGCACATCGAGAGCATGCCGACGGTGTGCCCGCTGGGATACGACAGCCAGTTGTTGTACCGGCGCTGCACCAACGGCTTCAGCACCACCTCGGTCAGACCGATGGCGGCCAGTGGCCCGATCACCGCCAGCGCGGCGATGTCCGGGTGGGCCCGCAGCAGCGCCGTCACGGCCACGACGGCGAGCACCGTGCCCACCACCGGGAGGTCGGCGACGTGCAGCAACTGGTAGAGGATCACCCGAAAGCGTCCGAAGATCGTGAACAACCAGTCGTCCACGGCGTTGTCGAGCGGACCCGCGCGGCGTTGCCCGTGGTAGAGCGCCGCCCCCACGGCGACCACGGCGGCGCACAGCACGACGAGGCCGACGGCGGGTCGGCGGGCCTGAGACGGCAGCAGGCTCACCGCACCAGGCTACGGGCACGGGTTAGGTTGATCCGGTGAGCACGGGAGCCAAGATCTTGGTCAGGCCGCGGCCGCGGCCCCAGGCGAGCCGGGTGCTGGTGTGCATCGGCTACAGCGGCGGCGGCACCGCCCCGTTCCGGCCGTGGGCGACGCAGCTGCCGGACGACACCGAGCTGGTGCTGGTCTGCTACCCGGGGCGGGAGAGCCGGTTCACCGAGCCCTACGCCACCGAGTGGGACCCGCTGTGCGACGAGGTGGTCGACGCCGTCGTCACCGATGTCGCGAACCGGCCGTATGTGCTGTTCGGGCACAGCATGGGCGCGGTGATGGCGTTCGAGGTGGCGGCCAGGGCCGAACGGCGCGGGCGCGGGCCGACGGCGCTGACGGTGTCGGCCAGCGAGGCGCCGACGGACTGGCCGGTGCGCGACGGCACGCCGCCGTACCTGGAGCAGACCAATGAGGAGCTGGTGCACTGGATGAGCACGGTCGGCCAGCTGCCACAGGCGCTGCTGGACGAGCCGGAGCTGGTGGACATGGCGGTCTCGCTGCTGCGGGCCGACCTGACGGTGAGCCGCAGCTACCGGTACCGGCCGGGCACAACGGTGCAGGCGCCGATGCAGGTCATCTACGGCGCGGAGGACGGGCGGGCCCCGGCCGGGCACGCGCAGCGGTGGAGCCAGCTGGCCGGCGGCCGGGTGCGGGTGGACGAGCTGCCCGGCGGCCACTTCTACACGCCGGAGATCTGGGCCGGCTTCCCGAGTCGAATCGCTTCGATCGGTTCGTTCACGAAATGAACATAACGGTCCCCGAGGCGTCGCGGGTTACCGGTTCCTAAAGCTGCAACTGCTTGAAAATGAAACCAGGAGGGCCACTGGCTGTGGCCCTCCTGGTCGCCTCTCGGGAACGTCAGTCGGCACGGCGGGGGTTCGCGCCTCTTCTTCCCGGTCGGCGAGGTTCGACCTGATCTACCTCCCGGCCGGTGGCACGCCACCGGCGATCAGGTCCGCGTACGGCTGCGTCGGCCTCGACGCGGTGCGCACCAGCTGGCCGTCGGCCTTGGACCGCTCGACCGAGCTGCTGTGCTCCCGATACGCGTTGTACAGCGCGCCACCCGAGTGCAACGCCTTCTCTGCATGAAAGGCGAAGTCCCGGGACGGCGGTTTGGCCCCACTCTCCACTTTGGACACGTATGAGCGGTCGTAGCCCATCCGTCGCGCGAGTGTGGTCCTCGACAGCCCGCGCAGCGTCCGCCAACGCTTGAGTTCTCCAGCGAAGACGTTCGCGGCGGTCTCGGCATCATCAGCCGGGAATTGGCCAGTCGCCATTGTCACCTCCCCAGATTTGACCGTGGAGGCCCGACAGTACTCCCTGCGCAACTCGTCAGTATACAGTTTCGCGAAGTCCGTCCGATCGTCGTGCGACCGACCCGGGGGCCGCCCTTGACCGGTGGTGGACAATGACCGCCGCGGCCGTCTGGAACAGCAGGCCGGCCGCTTCGTCGTCCCGCGCCGGATCCCCGGTCGTGATCCACTCGAGCACCGAGTTGAGCACGAGATCGGTCACGCCTCGAGCCAGCCACGAGCGCAGCTGCGGGTCGGGCACGGAATCGCCCAGCGTCTGCTCGGCCATCTGCACCGTCTGCGCCACCAACTGCTGCGCGTACGGGGCGAACACCGGCTCCCGCACCGCGTGCCGGAACAGCAGGGTGAAGCCGGCGGGGTCGCGCCGGGCGGCGGCCAGCAGCGCGCGCAGCCCGGCGTCGGTGTCGTAGCCGAACTGGGAGCTGTCCACCAGCCGCTGCCAGGTGGCGTCCAGCGCCGCGGTGTAGATGTCCTTCTTGGTGGCGTAGTGGCGATACAGAATGATCTTGGTGACGCCGGCCTCCGCGGCCACGTCGTCCATGGAGGTGCCGGCATAGCCGCCGCGGGCGAACGCGCGGGCCGCCGCCGCCACGATGCTGGCGGCCCGTTCCTCGCGCGGCATCAACCGTCGGCCGGCGCCGCCGACATCGCGCATCGCTGTGCTCCCGTCAGGCCTGGAGGCACCGACGGTACCGGGTGTGCGCCGGTGATCGCGAAGAGCTAACAGGGTCACCCCTGTGACCTGACGAAGTGTCACGAACTTTCGGGCAATGGGCGCGGTGGGTAAGTGCACGGAGACGGCCGTTGTCGCGTTATGTCACCGGTCCGCGGGCCCATTGTCGGTCAATTGATCGCTCATTTCGATCGGTCGGATAGCACGCCCATTCTCCTCGATGTGGTGACGTGGGGTGAGTGATCGGTCACGTCTTGTTCCGTGCTGAGGCAACTATCCGACGCTCGCGCACCGTTACCGGCTGCCACCCGGATGGCCCTAAGGCGGCCCCGCTCTGCCATATCGCGTCTCTTCCCGGTGATCTGGCGGACATCCCATCACCCGATCGCCGATGACCGTGGTCCGCGCCTTCCCGCTTTGCCTGCCAAGGGTTCGACGATGAAGAGAACCCGAATGGCGGTGCACTGCTACCCTGCTGTCCTATTGTCGACCGGTGACCGGGCGATATCGGTGAGCACTGCTACACACGGTGGCTCGTTACTAGCCGAGTTGGGTGAACAAAAGACCAAACGTCTGGCCGCTCAATAGTCACCCGCTCGGGCGACTGTACGTCGGCCGAACGGCGGTGCTAGTTTCGCATCTGTTGGCGCTCATATCGTCCTGCGATCAATTCGCCAATGTCTCGCTAACGACGGCGGGTGGGGCGAATCGGGGTCCCGCCTATTCTTTTTCTCTTTTTCTCTACTTTGTCGATCTGGTGAGGAGTTGTCGGTCGTGACGGAGACGTTGGAGCCGGGAGCCGGACTAGAACAAGGGCAGTCCCAGCTGAGCCTGGGCACCGCCGCCGCGCGGAACCTGTCGACCACGACCAAGTCCGTGCCGCAGATGCAGGGCATCACCTCGCGCTGGCTGCTGCGCGTGCTGCCCTGGACGCAGGTCAACGGCGGTGTCTACCGGGTCAACCGGCGGCTGAGCTACACCGTCGGCGACGGCCGGATCGAGTTCACCAAGACCGGCGCGGACGTCCGGGTGATCCCGGCCGAGCTGGGCGAGCTCCCGCTGCTGCGCGGCTTCGACGAGATGGAGGTGCTGGACGCGCTGGCCAACCGGTTCAGCCAGCACGAGTTCTCGCCGGGCGACGTGATCGCCGAGGCGGGCGGCGCGGCCGACCGGATCTTCCTCATCGCGCACGGCAAGATCAACAAGGTCGGCGCCGGCAAGTACGGCGACGAGTCCGTGCTCGGCACGCTGGCCGACGGCGACTACTTCGGCGTCGACGCGCTGGTCGACCCGGACACCAGTTGGGGCTTCACCGCCAAGGCGGTCACCAGCGCCACCCTGCTCTCGCTGACCCGCGCCGACTTCCAGGCGCTGACCGACCAGTCCGCCGAGCTGCGCGAGCAGGTCGTGATGTTCCAGGCCAACGCCGCGCTCGGCCGGGCCGACGACAGCGGCGAGGCCGAGATCAGTGTGGCCTCCGGCCACACCGGCGAGCCCGACCTGCCCGGCACCTTCGTCGACTACGACGCCGCGCCCCGCGAGTACGAGCTCAGCGTCGCGCAGACCGTGCTGCGGGTGCACAGCCGCGTCGCCGACCTCTACAACCAGCCGATGAACCAGACCGAGCAGCAGTTGCGGCTGACCATCGAGGCCCTGCGCGAGCGCCAGGAGCACGAGCTGGTCAACAGCCGCGACTTCGGCCTGCTGCACAACGCCGACTTCAGCCAGCGCATCCACACCCGCACCGGCGCCCCCACGCCGGACGACATGGACAACCTGCTGGCCACGGTGTGGAAGGAGCCGACGGTCTTCCTGGCTCACCCGCGCACCATCGCGGCGTTCGGCCAGGAGTGCAACCGGGCCGGCATCTACCCGGGCAACACCGACTTCGGCGGGCACCAGATGCCGTCCTGGCGCGGCATCCCGATCCTGCCCTGCAACAAGATCCCGATCACCGAGCAGCGCACCAGCTCGATCATCCTGATGCGCACCGGCGACGAGCACAACCAGGGCGTCGTCGGCCTGCACCAGACCGGGCTGCCGGACGAGTACCAGCCGGGCCTTTCGGTGCGCTTCATGAACATCAACGAGAAGGCGATCATCTCCTACCTGGTCAGCGTCTACTACTCGGCCGCCGTGATGGTGCCCGACGCGCTGGGCATCCTCGAGGACGTCCAGCTCGGCGCCAACTGACTCCCCTGACCGTGCCGGGCCGGTCGCGGGCCAACCAGTCCGCGGCCGGTTCGGCGAACACCGCCCGCACGCCGCCGGGGACGATCCCTCGTCGGCGTGCGGGACG
>DASWRQ010000252.1:0-19134 GCA_036403095.1 Kutzneria sp. | reverse complement strand
GCCCGGCAGCATGTTGACCACCCCCGGCGGCAGCCCCGCCTCCTCGAGCAGCTCCATGGTCAGGTGGGCCGCGACCTGTTGGGTCGGCGAGGGCTTCCACACCACGGTGTTGCCCATCAGGGCTGGCGCGGTCGGCAGGTTGCCGGCGATCGCGGTGAAGTTGAACGGGGTGATGGCGTAGACGAAGCCCTCGAGCGGGCGGTGGTCGGTGCGGTTCCAGATGGCACGGGAGTTCGCGACCGGCTGGTCCGCGAGGATCTGCCGGCCGAAGTGCACGTTGAACCGCCAGAAGTCGGCCAGCTCGCACGCGGCGTCGACCTCGGCCTGGATGGCGGTCTTGGACTGGCCGAGCATGGTCGCCGCGTTCAGCGTCGAGCGCCACGGGCCGGACAGCAGGTCGGCCGCGCGCAGCAGGATCGCCGCCCGCTCGTCGAACGGCATCGCGCGCCAGGCCGGGGCGGCGGCCCTGGCCGCGGCGATGGCGTCACGGGTGTCGGCCTGGGTGGCGCCGGCGAAGGTGCCCAGCACGTGGCGGTGGTTGTGCGGCTGCACGACGTCGACGCGCTGACCGCCGCCCATCCGCCGCTCGCCGCCGATGGTCAGCGGCAGCTCGACCTGCTCCTTGGCCAGCTCGGCCAGCTTCGCCTCGAGCTCGGTCCGCTCCGGGCTGCCCGGCGCGTACTGCCGCACCGGCTCGTTCACGGGGGTCGGGACCTGCGTCACGGCATCCACTGGCACTCCTTCGGCGACGTCGTCGATAGCCGAAAGGCTAGGCACCGACGGCCGGCACCGTGTTGTCCGAACGGCTAAGCTTGGGGGTGTCGCATTGTGGGGGCGAACAAAGGGGTCGTCATCGCCCGCTCGACCGTCCAGCAGCTGCTGCTCGCCCTCGGCGAGCCGTTCGTCGAGGTCCTGACCGCGCCCGACGGCCTGGAGGCCGAGGTGCGCGACGTCGTGATCCTCGATCCCGACGACGCCCCCGACTCCCGGGCCGGCGACCTGGTGCTGGTGATCGGCGCCCGCGGCCGGTCGGCCGCCGCGCACGTGCGGGCCGCCGGCAAGCGCGGGGCGACCGCCGTCGCCGTCAAGGATGCCGAGCCGCTGCGGCAGACCGCCGCCGACGCCGGCGTCGCACTGCTGGACGTACGGACCGAGGTGCGCTGGGAGCAGCTGGAGTCGTTGGCGCGCAACGTGGTCAGCGCCGCCCGGGGCACTGCCGACGCCGATGCCGGCGAGGTGCTCGGCGACCTGTTCTCGTTGGCCCAGACCATCGCCGCACTGACCGGCGGCAGCGTCAGCATCGAGGACACCGCCAACCGCGTGCTGGCGTATTCGCGGTCCTCCGACGAGGTCGACGAGCTGCGCCGGCTGTCCATTCTCGGCCGGCAGGGGCCGGAGCCGTACCTCAAGATGCTCCGGGAATGGGGCGTCTACCAGCGGCTTCGCTCCGGCGAGGACGTCGTGCACATCGACGCGCGGCCCGAACTGGGCATCAAGCGCCGTATCGCCGTCGGCATCCATGCCGGGTCGCAGCCGCTCGGCACCGTGTGGGTGCAGGAGGGCAGCCAGCCGCTGGCCGAGCATGCCGACCGGGCGCTGCTCGGCGCCGCTCGGATCACCGCCCTGCACCTCGTGCAGCATCGCAACACCACGAGCGCCGGGCTTCGGCTGCGGGAGAACCTGCTCGCCGGTGTGCTCAGCGGTCGCATCTCCGGCGCCGCCGTCGCCGGGCAGATCGGCGCGGACCCGCGGAAGCCCGCCGCCGTCGTCGCTTTCCTTATGCGCAGCACCGATCGCACCCGTTCCGAGGTCGAGCTGCACCGGGCCGAGATGATCAGCATCATCTCCGTGCACGCCGCGTCCTACCGGCGTTCCGCCCTCGTCACCCCCGTCGCCGGGCGGGTCTACGTGCTGCTGCCCGAGGTCACCGACGCCGGCACCGTCACCACCATGACCCGGGACGCCGTCGCCGCCACCCGTCGGCATCTCGGCGTTTCCGTCCAGGCCGGCATCGGCTCCGTCGTCGCCGGGCTCGAGGACGTGCCCGTCTCACGTCAGGAGGCCGACCGCGTCCTCGACGCCATCGCCGCGCGCCCCGCCCTCGACGTCGCCGCCCTCGCCGACGTACGCACCCAGGTCCTGCTCAGCGAGACCCTCACCCTGCTCGCGGACAACCCCCGCATCCGTGATCCGCGGCTGGATCCCTTGGCCGGCACCGACCTCGGCCGCTCCCTGCTCGCCTACCTCGACGCCTTCGGCGATGTCCGCTCCGCCGCCGCCGGGCTGCACGTCCACCCCAACACCTTGCGCTACCGCGTCCGCCGCGCCTGCGAGCTCAGCGGCCTCGACCTCGCCGACCCCGACCAGCGCCTGGTGGCCCAGCTCCAGTTGCGGCTGAGCAAGTAGCTCAGTCTCCGGCCTCCAACGGCATCAGGTCACCGGGCGCCCGGGTGCAGAGGAAGCACCGCTTCGACCGCCGCCGTGCCCACGCGACCGCCTCTTCCCTGGTGCCGTCGAACTCCCCGAGCAGACCCGCCCTGCCCTGCCAGACCGCGTGGAAACTGCCGTCGCCGAGCTCCGCGACCACCGCCGAGTCGGCGATGGCCACATCTGGCCCATCGGACGGCTGGGCCACCTTGTCCGATGTCAGGTAGTCGCGGTAGCGCACGACCTGGAGTCTCCCAGTGCCGAGCATCGCTGGCTACGAGAACTGACCGCTGGACGAGCCGCCGTGCTGGCCCGCGCCGAACGAACCGAGGCGGGTGCGATCTCGAGGTCAGGCATCGAGAACCTGGCCCCGGCGCTGAACGACCGGAGACAGGGTGGACCACGGGAAGTTGATCCAGCGGTCGGTGTGCCGCCACACGTACTCGCACTTGACGGTGGAATGAGGCTTCTCGTACACGACGGCGCAGCGGACGTCGGCGACCTGGTCGGCGCAGAAGTCGCGGACGAGCTTCAAGGTGGCGCCGGTGTCGGCGACGTCGTCGCAGACGAGGACCTTGGCGCCGTGCAGGTCGACGACCGACGGCACGGGCGGGAGCATGACGGGCAGGTCGAGCCGCTGGTCGACGCCGGTGTAGAACTCCACGTTCATGACATGCAGGTTCTTGACGTCCAGCGCGTAACCGAGGGCGCCGGCGACGAAGAGGCCGCCGCGGGCGATGGACAGCAGCAGGTCGGGCTCGAAACCGTCAGCGGCGACGGCGGTGGCCAGCTCGCGGCTGGCGGTGCCGAAAAGCTCCCAGCTCAGCACCTCACGCGGGTCGTTCATGTCGGCCACCCTATCCACCGAGGACAGTTATAGCTTTACAACCGTTGGTAAGGATCGGCTAAGCTGGGCCGATGCCAGCGACCCGCATTCTGGTCCGCCGCACGCAGCGGATCACGCCACACATGGTCCGAGTGACCTTCCACGGCGAGAACCTCGCCGTGGACAACGGCTTCACCGACCGCTACGTGAAACTGATGTTCCCGGTCGACGGCGTTTTCCCGGCCGACATGGACACCCTGCCCCGCAACGAGCTGCCGCCCCGCCGCACGTACACGATCCGCTCGGCGCAGGACGACGAGCTGACGATCGACTTCGTGTATCACGGCGACAGCGGACTGGCCGGCCCCTGGGCGGCCAACGCCCGGCCGGGCGACGAGCTGTACTTCCTCGGCCCGGGCGGCGCCTACACGCCGGACCCGACGGCCGACTGGCACCTGCTGGTCGGCGACGAGGCGGCGCTGCCGGCGATCGGCGCGGCCCTCGAACGGCTGCCGGCCGACGCCAGGGTGACGGCGATCATCGGCAGCAACGAGCCGCAGGACCTGCCGCACGACGTCACCTGGGTCGACCCGGCCGACGTGGTGGCGACGGTCAGCAACCTGACCTTGCCCGCCGGCCGCGGGCACGCCTTCGTGCACGGCGAGGCGGGCCTGGTCAAGCAGCTGCGCGGTCTCGTCAGCGACGTCGACCAGGTGTCGATCTCCGGCTACTGGCGGCGCGGCCTGCACGAGGACGCGTTCCAGGCGGAGAAGCGGGCTACAGCCGGCGCAGCCCGCTGAGCACCCGCTCCATCAGACCCAGGTTGGGCACGCCGTCGCCGGCGTTGTCGCCGGCGTGCACAAAAACCAGCCCGAGGCCGGCCATGTCGCCGACCAGGACCTTGGACACGCCGAGCGGGATCGACAGCAGCGCGGCGATCTCGGCCACCGACCGGGTCTGCACGCACAGGTCGGCGATGGCCCGGTACTCGGCCTGCATCGACTCGCCGCTGCCGCCGCTGTGCTCGCTGGTCGAGACCAGGGTCTCGATCTGCAGCGGCACCTCGGACCGCGTCCGGCCGCCCGTCCACGCATAGGCGCGCACGATGGCGGCGGACGACTCGTCCGGGTCGGCGGCGGCCGGCGGCAGCGCCGCCGGCTCGGGCGCGGCCGGCTGCTGCTCGGTGTGCCGGCCGTCGGGCTCGCCCCGGCCGCGGCGGGTCCGGCCGCCGCCACCGTTGAGCGTGAAACCGTTGAGCACGTCCGCGAACGTGCTCTCCGTGGGGTCGTCGCCCCAGTCCTCGGTGCTCATCTCCACCCTCAGACGGGCTGGCTGTCCATTGCCTGCTTGGCGACCCTGAGCTCGGTTCGCAGCTCCGGTGTGAGCAGCGGGCCGACCTGGTCGACGAGGACGGTCATCTCGTAGGCCACCTGGCCGACGTCGCAGTTGGGCGCGGCGAGCACCGCGAGGCACGAGCCGTCCATGATCGTCATGAGCAGCATGATGCCACCCTGCATCTCCACGACGGTGCGACGCACCGGACCGCCGTCGAAACAGCGGGACGCGCCCTGCGTGAGGCTGACCGCGCCGGCGGCGATCGCGGCCACCTGCTCGGCCCGCTCCGCCGGCAGTCGCGTGGAGGCGGTGAGCAACACACCGTCCACGGAGACGACGACCGCGTGCGCGACGCCCGGCACATGCTCGGCGAAGTTGTTGACCAACCACCCGAACTGGTTCACCTGCCGCGACTGGGGTGCGGTCATGGGCTCTCCTGCCCCCGTTCGTTCTCACTCGACGCTGCTGCACCAGTGTGGTCCTGACGGATACCAGACTGGTAGCTGGCAAGGAACCCGCGTGTCCGGTTCGGATCGCGGTGCGCGGCACCGTTGGCGGGACCGGCCGCCGGCGCGCCCGTCGACGGGAACAGCCCCGCCTTGGGCACTCGTTTGGGCAGGCCAAGCCCGTTCTGGGTGCCCTGGGTCCGAGGTGGCGGCGCGGGTTGCGCGGTCGGTTGCTCGGTCGGCCAGGCCGGCTCCGGCGTCGCCGCCGGAACCGGATCGGACGCGGTGGCGTCCGACGGGTTCACCTGAACGGGTGACCCGTTCTCCGGTCCCCCAGACATGTGCTCGAACCAAGCGTAGCTGGTCGGTTCCAGCGAGACCTCCGGTCGTCGGACGGATTCGATGTCCGGGAGCGACGGCGGATTCGCGTTGGCGGCGGCGTTGGCGGTGTCGCTCGGCGTGTTGGCGGCGAACCAGCCGGCGGCCTGGTTGGGCGTCGGCGGCTGGACCGCGGGCGGCGGCGTGAACGTGCGGCGCGGCAGCTCGCCGGCCGACGGCGCCGGCGTCGAGCCGGTCTGCAGCGTCGGCGGTTCGACCGGGTCGACGGGCTTGCGCGGGCCCCGGCGGGACGGCAGCGGCGTCGGCGACGGGTCGATCGCCTTCACCACGTTCGGCGGCGGCGTGTCGGGCACGACGGGTGCGTTGCGCTGCGGCGGGTCCCACGGCTCGTCCTCGACGCTGTCGCTGGGCCAGACGACCTCGTCGTCGATGCGCCTGATCCGGGTCGTGTCGTCGGGCGCGAGCCGCGGCGCCGGGGCGTTGGCGTTCAGCCCCGGCTCGATCGGCGTGGTCAGCGGCCGCTCGCGGTCGCCGCTGCCGCGGACCACCAGCTCGGCCGGCACGGTGACCACGGCGGCCAGGCCGTCGCCGTTGCCGGGGCGCGGCTCGAACTTGACGCGGAAGGAGTGCCGGCTGGCCAGCCGGCCGACCACGAACAGGCCCATCTGCCGGGACACCGGGACCTCGACCGCGGAGCCGGCGGAGACCCGGCCGTTGGCCGCGCGGAGTTCCGTCTCCCCCATGCCGATGCCCTGGTCGACGACCTGGATCACGATGTCGCCGCCGGGCTCGCGGTGGCTGTCCACGGTGACCTGGGTGTCCGGCCGGGAGAAGGCCGTGGCGTTGTCCAGCAGCTCGGCGATGAGGCGCACGAGGTCGCCGGCGGCGTAGCCGACGATGGTCGCGGTCGGCGCGGAGCGGACCACGGCGCGCTGGTAGTGCTCGATCTCGGAGACGGCGGCGCGCAGCACGTCGCCCAGCGGCAGCGGCTTGGTGAAGCGGCGGGACAGGTCCAGGCCGGACAGGACCATCAGGTTCTCGTTGTTGCGCCGCATGCGGGTCGCGAGGTGGTCCAGCTTGAACAGGTTGGCCAGCTGCTCGGGGTTCTCCTCGTGCCGTTCCAACTGCTCCATCAGGCGCAGCTGCCGTTCCACCAGGCCCTGGCTCCGGCGGGACAGGTTGACGAAGATGTTGCCCAGGTTGCTGCGCAGGCTGGCCTGCTCGGCCGCGGACTTGACGGCCTGCCCGTGCACCTCGTCGAAGGCCCGGGCCACCTGGCCGAACTCCTCGGTGGTGTACACCGGCACCGGATCTATCTTCACCTCCTCGCCGCGACCCTCGCGGATCTTGGCGACGGCCTCGGGCAGCCGCCGCGCGGCGACGTCGAGGGCGGTGCGGCGCAGCACGCCGAGCGAGCCCAGCAGATAGCGGCCGACGACTAGGCCGATGCCGCCGGCCAGCAGGACGGTCACGACCAGGACGACCGACTCGAGGCCGGCCCGGTCGCTGCTGGACTCCTGCAGATCGGTGGCGGTGTTGCGGACCTGGTCGGCGATGCCGGTGGCGACCTTGTTCACCAGCCCCACGGTGGCGTCCGAGGTCCGGTTCCACTCCTCCTGCGGGATGGTCAGCCCGGCGGGCGGCGGCGCGCTGTGCACGCCGGTGGTCTTCTTGACCGCGTTGTTCTCGGCCGGGGCGGCCTGCCCGACCGGCTGGGTGGCGGCGAAGTCGAGCAGCTGCCGCCGGGTGCCGACGTCGACGCCGGCCACCGTCTGCTGGAAGGCCTGCTGCCACTCGGGCGAGGCGACGGCCTGGAAGTTGGCCACGTTGTCGTCGAAGCGGGTCTCGGAGGCGGCCAGCATCTTGGCCTCGGCGTCGACCAGGTGGCCGCGGGCGATGCCGACCAGCACGACGGCCTGCTCCAGCCGGATCTGCTCCTGCGCGCCCTCCAGGTCCAGCAGCGCGGTGGCCGGGCTGGACAGGGACGGGTCGCCGAGCTGCACGACCAGCGCCTGGTCGAAGTTCAGCGCGGTGCCGATGATCTGCGTGTAGGCGGAGACGGCGTCGGTGTCGTTGTCCTGGGACTGCTCCACCGGGCGGCGGATGGCCGGCAACTGGCCCAGTGACAGTTCGAGGTCGTTGAACCACGCGGAGGCGGCCGCGGACAGGCCGGGCGTGCGGTGCGCGGTCTCGGCGAGCTTGCTCGCGGCGGTGTCGACGGCCTTGGCCTGCTGGTGGAACGTGTCCACGCCCTGGCCGACGACCTGGGCGGCGAGCGTGCGCTCGCGCTGCAGCTGCGAGGTCAGCGGCGTGATCGCGTCACGCAGCGCGATGACCCGCTGGATCGTGGTGTAGTTGTCGGCCTGCCGGATCTCGCTGCGCACCTGCAGGAAGCCGAGCGTCACGGCGACCACGACCGGAACCACCAGCACCGCGGCCAGCTTGACCAGCACCGGCCAGTTGCGCCACCGGGCGGCCGTGTGCCACCACGGACCCGGGCTGGGCTGAACCACGATGCGTCCTTCCTGGGTATCTCACGGGGCGCGGTAGTCGCACCGGGTTCGTCCGGCTTCCCCTTTGTTCGGTTGTCTGCCGAGACGGGAAACGCGTTACGGACTTCTGGCCGCTGCTGGGGTGTACTCCAGCGCGAATTCCGCTGTCAAGGCCGACACGTCAGCCGGAGCCATTACCGCGCACAGGTTCGGGCCGGGGACGCACCTGGTCGGCCACCGGTTGACTCCGGTCACCCCCCCGTTACAGTTGGCCGGCCATATTGCGTCGGCACGTCCTGGAGGACAGGTGACCACAGCGTCGACCACGGGTCGGCACGCGGCGGTCGAACCGGAGCAGCACGCCTTCGGCGGCCGGCCGGCCGGCCCGCAGCGACCGGACTTCGAGGCCATCCAGGACAGCCCGGAGTTCGCCGAGCTGCGCCACCGGCTGCGCCGGTTCATCTTCCCGATGACCGCGCTGTTCCTGGTCTGGTACCTCACCTATGTGCTCCTGTCGGCCTATGCCCACGCCTTCATGGCCACCCAGGTCTTCGGCCTGGTCAACGTCGGCCTGCTGCTCGGCCTTGGCCAGTTCGTCTCAACGGTGCTGATCACGTTGGCGTACAACAGGTACGCCCGTCGGCGCATCGACCCGCAGGTCGCCGTGATCCGCCGGCAGGCTGGAGTGGACGGCCAGTGAGAACTCTCGCCGACGGGACCGCGACCGGCAACCCGCTGATCAATCTCAGCGTCTTCGTGCTGTTCGCGGCCGTGACGCTCTACATCGTCTACCGGGTCAGCAGCGGGAACGCGACGACGTCGGACTACTACGCGGCCGGCGGCGCCTTCACCGGCGCGCAGAACGGGATCGCGCTGTCCGGCGACTTCCTGTCGGCTGCCTCGTTCCTGGGCATCGCCGGCGGCATCGCGATCCATGGCTACGACGGCTTCCTGTACTCGGTCGGCTGGGTGGTGGCCTGGCTGGTCGGCCTGCTGCTGATCGGCGAGATGCTGCGCAACACCGGCCGGTTCACGATGGGCGACGTGGTGGCGTTCCGGATGCGCCAGCGGCCGGTGCGCGCCGCGGCCGCCATCTCGACGCTGGTGATCTCGTTCTTCTACATGCTGGCCCAGATGGCCGGCGCCGGCGGCCTGGTGGCGCTGCTGCTCAACGTGACCGACCGGGCCGGGCAGTCGCTGGTGATCGTGGTGGTCGGCGCGATCATGATCTTCTACGTGCTGGTCGGCGGGATGAAGGGCACCACCTGGGTGCAGATCATCAAGGCCGTGCTTCTGCTCCTGTGCGTGACCCTGATCAGCGTGTTCATGCTGGGCAAGTTCGGCTTCGACTTCTCGGCCATCCTGGACAAGGCCACCCAGAACAACAAGCTGGGCACGGCGATCCTGGGGCCGGGCGCGCAGTACGGCAAGAACGAGCTGGACTTCGTGTCCCTGGCCCTGGCGCTGGTGCTGGGCATCTGCAGCCTGCCGCACGTGCTGATGCGCTTCTACACGGTGCCGGACGCCAAGCAGGCCCGCCGCTCGGTGGTCTGGGCGATCTGGACGATGTTCGTGTTCTACCTGTGCACGCTGGTCGTCGGCTACGGCTCGGCCGCGCTGGTCGGCTCGGACGCCATCCTGCACGCGCCGGGCGGCGAGAACTCGGCCGCGCCGCTGCTGGCCTTCCGGGTCGGCGGCGCCGTGCTGCTGGGCGTGGTGTCGGCGGTCGCGTTCGCCACCATCCTGGCCGTGGTCGCCGGCCTGACCTTGGCCGCATCGGCCTCGTTCGCGCACGACGTCTACGCCAACATCATCAAGCGCGGCAAGGCCGAGCCGCGCCGTGAGGTCCGGGTGGCCCGGCAGACCGCGGTGGCGGTCGGCGCGCTGGCCATCATCGGCGGCATCGCGGCCAACGGCCAGAACGTGGCCTTCCTGGTCGCGCTGGCGCTGGCGCTGGCCGCGTCGGCCAACCTGTCGACGATCCTGTTCGCGTTGTTCTGGAAGCGGTTCAACACCACCGGCACCCTGTTCAGCATCTACGGCGGCCTGGGCTCGTGCCTGGTGCTGATCGTCTTCTCGCCGGTGTTGTCCGGCGGGCCGACCTCGCTGATCTCCGGCGTGGACTTCCACTGGTTCCCGCTGAGCAATCCCGGCATCGTGTCGATCCCGTTCTCGTTCCTGTGCGGCGTGCTGGGCACGTTCCTCGGCGGCCGCAAGGGCGACCCGAACAAGCAGGCCGAGATGGAGGTCCGGGCGCTGACCGGGATCGGCGCCCGAACCTGATCTCGGCCAGCAGGGCCCGCGGTAGCGTCACGGTGCTGCCCGGGCGATGGTCATGCCAGGGCTCCTGCCTTCTCACCGGCGGGTAGCGGCCCGCTGCGGAAGACGGTCGCGGCGACGACGGCGCTGCCGAGGAAGACGATCGCCGCGACGGCGAAGACGAGGTGATAGCCGCCGATCGCGGCCAGCGAGCTGAACACCGCCGTGCCGATGGAGCCGCCGATCTGCTGGGCGGTGGTCACCAGCGCGGCGGCCACGCCGGCGTCGTGCGGGCCGACGCCGCTGGTCGCGGCGTTCTGCACGGCACCGAAGATCAGCCCGAAGCCGATGCCGGTGACCAGCAGGGCCGGCAGCACGCCGCCGGCGTAGCCGGAGTCCGGACCGATGCCGGTGAGCACGGCCATGCCGATCGCGGCGAGCACGCAGCCGACCGGGACCAGCGGCCGCGGTCCGGTGCGCGGCAACAGAACCGCGCCGGAGAAGACCGCGCCGGCCAGCACCGAGCCGATCATCGGCAGGAAGGCCAGCCCGGTCTGGAACGGGGTGAAACCGAGCGTGTTCGCCAGGTAGTACGTGAGGAACAGGAAGACGGCGAACATGCCGGTCCCGCAGCTGCCGAGCGTCAGGTAGGCCGCGCCGCGGACCCGGTCCAGGATCACCCGCAGCGGCAACAGCGGATGCGCGGCGCGGCGTTCGATCGACACGAAAGCCGCGATGAGTGCGGCACCCGCAACCACCGGGCCGATCGTTGCGACATCGCCCCAGCCATGGACCTCGGCGGTGCCCAGGCCGTAGACGATGCCGACGAGGCCCAGCACCACTGCGACCGTGCCGGCGATGTCGGGGCGAACCCGCGCCGGCCGATCGCCGTCGCGCAGGAAGACGACCCCGCCGACAAAGGCGATCGCCGCGATGAGCAGGTTCACGTACAGGCACCAGCGCCACGACAGGCCCTGGGTGAGGACGCCGCCCAGCAGCAGTCCGATGGCCCCGCCCGCGCCCGAGATCGCCCCGAAGATCCCGAACGCCCGGCCGCGTTCCTTGGCGTCGTCGGCGAACGTGACCGACAGCAGCGACAACGCCGCCGGGGCCAGCAGCGCCGCGAACACGCCCTGGCCGATCCGGGCGGCCAACAGCGTGGCGAAGTCCGTGGCCGCGCCGCCGAACGCCGATGCGACCGCGAATCCGCCGACCCCGACTAGGAACAGCCGCTTGCGGCCGAAGAAGTCGGACAGCCGGCCGCCGAGCAGCAGCAGGCTGCCGAAGGCGAGCGCGTAGCCGGTCAGGATCCACTGCCGGTAGTCGATGGGAAAACCCAGGTCGCGCTGGGCGGTCGGGAGCGCGATGGTGACGATGGTCGAGTCCAGGATGTCCATCAGCTGGGCCAGGCTGAGGACAACGAGCGCACTCCAGCGGCTCATCGGCCGACCACCAGCACGAGCTTGCCGCGCACCCCGCCGGCCTCGCCGACACGATGGGCCTCGGCCACCTCGGCCAGCGGGAACGTCCGGCCGACGCGGACGGCCAGCCCCAGCTCGCCGATCTCGTGCAGCACGTAGAGGGCGCGGCCGGCGTCGCCGCGGCTGAACCGCACGCCGTGCCGCTCCGCGCTCGGGTCGGCGACGGTGATCACGTGCTCGGCACCGCCGGCCAGGTCGATCAGCTCGGGCAGTACGCCGCTGCCGGCCACGTCCAAAGCGAGGTCGACGGGGCCGACCCGATCCTTGAGTTCGGGGCCGTAAGCCACGGGCTCGGCACCGAGCGAGCGCAGGTAGTCGTGGGTGGCGGGGCTGCCGGTGCCAATCACGCGTGCGCCCCGGACCACGGCCAGCTGCACGGCGGCGCAGCCGACGCTGCCGGAGGCGCCGTTGATGAGCACCGTGCTGCCGCTCTCGACGCCCAGTTGGTCGAGGGCCCGCGCCGCGGTCTCGATCGCCGCCGGCAGCGCGGCGGCCTCGGCGAAGCCGAGCGACGGCGACATCGGGGCGTAGTGGGACAGCACCGTCAGCTCGGCTTGAGCACCACTCACGGCGGAGAACCCGAACACGTGGTCCCCGACGGCGACGTCGGTGACGCCCTCGCCGAGCTCGTCGACGACGCCGGCCGCCTCGTGCCCCAGGGTCTGCGGCAGCTCCTGGTCCATCTCGCCTTGGCGCTTCTTCCAGTCGCTGGCGTTGACGCCGGCGGCCCGCACGGCGATCCGGACCTGGCCGGGACCCGGATGCGGGTCCGGCCGGTCGACGAGCTCGAGGACCTCGGGGCCGCCGAATCGGCGGAACTCGACTGCCTGCACGAATTTGCTCCCTTCCCGCCCGGTCCCTCCGGGCCGGACCAGGTTCGTCGACGCCGCTCACACGGGGCGCACATGGCGCTCACACCGATGTGCGCGAAGATCGACGGATGGACGACGGCCTTCGGGTCACGCTGCTCGGCGCCTTCCGGGCGGCACGCGGTGATGCCGTGCTGGCCGTGCCCGGTGCGCGGCTGCAAGCCCTGGTCGTGCGGCTGGCGCTGGCCGGTGGGCGCGCGGTCGAGCCGAGCGTGCTGATAGACGCGATCTGGGCCGAGGACCCGCCGGCCGATCCGGCCCACGCCCTCCAGGCCCTGGTCTCGCGGCTGCGCCGGACGGCCTCCGTCGCCGCGGTCGCGGGCGGCTACCGGCTGGCCGTCGACGACGTGGACGCGCTGCGGTTCGAGGAGCTCGCCGCCACCGGCCGCGATCGCCTGCGTGCTGGCGACGTCACCGCTGCCGTGGCCGTGCTCGGTGAGGCCGTGGCGTTGTGGGGCGATCGCCCCGGCGTCGAGCCCGCGACGGTCGCAGCGGTCGCGCCTGCCGCCGCGACCCGGTTGGCCCACGTGTCGGCGGAGGCCGTCACCGACCTCGCCGCCGCCGAGCTGGCGCTGGGCCGGGCCGACGCGGCCGCCGCCCGCCTGACCGCGCTGCTGGCCGCACAGCCGGTGCTTGAGCACGCCGCCGCGCTGCTCATGGACGCGCTTGCGGCGCAAGGACGCCAGGCTGAGGCCCTCGCCTCGTACGAGCGAATCCGGCGGACCCTGGCCGACACGCTCGGCACCGATCCGGGGGCCGCGCTGCGGGACCGCCACCTACGTCTGCTCCGCGCCGATCAGCCCACGCCGGTGTCGCCGCCGAGCACGCTGCCGGTGCCGCTGACCAGCTTCATCGGCCGGGAGGACGACCTCGCTCGGATCGGCGCTTTGTTGGCCGCCGGCCGCTTGGTCACCGTGCTCGGACCCGGCGGCGCGGGCAAGACGCGGCTGGCGATCGAGGCCGCGCGCCGGCACGAACACAGCGCTTGGCTGGTCGACCTCTCCTCGGTCACCGAGCCGACCAAGGTCGATGCGGCGGTGCTGGCCGCGATCGGGCTGCGCGGCTCGGGGCTGTTCTCGTCGGCCGTGTCGCGGGCCGAGGTCGACGTGCTGGCCGATCAGCTGGCCGGCCGGGAAAGCCTGCTCGTGGTGGACAACTGCGAGCACCTGATCGACGCCGTGGCCCATCTCGTCTCGGCCCTGCTGACGCGCGCTGCCGGGCTGCGGGTGCTGGCCACCAGCCGGGAGCCCCTTGCAGTCGACGGCGAGGCGCTGGTCCCGCTCGGCCCCCTGCCCCTGCCCGCGCCGGACGCGGACGTCGCTGTGGCGCTTGGGGCACCGTCGGTACGGCTCTTCGTCGAGCGGGCGGCGGCCGTGCGGCCGGGGTTCGGCGTCGACGCGGGCAACCTCGGCCAGGTGCTGCGCATCGTCCGTGATCTCGACGGTCTGCCGCTCGCGCTCGAACTCGCCGCGGCGCGCCTGCGCACGCTCTCGCTGGCCGACGTCGCCACCGGGCTGTCCGACCGGTTCCGGCTGCTCAGCACCGGTAGCCGGACCGCCTTCCCACGGCACCGCACGCTGCGCGCCGTCATCGCGTGGAGCTGGGACCTGCTGTCGCCGGACGAGCGTGCCGTCGCGGAGCGGATCTCGGTCCTGCCCGGCGGCGTCACGCCGGCCTCGGCCGCCGCCGTCTGCCGGGCCGATGTTCGGGAACTGCTCGCCGACCTGGTCGATCGGTCGCTGCTCCAGCTCGCGCCGGACACCGGCCGGTACCGGATGCTGGAGACGATCCGGGAGTACGGCCAGGAAAACGTGGGCGCGGACGTGCGAGATCTGGCCGCCTCGTACTTCGCCGACCTGGTCGCGCACAGCGATCCACTGTTGCGGGGCCCTTCGCAGCTCGAGGCGCTGCACGTGCTGCGCGCCGAGCACGACAACGTGCTTTTCGCGTTGCGGCGCCTCTGCGACAGCGGCGACGCCGACCGGGCGATCGGGCTTGCTTTGCACCTGATCTGGTACTGGCAGCTGCTCGGCCGGTACGGCGACGCCACGTACTGGCTCGGCGAGGCCGTCGCCGTTCCGGGGCCGAGTGTGCTGCGGGACGTTGCCGAGGTGACGATGCGGCACACGGCAACCACCCAGAGCGCGTTGGCCAAACAGCCACACTCCGACCGGTCGCGCAGCCGCGCCGAGCTGCCCGGCTTCGCCGGCGCGCTGACCGCGTTGCGGCTGGCCTTCCTTGACGATGCGTCGTCGGTCGTGCAGGAGGTGATCGACGGGCCGGACCGGTGGCTGGCCGGGCTGGCCCACCTGTACCGCGCGCGGGCCGAGGAGAACGAGGGACTGCTCGACCGGGTGCGCTCCGACGTGACCCTTGCCTTGGAACGGTTCGGCCAGGCCGGGGACCGTTGGGGGCTGGCCTCCGCGCTGCCGCTGCGGGCGCAGCTGCGGCAGTACGACGGCGATCTCGACGGCGCGCTGGCCGACCTGGTCGAGGCCAAGCGCCTGGCCCGCGAGTTCGGGTCGCTCAGCCTCAGCGACGAGATCTTCGTCGACTTCCGCCTGATCGACCTGCACCTACGGCTCGGCGACACCGCCGTGGCGGCGGAGCTGATCGCCGCGACCCGGGAGCGGGTGCTGCGCTCGCCGTCGCCTGAGAACGCCCTCCTGCTCGACACTCAGGAGGCCGGGTTCCAGGTGCGGCTCGGCGATCTGGCGCTCGCGGGCCGGCTCGTCGAGTCGGCCGAGGCCCGGCTCTCCGCGCCGCACGTGTTCGACCGCGATCACGGCCAGGCGCTCGTCAACACCGTGCGGGCCGCGCTCTGCCTCGCCCTCGGCGACGGTCCTGGCGCGTCGGCCGCGCTCGCCCGGGCGTATGCCGGGGCCGTGGGCAGCATGGACATGCCCGTCGTGGCCTCGGTCGCCGTCACCGCCGCCGGCCTTTTCGCTCTACACGGCCGCTTCCCCGACGTGCCCGTGGTGCTCGGCGCCGCCGCCCGTCTCCGCGGCGCCCACGATCCCACCGATCCTCAGGTCTCGGCGTTGAGCCAGCAGGCCCGCGCCGCGCTCGGCGAGGAAGCCTTCGCCGAGGCGTACGAGCAAGGCTGGCAGCTCTCGACGTCGGCGGCCCTGCGGGCGACCGACACCGCCTTCCGGGCCCTCCAGCAGCTGGACTTTTCCGCCAGGCCCAGGCGAAAAGTCTGACCGGCCCTCACTCCATTGGCCCCTCGAGAGTCAACCAAGCGTTTGCTAGGTTTCCAGCATGATAGCCACGGTTGTCTGGGGCACAGGCAACGTCGGCCGCGCGGCGATCCGAGCCGTGCAGGCCCATCCGGCGCTGGAGCTGGCCGCGGTCCTGGTGCACGATCCCGCCAAGGTCGGCCGCGACGCCGGCGAGCTGGCCGGCCTGGATGTCGAACTGGGCGTCAGGGCGACCGCCGACATCGATGCGGTGCTGGCGGCGAAGCCCCGGGCCATCGTGTACGCGGCCTCGGGCGACATCCGCGGCATGGAGGCGCTGGCCGACCTGGTGCGCGCGGTCGAGTGCGGCGCGGTCGTCGTCTCCCCCTCGCTGTATCCGCTCTACGACTACCGCAACGCGCCGGCCGAGCTGCTGGACCCGGTGCAGGCGGCGGTGGAGTCCGGCGGCGGCTCGCTGTTCGTCTCCGGCGTCGACCCGGGCTGGGGCAACGACGTGCTGCCGCTGCTGATCAGCGGCCTGGCCAGCACCATCGACGCGATCCGCTGCCAGGAGATCTTCGACTACTCGACCTACGAGCAGCCGGACTCCGTGCGCTACCTGGTCGGCATGGGCCAGCCGATGGACTACCAGGCGCCGATGCTGATCGCCACCGTGCCGACCATGGTGTGGGGCGGGCAGGTCCGGATGATCGCCCGCGAGCTCGGCGTCGAGCTGGACGAGATCCGCGAGACCATGGACCGTCGGCCGCTGGAGACGACCGTGACCACCCGGACCATGGGCGAGTTCGAGGCCGGCACGCAGGGCGCGGTGCGGTTCGAGGTGCAGGGCATCGTCGACGGCGAGGCTCGCATCGTCATCGAGCACGTCACCCGTATCCACCCTTCGTGCGCCCCGGACTGGCCGCAGCCGCCCAGCGGCGACGGCGCGCACCGGGTGATCATCGAGGGCCGGCCGCGCATCGAGGTCACCGTGGAGGCGACCGACGAGAGCGAGAACCGCTCGGCCGGCGGCAACGCCACCGCGGTCGGCCGGCTGGTCAACGCCATCGACTGGCTCGCGCAGGCCAAGCCCGGACTGTACGACGCGCTCGACGTCCCGCTGCGCCCGGCGATCGGCAAACTCGGCTGCCCCGATCGTCCCCGCGCCTGACCTTCCTGCGCCAAGACTGTCCCGGAAGGACAATCACGATGAACATCGACATCCCGGCGGGCAAGGACGCGATCGGCTACGTGTGGGGCGAGATGGTGCCGGGTATCGGCACGGCCGCGGCCAACTTCTCGCTGTCGGTGTACCAGCACACCACGCTGGGGCTGCGTGAGTTCGAGGCCGCGCGGCTGCGGATCGCCCAGATCAACGGGTGCCTGTTCTGCCTTGACTGGCGGACTGACCGGGACGGCGTCAAGGTCGAGGAGGAGTTCGCCGACGCGGTCCTGAACTGGCGCACCACCGAGCGGTTCGACGAGCGGACCCGCCTGGCCGCCGAGTACGCCGAGCGGTACGCGGTGGACCACCACAACATCGACGAGGACTTCTGGGCCCGGATGTCGGAGCACTACAGCCAGCGGGAGATCGTCGAACTGAGTATGAGCATCGGCTCCTGGCTGGCTTTCGGGCGGCTCAACCACGTGCTGGGCATCGACGCGGTGTGCGTGCTGCCGGGGCACTGACAACGCCCCGGCAGCCGCCGCTACAGGTCGGTGGCGATGATCTTCTCGATGTTGCGCTCGGCCAGCGCGGTGATGGTGACGAAGGGATTCACGCTGGTGTTGCCCGGGATCAGCGAGCCGTCGATGGCGTACAGGCCGGGATAGCCGTTGAGGCGCCCGTAGTTGTCGGTGGCCTTGCCCAGCACCGCGCCGCCGAGCGGGTGGTAGGTGAGGTGGTCGCCCCAGATCTTGTTGACACCGAACAGATCCGAGCGGTAGATCGTGGCCTCCTTGGCGTTGATCTTGTCGAAGATGGTCTTGGCCATGTCGATGGACGGCTGCTTCCACGCCGTCTGCCAGGACAGGTCGACCTTGCTGGTGGCCGGGTTCCAGGTGAACTCGGCCCGGTTGGGGTTCTTGGTGATGGACAGGTAGAACGAGGCATAGGTCTCGATGCCGGTCGGCAGCGGGGCCACCTCGGCGAACGCGCCGCCCGCGGCCCAGTTGTCGATGCCGCCACAGGGGATCGAGGCCTGCACCGCGCCCGTCGCGTCCCACCACCAGTTGGCCCGGCCGACCATCACGTTGCCGTTGTCGCCCCAGCCCCTGCCGATCTCCGAGCTCAGGTTGGACAGCTTTCCGGTGGCCTTCAACATGGTCAGCAGCTTGCTGGTGCCGACGCTGCCGGCCGCGAAGAACACCCGGTCCGCGGTGACGGACTTGGTCGTCGTGGCGTCGCCGTTGGTGTTGAGCTGGTCGATGAGGACCGTGTAGCCGCCGCCCGATGCCGGCGACACCGAGGTCACCTTGTGCAGGGTGGAGATGTTCACCCGGCCGGTGGCCAGCAGCCTGGGCACGTAGGTCTTCTGCAGTGACTTCTTGCCGTAGTTGTTGCCGTACAGGATCTCGCCGGCCACCGCCGACTTCGGCACGGTGCCGGCGGCCTCCTGCTTCATGTAGTCCCAGTCGTACACGTCCGGCACGAACACGAAGGGAAAACCGGACCGCTGCGCCTGTTTGCGGCCGACCCGGGCGAACTGGTAGCAGTCCACCGTGTCGAACCAGGCCGGGTCGACCAGGCCCACGCCGAGTTCCGAGTTGGCCCTGGGGTAGTAGGTGTTGTACATCTCGTCCGGGTTGACCGTCGGCAGGATGGCGCCGAAGTTCTCCCGCTTGGGCGTGACCGCCATGCCGCCGTTGACCAGCGAGCCGCCGCCGAGGCCGCGGCCCTGGTACACGATGATGCCGGCGAACTCCTCGGCGTCGAGGATCCCCGTGTAGCGCGGGATGTCCTTGTCGATGGGAAAGCCGAGGAAGTTGCTCAGCGGCTGTTTTGTCTTGGTGCGCAACCAGTACGAGCGTTGGTCGGGGGTGGTGGTGTTGGCGAAGATCTTGCCGTCGGCGCCGGGCGTGTCCCAGGCCATGCCCATCTCGACCATCTGCACGTTGACGCCGGCCTGGGCCAGCCGCAGCGCCGCCACACAGCCGCCGTACCCGGTGCCGATGACCAGCACCGGCACGTGGGCGCCGGACTGGATGGGGCCCGCCGCCGCCGCTTTCGCCGTCGACGCCAGCGCCGTGCCACCCAGCGCCACCGCCCCCAAGATAGAACCCGTTCCAGCTATGAACGCTCGTCGCGAAAACTGTCCAGAGGCGTTGGTACACACAGAGTCTTTGTCCATGTGATCTTCCTCACCGTTGAGGGATTAGAACAAGTTATACTTTTCAATCCCCCTCCAGTCACTACTTACCAGTGAGTAACTTCCGGTCGGGTCAACGTGCTGTCCACAATGGACGGTCAAATCAACGGGGT
>DASWRQ010000251.1:0-82662 GCA_036403095.1 Kutzneria sp. | reverse complement strand
TGCTGCTGGGTGAGGTAGTAGTTCTTGACGAACTGCTGGGTGATCGTCGAGCCGCCCTGCAGGTTGCCGCCGCTGCTGGACAGGTCGTTCTTCAGCGCGCGCAGCAGGCCCATCGGGGACACGCCCGGGTCGCTGTAGAACGTGCGGTCCTCGGCCGCCAGCACGGCCTGGCGCACCACCAGGGGAATCTGGTCGAAGGTGACCGGGCGGCGGTTGGTGCCGACGTGGGTGATCTGGGTGGACGCGTCGGCGTAGGTGAAGATCGTCGCCTGCTGCACCGCGTCCTCGTTGGGCTTGGGGATCTCCACCGTGGCCACCGCCACGAAGAAGCCGGCCACCAGGCCCGCGACCAGCGTCGCCGAGGTGCCCAGGACCAGCTTCCACGATGGCAGCCAGCGGCGCACGCCCCGCTTGGCCTGCCGCGGGTAGTCGATGAGGCGCACTCGGTTGTCCTTCCCCAATTCCCGATCCGTGTCGGGGGGTACGACTCCGAAGACGCCGAGAGGGTTGTTCCCGGTTCAGGAACTGATCAATTTGAGGTCCACCGGACCCGTCACTCTTGCTTCACGCAACGGCCTTCCGCCCGCGTCCAGGGTGCGGATCACGCCGTCGGATTCCCAGCCGGCCGAGTGGTAGAAGCCCAGCGAGGCCCGGTCCGACTCCGGCACCCAGCTCACGCCGCGGGTCGCCCCCATCGCCCGCAGCGTCTCCGCCGCCGCCGCGAGCAGCCGTCCGCCGTGCCCCCGCCGGCCCCAGCGGGGCTCCACCAGCAGCGTCGCCACCAGGCCCGTGCTGGCCGCGTCCTCGGGCAGGCTGCCGTCGGCCTCCGCCACTTCGCTGTCCGGGGCCGGGCCGACCACGCAGAAGCCCACCGTCCAGTCGCCTTCGATCGCCACGTGCACCGTCGCCGTGCCCTGTTCGACCAGCTCCCGCACCGCGTCCACGTTGTCCAGCCCAGCCAGCACATCCTCCGGCAGCAGATCCTTGTACGCCACCCGCCAGGTATCCCGCTGGATCCGGGCAATCTCTTCGACGTCAGCAGGGACAGCACGACGCACAGACGCTTCAGCCACGCTGCAGAACCTAGCGGTTACGTCCGTTCCGCCAACGAGCCCGCCACCCCCGAGCCACCAACCCTGAAGATCGCCAACTCCGGACATCGCAACCCCGACCACGGCTCGGCCCCGCCCCTGCTTCGCCCGGTCGCTGGATTTTTCGAGGGCCGCCCCCCACGCGCCCCCCACCCAGCCCGACGCGGCCCTCGAAAAATCCAGCAAGGGCGAGGCAGGGGCCCCAAAGGGGCCGAGCCCCGCGACGCCGAAGGCGGCGCCAATAAGCACAGGCCATCCAGCACTGTCAGGGGTGCGTGGCAGCATCTTTGTTGTGCTCAAGATGTCCTCGATCGCCGCGCGTCGGACCGCCCTGGCCGCGCAGGGGTTTGCCCAGGCGCGGCCGACCGGGCCGGTGACCAGGCGTCACCTGCAAGGGGTGTTGGCGCGGACGCAGGTGCTGCAGCTCGACTCGGTGAATGTCGCGGTGCGCGCCCACTACGTGCCGCTGTTCAGCCGGTTGGGCGGCTATCCGATGGGGTTGCTGGAGGAGGCGGCCTGGTCGAACAGCGTCCGTAGGCCGCGGTTGCTGGTCGAGTACTGGGCGCATGAGGCGAGCCTGGTGCCGGTGGCGGACTGGCCGCTGCTGCGGTGGCGGATGCGTCAGCACAAGGAGCATCCGAGCAAGTACTGGCAGAGCTCCGGCGGCCACCATCTGGCCGACGAGGTGGTGATGGCGGTGAAGGAGCTCGGGCCGATCACTGCCGGCGCGCTGGAGGAGCAGATGGGTCTGAAGGTCGCCCGCGAGCGGACGCCGGGCGGCTGGTGGCATCGGTCGGACGTGAAGCGGGCCTGCGAGTACCTGTTCGCGACGGGGGAGCTGACGACCGGCACGCGGCGGGGTTTCGAGCGGTACTACGACATCGCCGAGCGGGTGTTGCCGCCCGAGGTGTTGGCCGCGCCGGAGGTGTCACGGGCCGAGGCGTCGCGGCAGTTGACCGCCAAGGCCGCGGTGGCGCTGGGGGTCGCCACCGAGCCCGACCTGCGGGACTACTACCGGCTCAAGCCCGAGTGGTCGCGGCAGGCCGTCGCCGACTTGGTCGAGGACGGCGTGCTGGAGCCGGTGGAGGTCGTCGGCTGGCGGCACCAGGCATATCGGCACGTCGCCGCCCGCACGCCGCGCCGGGTGCGGGCCCGGGCGCTGCTGTGCCCGTTCGACCCGTTGATCTGGGAGCGGGCACGGACCGAGCGCCTGTTCGACTTCTTCTACCGCATCGAGATCTACGTGCCCGAGCCGAAGCGGGTGCACGGCTACTACGTGTTCCCGTTCCTGCTGGGCGAGGACCTCGTGGCCCGTGTCGACATCAAGGCCGACCGTGCCGTCGGCGTGTTGCGCGTGCCCGGGGCCTTCGCCGAGCTCGGGGTGGATCACGCCGAGGTGGCGCATGAGCTGGCCGAGGAGCTGCGGCTGATGGCCGACTGGCTCGGGCTGGACGGCGTGGTCGTCGGAAAGCGGGGTGATCTGGCCTCGCGCCTCGGGGCCTTGGTCTGACTCCTAAGGCCGCGGCGGCGGGGATCATGGCCGCCGGTTCCGCGTCCGCGACCCCGCAGCCGATCCCTGTTGTGGCGAGCCCGCCCCCGATTCCGGCGGTGGCCGACGAGCCTGGGCCGATCCCGGGGCTCGTCGACGGCCCGACGCCGTTCCCGTCCGTCGTCGGTCCGGCCCGGATCGTGGCCGTGCCCTTCGAGGGCGACCCGCCGACCAAGAACGTGGTCACCGGCCGCGAGGGTGAGCCGCTGGGTTCGTCCTACGACCCGAACCCGAATCACGATGGCCACTAGCTGGACAAGCCGCGGTCCAGGCCCGCCCATCCCCTCCGTGGGCGGCCCGGGGCCGGTGGCGCCGGCACCGCCCCCCACGAGCGGCGCTGGCGTCGAGTCCGTCGGCGGTCAGCCGACGGCGGTGGTGATGACGGCGTTGCCGGAGCCGGTGCGGCCCCGAACCGTCAACTTCGGCTCCCTGCCGGCCGGCGGCGCGGTGGACACGTCCAGCTCGCTGCGGGCCTGTCCGGCGTGCGACACGAGGTCGACCATGGCGGCGGTGCCGGCACGCACGGCGACCCGCAGCTCCCCGCTGCCGGTGACGAGCTCGATGGCGCCGCAGGCGGCGTCGGCCACGGTGACGTCACCGGTGCCGGTGCGCACCATGACATCGGACTGCACGGCCCCCAGCCACACGTCGCCGGAGCCGGTGAACAGGGCGCTGCGCCCGCCGACGGACGACACCTCGATGTCGCCGGAGCCGGACTTCACCCGGACCCCGCCCATCATCGGGCCGAGCCGCACGGCGGCGGACCCGCCCTTGACGCTGGCGACGCCGTCGGCGCGGTCGACGCTGACGTCACCGGTGCCGCTGATGACGTTGAGCCGCCCGGCCGAGCCGGTGACGGCCAGCGTCGCGGAGCCGCTCTTGGACTCCACGTGCGAGCCGTTGGGCGCCTCGACCACGACGGCCAGCGGCACGCCGCGCATCGGCAGCGGCTTGGGTGTGCGCACGACCAGCCGGCTGCCGGTCAGGTCGATGCGGGTCTGCCGCACGGCGTCCTCCGGCGAGCCCTCCGGCGGCGTGCCGAACTGGCCGCTGACCCAGTTGAGCAGCCCGGACAGGCCGGGGATCCACTGGTCGCCGGCGTCGGTGTCGTAGCGCACGGACACCCGCACGTCGGCCCGCTCGGACAGCTTCACCTCGATCCGGCCGGCCCCCACGGCCACGTCGATCTCGATCGGCCCGGTCACCTCGAACACTTCTTCTCGGACGTAGCCCGTGTCCTCGGACGCGTTCTCGGGCCCCAAGTCGTTCTCAGTCACTGTTTCCACCCCTGTGTCCCCCTCAGCCCTCGACCCAGCCGCTGACGCGCGAGCCGCCGTGGCCGCCCTCGCGTCGCTGGTCCGGTCCCTGGTCGTGCCATCCCGGCCAGCCACGACCCCCGCCGTGACCGCCCCAGTTCTGGTTCTCGTCCCACCACTGCCCGCCGCGGTTGCGGGCCCGCCCGTGGCCGCCGCGGCGCTGGTTGTTCAGTGCCCCCTGCACGGCCTGCGCCACGAAGGAGTTGAGCGACTGCCCCTGCGCGGACGCGGCCTGCTCGGCCTTGGCCTTGAGCTCCTCCATCAGCCGGACCGTGATGCGGCTGATGTCGCCGTTCGGGTCGAAGGCGGTGGTCGGCTCGGCCTCGTCGGCCGCGGGCTCGTCGGACGGCGCGGTGGTCGGGGTGACCACCACCTGCACGTCCCGGCCGTCCAGCCGCAGGCTGACGACGTGGTCGTCGAGCGTCGCGGTGACCTCGGCGGCGAGGTCGGACAGCGCGTTCATGATGGCCAGCCGGGCGGCCGGCTCCAACGCGGCGGACAGCACGGCTGCGGTGCGTCGGGTGTGGTCGTCCCCGGCTGCGGCGGCGGTCGTGAGGTCCTCGCGCAGCGTCGCGATGTACGGCGTGAGATCCATGACGTCACTCTGACATCATGGATGACGTCAGTCAAGCGTCATGACGTCATCAGTGATGTCGCCATGATGTCACAGGCGTCGCGATCGTGGCCGAAGTCGTCGTCTACGCTCGGGTGAACGGATACCGGGGAGTAGGAGACAAGGCTCGTGACCGAGACGGTGCCGCTGAAGGTGCAGCTCATCGCCAAGACGGAGTTCTTCCCGCCGGCGGACGTGCCGTGGACGACCGACGAGGACGGCGGCCAGGCGCTGGCCGAGTTCGCCGGCCGCGCCTGCTACCAGTCCTGGTCCAAGCCGAACCCGGCGACCGCGACCAACGCCGGCTACATCCGGCACATCATCGAGATCGGCCACCTGTCGGTGCTGGAGCACGGCTCGGTCAGCTTCTACCTGAGCGGCCTGTCCCGATCGCTGACCCACGAGCTGATCCGGCACCGGCACTTCTCGTACTCGCAGCTGTCCCAGCGCTACGTGCCCGAGCGCGACGCCGCCATGGTCGAGCCCGAGGTCATCGCCGGCGACCCCGACCTGCACGCCAAGTTCGTCGCGGCCGCCGAGGCCAGCGTCAAGGCCTACACCGAGCTGCTCGAGGGCCTGGAGAAGAAGTTCGCCGACGTGCCCAGCGGCACGCTGCGCCGCAAGCAGGCCCGGCAGGCGGCCCGCGCGGTGCTGCCCAACGCCACCGAGACCCGCATCGTCGTCACCGGCAACTACCGGGCCTGGCGGCACTTCATCGCCATGCGGGCCAGCGAGGCGGCCGATGTGGAGATCCGCGCGCTGGCCGTCGAGTGCCTGCGCGAGCTGAAGAAGGCGGCCGGCAACATCTTCGAGGACTTCACCATCTCCACGCTGCCCGACGGCACCGAGGTCGCGTCCAGCCCGTTCGTGACGGAGGGCTGAGCGATGGGCGTGGCGAGCGAGGAACGCCGGCTGATCTGCGAGGCGTTCGAGGACCTCGGCCCGGACGCGCCGACCCTGTGCGAGGGCTGGAACGCCCGCGACCTGGCGGCGCACCTGGCCGTGCGCGAACGCCGGATCGACGCGACGCCCGGCATCATGATCAAGGCCCTGGCCCCGCACACCCAGCGGGTGCAGGACTCCTACGCGGCCAAGCCGTGGCCGCAGCTGGTCGACCTGGTGCGCAGCGGGCCGCCGAAGCTGTCCCCGTTCGGCATTCCCGGCGTGGACGAGCTGGCCAACACCGTCGAGCTCTTCGTGCACCTGGAGGACCTGCGCCGGGCCCAGCCCGACTGGGAGCCACGCGGCCCCGAGCCGGTGCGGGACGACGCCCTGTGGCGGCAGCTGTCCCGGACCAGCAAGCTCACCTTCCGCAACAGCCCGGTCGGCGTGGTCCTGCGCCGCGTCAACGGCAGCGAGGTCGTGGCCAAGCGCGGCCCGAACACCGTCACCATCACCGGCGAGCCCGGCGAGCTGGTGCTGTTCCTGTCCGGCCGCGACCAGGTGCGGCTGGAGTTCGAGGGCGAGCAGTCGGCCGTGGCCCGCGTCAAGGGCCTGAACCGAGGTGTCTGAGTTGTTGGCGCCGCCTCCGGCGTCGCGGGCTCGGCCCCTCGTGACCGGTGCCTCGCGGTCCGCGTGCCGACAGGGCATCTGACCTCCTGGTCTGGCTCAACCAGCAGACCGGGTAGCGTCTTGGGCATGACCGGGAGTTCCACCACAGCACCAGGACGGCCCTTCGGCCGGGTGCTCACCGCCATGATCACCCCGTTCGACCGGGACGGCGGCCTCGACCTGGACAAAGCCCAGGAGCTGGCCAACCGGCTGGTCGACCGCGGGCATGACGGCCTCGTGGTGAACGGCACCACCGGCGAGTCGCCGACCACCACCGAGAGCGAGAAGGCGGACCTGGTCCGCGCGGTGGTGGACGCGGTCGGCAGCCGGGCGATGGTGGTCTCCGGCGCCGGCAGCTATGACACCGCGCACTCGGTGCGCCAGGTGCAGCTGATCGAGAAGGCCGGCGCGCAGGGCGTGCTGACCGTCACGCCGTACTACTCGCGGCCGCCGCAGGCCGGCATCTACGCGCACTTCAAGGCCGTGGCCGACGCCACCGGCCTGCCGGTGATGCTTTATGACATTCCGCCGCGCACGATCGTGCCGATCGAGGTCGACACGCTGCGCCGACTGGCCGAACACCCCAGGATCGTGGCTGTGAAGGACGCCAAGGGTGATCTGCTCGCCGGCAGCGAGGTGCTGGCCAGCACCGGCCTCGCCTACTACTCGGGGGACGACCCGCTCAACCTCCCGTGGCTCGCGCTGGGCGCGGCCGGCATGGTCAGCGTGATCGGGCACGTGGTCGGGGACCGGCTGCGGGCCATGGTCGACGCCGTCGACGCCGGCGACCTGGACGCCGCTCGGGCCGTGCACAACGAACTGCTGCCGCTGCACCGGGCCATGTCGGCCATCGGCGGCGGCGTGATCTTCGCCAAGACCGCTCTCCGGCTGACCGGCATCGAGGTGGGCGACCCGCGCCTGCCGCTGCCGGCCGCGACCCCGGAACAGACCGCCGCGCTGGCCGACGTGCTGCGCACTGCCGGCCTGGAGGCCGCCGCATGACCGATGTGATCATCCCGCCCCGCCCGCACAACAACCCGCCCCCGCTGACCGACGGCGGCCTGCGCATCGTCGCGCTCGGCGGCATCGGCGAGGTCGGCCGCAACATGACCGTGTTCGAGCACGCCGGCCGGCTGCTCATCGTGGACTGCGGCGTGCTGTTCCCCGAGGACATGCAGCCCGGCGTCGACCTGATCCTGCCGGACTTCCGGGCCATCGAGGACCGCCTCGACGACATCGAGGCCATCGTGCTCACGCACGGCCACGAGGACCACATCGGCGCCGCGCCGTTCCTGCTGCGCAACCGGCCGGACCTGCCCGTGATCGGCTCCAAGTTCACGCTCGCGCTGCTGGCCGCCAAGTGCAAGGAGCACCGGCTCACGCCCGTGCTGCACGAGGTGGTCGAGGGCGAGCGCACCCAGCACGGGCCGTTCGAGCTGGAGTACTTCGCCGTCAACCACTCCATCCCGGACGCGCTGGCGATCGCCATCCGCACCGCGGCCGGGCTGGTCCTGCACACCGGCGACATCAAGCTGGACCAGCTGCCGCTGGACAACCGGCTGACCGACCTGGCCGGCTTCCACCGGCTCGGCGACGAGGGCGTGGACCTGTTCCTGGTCGACTCGACCAACGCCGAGGTGCCCGGCTTCGTCACGCCCGAGCGCGAGATCGGGCCGGTGCTGGACCAGGTGATCCGCCGGGCCACCCAGCGCGTGATCGTGGCCTGCTTCGCCAGCCACGTGCACCGGGTGCAGCAGATCCTCGACGTCGCCGTGAAGCACGGCCGCAAGGTCGCCCTGGTCGGCCGCTCCATGGTCCGCAACATGGGCATCGCCGCCGAGCTCGGGCTGCTGCACGTGCCCGACGGGCTGTTCGTCGACCTGGACGCGGCGATGCTGATGCCCGAGGGCGAGGTGCTGTTCGTGTCGACCGGGTCGCAGGGCGAGCCGCTGTCGGCGCTGTCCCGGATGGCCCGCGGCGAGCACCGGCAGATCTCCATCCGCTCCGGCGACACCGTCGTGCTGGCCAGCTCCATGATCCCGGGCAACGAGACCGCGGTCTTCGGCGTGGTCAACGGCCTGGTCCGGCTGGGCGCGCACGTCGTGCACCAGGGCAACGCCAAGGTGCACGTGTCCGGTCACGCCGCCGCCGGCGAGCTGCTGTTCCTGTACAACGCCGTGCGGCCCAGCAACGTGATGCCCGTGCACGGCGAGTGGAAGCACCTGCGGGCCAACGCCGAGCTGGCCATCCGCACCGGCGTGGCCGCCGAGCAGGTGATCATCGCCGAGGACGGCGTGGTCGTCGACCTAGTCGACGGCAAGGCCGCCATCTCCGGCCGGGTCGAGGTCGGGCACGTCTACGTGGACGGCCTGTCCGTCGGCGACGTCGGCGAGTCCACCCTGTCCGACCGGCTCGTGCTCGGCGAGGGCGGGTTCATCAGCATCACCGTCGCCGTGGAGACCGCCACCGGGCGGGCCGTCGCGCCGCCGACCATCTCCGGCCGGGGCTTCTCCGACGACCCCAAGGCGCTGGACCAGGTCGTGCCGCTGGTGGAGATGGAGCTGTCCCGGACCGAGTCCGAGGGCATCACCGACACCCACCGCATCGCCCAGTCCGTGCGCCGCGTCGTCGGCCGTTGGGTCGCCGAGACCTACCGCCGCCGCCCCATGATCATCCCCACCGTCATCCCCGTCTGACCCACCCCGTTCTTGTCAAGGCCCCGATGTTTGGAAGGGACCATTCCTCTCGTTCAACGTGAGGAATCGCGCTTTCACGTGGCCGGCGGCGCACCGGGTTCGGTGCGCCGGCCGGCGGCGACCTGCACGACGGAGGCGCCGGCCAGCAGCACCACCGCGCCCACGATCTGCACGACGTTGAGCACCTGGCCGAGGATCAGCCAGGCGGCCAGCGTGGCCACGAGCGGCTCGACCAGGCCGAGCACCGATGCCGCGGCCGAGGGCAGGTGTTTCAGCGCGAGGATGCCGGCGACGTAGGCGAAAGCCGTGCTGACCACGGCCAGCAGCACCAGGGCCAGCCACACCGGGCCGAGCACCGTCGACGTGGTCATGGCCGGCCACGGCAGCGCCCACGGCGGGCTGACCAGGCTGATCAGCACCGCGCCGACGAGCATGCCACCGGTGGTCAGGGCCATCGGGTCGCCGTCGCGGGCGGCGTGCTCGCCGAGCAGGTAGTACGCCGCCGTGCCGACGGCCGCGCCGAGGCCGGCCAGCGTGCCGACCAGGTCGAAGCCGACTCCGTCGAAGAGCTGGGCGATCATGGCCAGGCCGATCAGGGCCAGCACGGTGCCCCACCACATCGACGCCGGCAGCCGGGTCCGCCGCACGAAGCGGATCCACAGCGCCACCAGCACGGGAGCGAGGAACTCCAGCACCATCGCCACGCCGACCGGGATCCGCGAGACCGCCACGAAGTACAGCAAAGGGCTGCCGATCACGCCGAGCACGGCGTAACCGAGGATCAGCCGCCACTCGGACAGTTTCGGCAGGCCGGTGCAGGGGACGACGAAGGCCAGCAGCACGATGGCCGTCAGCACGATGCGCACCGCGGTGACCTGCAACGGCGTGAAACCGGCGTCGTAGGCGACCTTGGCCGGCAGGCCGGAGAAGCCGAACGTGACGGCCGAGAGCAGGCTGGCGACGGTGGCGCGGAGGCGGGCGGTGGTCACCGGGCCAGTGTTGATCAGCGACTTGCCCCGGCGTGACGTATGTGACGGAAGTGAAAGGGCTACCGTAGGGGGCATGGCCGGGCGGACGACGACTTCGAAGCGAACCACCACGCGTGGCAGAAGCACGTCCAAGCCCCGCCCCGCGACCAAGCCCCGCGGCAAGGCGCCGGCGTCCCGCAAGGGCAGCCCCGCGCCGGTCAAGGCCGGCTGGGGCCTGTTTTCCAAGGGCATCGGCGGGCTGGCCCGGGCCGTCGGCCGGACCAAGGAGCTCGACCCCGCGCACCGGCGTGACGGCCTCGCGTTGGTGATGATCGGCCTCGGCGTGATCTTCGCCGCCGGCGTGTGGTGGCAGGCCGGCGGCCCCGTCGGCGGCTGGCTCGACCTGGCCGTGCGCAGCGTGATCGGCGGCGCCGCCTACGTGCTGCCGCTGGTGCTGCTGTTCATCGGCATCGTGCTGATGCGCTCCGATCCGCTGCCCGACGCCCGGCCACGCATCGTCTTCGGCATGATCCTGCTCGGCGTCTCCGTGCTCGGACTGCTGCACCTGTTCTTCGGCGCTCCCGAGCTCGCCTCCGAGAGCGGCAACGCCGGCGGCGCGATCGGCTGGCTGGCCGGGCACTTCCTGGCCCAGGGACTCACCGGCTGGGTCGCCGTGCCGCTGCTCGGGCTCGTCGCCCTGTACGGCGTGCTGCTGCTGACCGGCACTCCCGTCCGCGAGGTGCCCAACCGCCTTCGCGCTTTGATCGATCAGTCCGCCACGGCCGTTGTCCCGCTGCCGTCCGAAGCCACGCCCACCGAGGACGTCACCGAGAAGGACAGCTCCGCTGTGCGGCTGCGCCGGCCGTCGCGCCGGCGCCAGGCCGCCGACAGCGCCGAGGAGGCGCCGCGGCAGTTGGAGCTGCCCACCGAGGAGCCCGAACCCGAGCCCGCTCCCCGGCCCGCGCCCAAGGCGCGCAAGGCTCCCGCTGCGGACAAGCCGGCCGCGCCGCGGGCCGTCGAGGGCGACTACACCTTGCCGTCACTGGACATTCTCCAGGACGGCGACCCGCCGAAGTCGCGGAGCCGGGCCAACGACACCATGATCGAGGCCATCACCGGGGTGCTGGAGCAGTTCTCCATCGATGCCCAGGTCACCGGCTTCACCCGGGGGCCGACCGTCACGCGGTACGAGGTGGAGCTCGGTCCCGGCGTGAAAGTCGAGAAGATCACCGCCCTGACCAAGAACATCGCCTACGCCGTCGCCACCGACAACGTGCGCCTGTTGGCGCCCATCCCCGGCAAGTCCGCCGTCGGCATCGAGGTGCCCAACAGCGACCGGGAGATGGTGCGCCTCGGCGACGTGCTGCGGGCGCCCACCACGGTTGCCGACGACCACCCGCTGGTTGTCGGCCTGGGCAAGGACATCGAGGGCCACTTCGTCACGGCCAACCTGGCCAAGATGCCGCACCTGCTCGTCGCCGGCTCCACCGGCTCCGGCAAGTCCAGCTTCGTCAACTCCATGCTGGTCTCCCTGCTGGCCCGGGCCACTCCCGACGAGTGCCGGATGATCCTCATCGACCCCAAGATGGTCGAGCTCACCCCGTACGAGGGCATTCCGCACCTGATCACGCCCATCATCACCCAGCCCAAGAAGGCCGCCGCCGCGCTGGCCTGGCTGGTGGAGGAGATGGAGCAGCGGTACCAGGACATGCAGGTCAACAAGGTCCGCCACATCGACGACTTCAACCGCAAGGTGCGTTCCGGCGAGATCGCCGCGCCGCCCGGCTCCGAGCGCGAGTACCGGCCACGGCCCTACATCCTCGCCATCGTCGACGAGCTCGCCGACCTCATGATGACCGCCCCCCGTGACGTCGAGGACGCCATCGTCCGCATCACCCAGAAGGCCCGTGCCGCCGGCATCCACCTGGTGCTGGCCACGCAGCGTCCTTCCGTCGACGTTGTCACCGGTCTCATCAAGACGAACGTCCCTTCCCGCTTGGCCTTCGCCACTTCGTCCTTGACCGACTCCCGCGTCATCCTCGACCAGCCCGGGGCCGAGAAGCTCATCGGCATGGGCGACGGTCTCTACCTCCCCATGGGCGCGGCCAAGCCCGTGCGCATCCAGGGCGCCTACGTCGGCGATGAAGAGATCAACACCATCGTCTCCTTCACCCGCGACCAGGCCCAGCCCGATTACACCGACGGCGTCACCGCGGCCAAGGCCGGCGAGAAGAAGGAGATCGACGCCGACATCGGCGAGGACCTCGATCTCCTGGTGCAGGCCACCGAGCTCATCGTCACCAGCCAGTTCGGCTCGACTTCGATGCTCCAGCGCAAACTCCGCGTCGGCTTCGCCAAGGCCGGCCGCCTCATGGACCTCCTGGAGACCCGCGGCGTGGTCGGCCCCTCCGAGGGCTCCAAGGCTCGCGAGGTCCTCATCAAGCCCGACGAGCTCGACGGCGTCCTCTACACCATGCGTGGCGGCGGAGGCCCAGAACCCGACGAGGACGACGAGGAGTAACCCCTAGCGCTGCAAGGGAACCTTCGCCAATGCTTTCCGGATCGTCATGCCCAGGTCCGGCACGATCATCCCCAGCTCGCGCAGCCGATCCACCACCTGAGTCAGATGCTGCCCGAGCCGCCGGCTGCACGAGACCAGGTGCGCCAACGGCACCGGCTTCGCCGGATCGAGGAAGGTGTTGCCGCTCGGGAACGTCCGCAGCAGTGTCAGGTCGCGGAATTCCGGATAGTACGGGAGGTTCTCCGTCGGCACGGTGAATCCCAGCTCGGTCAGCCGGTCCGCGGCCCAGAACGGCGACAGGTTCAGCACGGCGTGCGCCTTGATCAGGTGGTGGAGCGGGACCGGCCGCCGCACATCAAGCCAGAGCGTGGAGCCGCCGAGGTCGACGCTCAGCAGGCGGATGTCCTCCGGCGACGTCTTTCCGGGAAGATCGGGCGGAGCCAGGCCCATGGCCGAGCAATACTCCGCTGCTTTCGCCATGGGCACACCGAGGTTGGTGGCCGCCCAGAGCAGGGCGCCGAGCGGGACCGGCGTGGTCAGCGCATTCGTGCCGTCACACAGGCTGTTCCACATCGTGAGCAGCCACTCCGGCAGTGGGTCGTCGGTGAGTATCTCCGGTCTCATCTCAAACTCGATCGTCGCCCGCACCAGTTCGGGCAGCGACGCGTAGCTCTGCTTGGCGACCTTTCCGCCCGGGGCAACCGTGAATCCGTGCGACACCAGGATGTCCGTGGCCTCGGAAACGGAGATACGTTCCTGGGTCGCGGCCGCTCGGACCTCGCCCATCCAGACAGTCTCCCCGGTTCGGCGCCACGGCGCATCGCGGTCATGGTGACGGCTGAGCAGGGTCAGTTCGGTGCCGTGGGACTGCCAACGCTCGACGGGAAATCGTTCGGGCTCTATGCCGTCGATGCCGAGATCGGACAAACGGTGGGCGGCTGCCCGGGGCGACCGCCCCGTACTGGCTGCGACGCAGAATATGTGGCCGGGGGTGGCAAGCTCCTCGACCGAACCCCAGCGCATCGCCAGTCGCCGGTCCGGGCACAGCAGCCGCGCATCCGAGGGCATGGCGGCGAGCAGCGGGCCAGTTTCGGTGATTTCGGGCGCGAATTCGGCCATGTCGGCGGCGTCGTCACGAGCCAGCAGGCGCCACAGGAGGATGTGGTTCAGCGGATGGCCATCGATCTGCCTTCGCTGGGGAAGCGGCTTCGGGTCACTGTCGAGCAACAACGTGTCGGCCGGGAAAACATGATTTTCCGGTGACTGCTCGACGATCATGTCGGCCAGCGCCGGATTGTCGAAACCCAAGCCGCTCAGCCATTCTTCGGTCAGCAGCGTGCCCGCGCCGATCAGATCCGGCACGGCCGCACGCTGCAATTCGTGCACGACCGGGGCGACGTCGCTCAGGATTGTGGTCCGGTCGACGGACAGGCGAGGAGCGTTGTGTCCGGTGAGATTCACCAGGGCGCCGCGGGCTGTGCCGCCGCGTGCTTCTGCGTGCAGGCCGTCGACGAGTAGGCCACCGCCGGACTCACACCAGACGACTTGGCCGGTCCTGTCGGTGACGGTGATTCCGCGCGCGTTGTAGCCGCCATCTCCGTGCCTGTCCCCGGCGAAGACCCCGGCCTCCCAGCGGGAGTGCTGTTGGTGGTGCTGGGCGGTGGTGTCGAATTCCGTGATCGCCAACAGGCGGTTCAGTGTTTCCACGCAGGACTCGTCCACACCGGCGCGCAGGTGCAGGCGAACGGTGCTGCCGAGGGTGTTTCCGGGAACCTCCCTGATCTCGAAGAGGTGGCCGGGGCCGGTGATGGTCACTTCGTAGGTGGGTCCGGGGTGGCCGGTGTGCCGGGACATGCGGCAGGTGGTGATGGTGATCTCGTCGGCCAGCATGAAGTAGCTCAGGACGCCGATGCCGAAGCGGCTGTTGGGGTGGAGCTCGACGGGGGGATCGAGGCGGGACCAGTCGACCTGCTCGTCGCGGAACTCGGCCAGGTCGGCGAAGCGGGCGCCGGCACGGGCGAAGACGCCGGTGAGTTCGGACAGGCCCATGCCGACGCCGTTGTCGGTGCAGTCGAGATAAGGGCGGCCGGCGGCATCGATGCCCTGGGAGAAGGTGATGCGGCCGGACCACGGGGCAGAACGGTTCGTGGTGCGGCGGAGGTACTCCTCCCGAGCCCGGCGGTACCGGCAAGCGTCCAAAGCGTTCTGGTAAAGCTCGCGGATGGCCAGACTGCGGTCCCGGTAGAGCTGCTCGCCCATGAGGAGCTCCTGAACCCGCTGCTCGTCCATACGGAACCGGGACCAGCCGGTGAAGACGGGCCGGCGGTCGGGACCGAGGGCGGGGCGGACCTCGTCGGAGGAGGCGCGTTCGGGGAGGGCCTGCAGGGGAGCGAGGACCTTGTGCTCGTCGGCGGCCTGGCGGACGGCGTGCAGCAGGGCGTCGAGGCGGACGGTGTGCTCACGAAGGGCCTCGACGACGGAAGGGTGGTGGCAGACGGCGGAAAGCACGGGGCAGTCGGCGCGAGGAACCCAGCCGGCGGTGGCGATGGTCTCGTGCAGGCGTGGGAAATCCACGGGGGTGTGCCAGACGATGATGTCGGACAGGCCGGTGGTGTCTATGGACATGGCGTAGGCGACGGCCAGGAGCAGACCGAGCAGCGGGGTGCGGACGTGCTCCTCGTCGTCGGTGCCGCCGAATAGGGTCTCCCGCGGCCGCATCTCGACGAGCCGTTGCTTGCCGCACAAGACGTTGGGCTCGATGCGCAAACCCTGCAGCAGGTCGCTGACGCGGTCGGCGGTGAGCACGGGAGGAACCGGGACGTCGCTCAACAGAGCGGCGATGGACTCGGGCCTGAGGACCTCGGCCTGCAGCCACAGCCAGCGGTGGAACAGCCACCACCGGACCTCGACGTGCCCCTCCATCCGGGCGGCCAGCCGGCTGTGGTCGCGACAGAACTCCGGCGGCGGCCCGTCCACCCGCTCGGCGGCGGCGCGGGTCCACAACACTTGGTGCAGCAAGGGAATCAACGTGAGCAGGGTGGCCTCGGCCGCGCCGAACTCGACGCCCAGCTTGCGGGCCAGCCAGCTCACCCGTTTGGTGAAACGCTCGGGCAGACTGCGGTCGAGCCACGGGTCGTCGGGCAGATCCTGGTGCAGCGAAGCCAAATGCGTCGCCACGGCCAACGCGGCGGCCCGGTCCTGACCGGCGCGCCAGACCTTTGAGTCGTCAACGAGCCGGGCCCACGGCTCCGCGGGCCGCGACGGCTCGGGCGGGGACAGGTGCACGCCGCCGTTGATGGTGCCGACCTGGATGAACAGCGAGTTCGAGACGTCGCCCGAGATCGAGTTTTCCGTGCCGTCGCTGGCCATCTGAGCAGACTAGCGGCGCCTCGCGACGGGCGACGGGGAGTCGGAAAGGGTCGCTGGACCGGGTGATGGGCTGGGTGCGCCGTCCCCCCTGGTGACGACGCACCCAGCCGTCATTCCTCCCCCGCGAGGAATCCTTCGATGTCGGGCTCTTCGCCGCCGGGCTCGGTGAGGCGTTCGGCGAGGGTGGGCACGGGCTGCTGCAACCAGACGGGGTCGTCCTCGAGCAGGCCGTGCTTGGACGCGAACTGCTCGGTGGCGTCCCGGATGGACTCGCGCAGCGCGCCGACGACGACGGACTCGGCGGTGCTGGTGAGCTCGATGAGCAGGGACCGGACCTGGTCGAGCTGGTCGGCCTGACCGCTCGTCTCGGCGATGGCGGGCCAGAGGTGGCGCTCGAAGACGTCGACGAAGTCGGCGGCGACGCGGTCGGTGGACTCGCGAAGCCGGGCGTACTGGGAAAGGACTTCCTGGGGGCCGATGGTGAGCTGGCAGAGGCGGGCGCCGCTCTCGAGGGCCCAGCGACGGGTGTGTGGGCGGCCGTGGCGCCACTTGACGAGACCGAGCTGGGTGGCGCGGCGAAGGAGCGACGGCCGGAGCTCACGGACGGAGACGAGGGCCCGGATCTCGTTGATGCCGATGGGAATCCAGTCCTCGGGCCCGTCGGGAGCAAGCCCGAGCACGTCGGCGACGGAATCGCCGCGGTCCCGGGCCTCGAGGAGCTGGCCGATGGCGGGCAGCGAGAACCCGCGGTCCTGGAGCCGCTGGACCAGGCGAAGCCGCTGCACGTGACTGACGTCGTAGCGGGCGGTCCGGCCGACGCGACGCGGAGCATGCAGCAGACCCTTGGTCTGGTACATGCGGATCGTGCTGGTCGGCAGGCCGACCTCGGCAGCGAGCTCCTCGACGGACACACCATGATCCTCGCCCGTGACGACCGGGCCAGTCAATACTCTTCTAGTTGTAATTAGAAGAGTTGCAGCAGCATGCGACTGTTGCCCAGTGTGTTCGGCTTCACGTAGGTGAGGTCGAGGAACTCGGCCACACCCTCGTCGAACGAGCGCAGCATCTCGTCGTACACCTCGGGCGACACCGGGGTGCCCTCGATCTCCACGAAGCCGTGCCGGCTGAAGAACGCGGTCTCGAAGGTCAGCACGAACACCCGGGCCAGCCCGAGCTCCCGCGCCAGCTCGACGAGCCGGCCGACGATGGCGTGCCCGACGCCGCGACCCGAGACCATCGGGTCGACGGCGACGGTTCGGATCTCGGCCAGGTCCTCCCACAGCACGTGCAGCGCCCCGCAGCCGACGACCTTGCCGTCCATCTCGGCCACCCAGAACTCCTGCACGGACTCGAACAGGGTGACCAGCTGCTTGGTCAGCAGCACCTTGCCCGCGTAGTGATCGACGAGCGCCTTGATCGCACGCACGTCGGCGATGCGGGCCCGCCGCACCACAAGACCGGTTTCCACGGCAATCAACCTAGCGGGACGACCGCCGTAAGCTGCCACACAGACCCAAGCAGCGGAGGGGGAGCGATGACCGGCGCGGGTTGGGACCCGTTCGCGGCGGCCGAGAGTGCGGCCACGGTGGGCCGCACGACGGTGCTGACCACGGCGGACGGGGCCTGGTGGCTGCTCAATCCGGGCCAGCCGTGGCTGTGGTGGCGCGGCGTGGGCCAGTGGCGGCCGATGATGCCGCCGCAGGACCCGGCCTTCCGGTCCACGGCCCGTCCGGCGCAGCTCCCGGGTGGTGCGGGCCCGCAGCAGCCGATGTCACAGCCCATGCCGCAGCCGATGCCGCCGACGTCCCAGCCGATACCGCAGCCGATGCCCCAGCCGATACCGCAGCCGGGATCGCTCTACCCGCAGCAGCCGCCGGTGTCGCAGCCGTTCCCGGCCCAGCAGCAGTACGCCGGTCAGCAGCAATACGCAGGCCAGCAGCAGTACGCCGGCCAGCCGCAATACCCGGCCCAGCAACCGTTCCCGCAGCCCGTGCAACAGCAGCAAGGGCCGCCGCCCCTCCCGCAGCCGGGGCAGCCCGAGATCCGGGCCTTCGCCGAGCCGCTCTACGGCGGCGGCCACTTCGTGCGCACCGGGGAGCCGGTCGCCGCCTTCTTCGACAAGGCCAAGCGCGTGATCCTGTGGGCGGACGGCATCCGCCACGCGGAGAACACGGCCGGCCAGGCCAATCCGGTGATCCTGCTGATCGGCCAGCAGCACAGCGGCCAGCGCCGCCTGGTGCGCTCCTTCGCCCCGTTCATGAAGGCCACCGAGGCGATCAGCGAGTCGGAGCCGGTGATCAAGACCGCCGCCAGCCTGATCCTGGCCGCGAAGGAGCAGGAGAAATCACTCGAAGCGGTGGTCCGGGCGGCGGTCAACTCGGCGTTCGAGAAGACGCCGGTGCTGATGATCGAGAACGCCGACGCGCTGTTGGCCGACGCGGGCGACCGTGGCAGCATCGTCGACGTCGTGGTGGACATCGCGCACGACCAGGAGGAATGCGGCGTCTTCGTGCTGTGCGGCACGCCGGCGTTCCTCAAGCAGCTCACCGACGCGGCCCCGGCGGTCGTGCAGCGCGCGCTGGTCTACCAGCTGCCGGACTTCGAGCAGCGGCCGGCGGCCGAGGCGCTGCTGGACGTGCTGGCCGCGGAGCGCCAGGCGTCGATGACGCCGCAGGCCCGCGCCGGCCTGGCCGACCTGATCACGGGCGGCCGCACGCATCGCACGATGGGCGGCGCCCGGCGGGTCGAGGCGGTGATCGAGACGGCCTGCCAGAGCGCGATCATGCGCGCCGGCACGGCCCATGTCGACGTCCAGGACCTGGCCGAGCTGCGCCAGGCCGCCGGCAGCAGCGACCGCAAGTCGGCGGCCGAGCTGCTGGCCGAGCTCAACGCGATGGTCGGCCTGGACTCGGTGAAACGCCAGGTCAACAACCTGGTCTCCGAGCTCCAGGTGGACGAGCGCCGCCGTGCCGCCGGCCTGCCCATCCCGCAGCGCAGCCGGCACCTGGTCTTCACCGGCAACCCCGGCACGGCCAAGACGACCATGGCCCGGGTGATCGCCGAGCTGTACCGGGAGCTGGGCGTGCTGACCGGCGGCCAGCTCGTCGAGTGCATGCGGGCCGACCTGGTCGGCGAGTACGTCGGCGAGACCTCGGGCAAGACCCGCAAGCTGATCGAGCAGGCCCACGGCGGCGTGCTGTTCATCGACGAGGCCTACAACCTCGTGCAGGGCGCCGACGAGGACTACGGGCCCGAGGCGGTGGCGGAACTGCTTGCCCAGATGGAGAACCACCGCGACGACCTGATCGTCATCGTCGCCGGCTACCCGCGCGAGATGAGCGCCTTCCTCGACTCCAACCCGGGCCTGCGCTCGCGGTTCCAGACCCGCATCGAGTTCCCCGACTACGACAACGACGAGCTGGCCCGGATCTTCCGGCTGATGGCCAAGTCCCAGGGCTACGAGCTGGCCGCGGACCTCGTGAGCGCGCTGCCGGTGCGGATGAGCCGGATCAGCCGGGGCAAGGGATTCGCCAACGGCCGCTCGGCCCGCCAGCTGCTGGAGGCGACGATCAGCCGGCAGTCGGCCCGGCTGGCCGCCGATCCCGGCTCGGACGTCGCCTCGCTCAACCGCCTGTTGGCCGCCGACATCCCGGCCCCGGGCGACCTCGGCGTGCGGATGGGAGATGGTGGGGCGCAACGGAGTCTGCCCGACCTGCTGTCCGAACTGGACAACATGATCGGCCTGGCCCCGGTGAAGCAGCGGGTTCGGGCCATGGTCGCGGAGATGGACGTCGACAAGCAGCGCCGCGCGCAGGGCCTGCCGGTGTCGCCGCGCAGCCGGCACCTGGTCTTCACCGGAAATCCCGGCACGGCCAAGACAACCGTGGCCCGGCTGATCGGCGAGATCTACCGCGAGCTCGGCGTGGTCACGTCCGGGCACGTGATCGAGGCCCAGCGCTCGGACCTGGTCGCCGAGCACACCGGCGCCACCGCGCCGAAAACGCGGGCCGTCTGCGAGGACGCGCTCGGCGGCATCCTGTTCATCGACGAGGCGTACACGCTGACCGGCGAGCAGGGCGACTTCGGCGCGGAGGCGGTGGCCGAACTCCTGACCCAGATGGAGAACCACCGCGCCGACATGATCGTGATCGTCGCCGGCTACCCGAAGCTGATGGACGAGTTCATGGAGACCAACCCGGGCCTGCGGTCCCGCTTCGCCAACCGGGTCGAGTTCCCCGACTACAGCAACGAGGAACTGGCCAAGATCTTCCTGGCGATGGCCGCCGGTCAGGGTTACACCACCTCGGCCGACCTGGTCGCGGCGCTGCCGGACCGGATCCGTTTGATCCCAAGGGGTCGAGGCTTCGCCAACGGGCGTTCGGCCCGGCAGCTGCTGGAGGCGACACTCACCCGGCAGTCGGCTCGCCTGGCCGGAATCCGCAACGCCGACGCGGCCACGCTGAACGCGTTGACCGCGGACGACCTGCCCGCCCCGGACGAAGCCGGTGTGGCGCAGGGAAGTGGCGGTCCGCGCAAGACGCTGCCGGAGCTGCTGTCCGAATTGGACACGATGATCGGCCTGGCCCCGGTGAAGCAGCGGGTGCGAGCCATGGTGGCCGAGATGGACATCGACCGCAAGCGGCGGGCCGCGGGTATGAAAACCGCGCAGCGCAGCCGGCATCTGGTGTTCACCGGAAATCCCGGCACGGCCAAGACGACCGTGGCCCGGCTGATCGCGCAGATCTACCGTGAGCTGGGCGTCGTGACCGCGGGCCACGTCGTCGAGGCGCAGCGGTCCGATCTGGTCGCCGAATTCCTGGGCCAGACCGCGCTGAAGACTCGGGCGGTCTGCGAGAGCGCGTTCGGCGGCATCCTGTTCATCGACGAGGCCTACACGCTCACCGAGGGCGAATACGCGACCGAGGCCGTGGCGGAACTCCTTGTGCAGATGGAAAACCACCGTGACGACTTGGTGGTGATCGTCGCCGGCTATCCCAAGGAGATGGACGAGTTCCTGGAGGCCAACCCGGGTCTGCGTTCCCGTTTCGCCAACCGCGTCGAGTTCCCGGACTACAGCAACGACGAGCTGGCCGGCATCTTCCGCGTGATGGCCAAGGGCCAGGGCTACGAGCTGTCCGACGACCTCATCGCCGAGCTGCCGCAACGGATCACGCGCATCCCGCGTGGCCGCGGCTTCGCCAACGGACGGTCGGCCCGGCAGCTGCTGGAGGCCGCGATCAGCAAGCAGTCCGGCCGGCTGGCCGGCATGGGCGAGATCGCCCCCGAGGCGCTGAACCTGTTGGTGGCCAACGACTTGCCGGCCCCCGAGGACAGTGGCGTGCAGCAGGGCGACGGCGGCAAGCGGCGGAGCCTGGCCGAGCTGCTGGCCGAACTCGACGGCATGATCGGCCTGGCCCCGGTGAAGGAGCAAGTGCGCACGCTCGTCGCCGAGACCCGGGTGGACGCCCGCCGCCGGTCGGCCGGGCTGAAGGTCGCGGCCCGCAGCCGACACCTCGTCTTCACCGGAAATCCCGGCACAGCCAAGACAACCGTGGCCCGGCTGATCGCCCAGCTGTTCCGAGAGCTCGGTGTGCTCTCGTCCGGGCACCTGGTCGAGACCAGCCGCCCCGACCTGATCGCCGAGTACATCGGCCAGACCGCCCCGAAGACCCGGGCGGTGATCGAGAAGGCCATCGGCGGCGTGCTGTTCATCGACGAGGCGTACACGCTGGTCGGCGAGGCCGATTTCGACTACGGGCCGGAGGCCGTCGCGGAGCTGTTGGTGCAGATGGAGAACCACCGTGACGACCTGCTGGTGATCGCCGCCGGCTACCCGGCCGACATGGAGCGCTTCCTCGACGCCAACTCCGGCCTGCGCTCGCGGTTCGGGGCCACGGTGACGTTCCCCGACTACAGCGATGCCGAGCTGGTCGGCATCTTCGAGATCATGGCCGCGAACCAGAACTACCTGCTCTCCGATGAGCTCCGGGCGGCGCTGCTGCCGGCGATCGCCGGCATCGACCGCACGGTCGGCTTCGCCAACGGCCGCTCGGCCCGTCAGCTGCTGGAGCGGACCATCGCCCGGCAGGCGGTGCGGCTGGCCGGGCCCGAGGTCGACCTGGACGCGCTGCCGGACGAGGAGCTGCAGACCCTGCATGTGGTCGACCTACCGGCCTGAGCGGTTTTACGGCGGAAGCAGGCGTCCTTAGGGGCAGCGCGCGGCACCATTCGGCCGAACAGTTCACGACGATCGGCGCAGAATGCTCTTTATGTCCGATTGAGTGAGCGCTGTGCGGAAGGTGTGCTTCGGTGGCTTGTCCCCCAGGAAGGGATTACCCCCGTGACAGCCCATCTCAGACGCCGGGCCGGTGCGATCGCGCTGGCCGGCGTGCTCGGCGTGAGCGCATTCGCGTTGGCCACCCCAGCGGCCGGCGCGCAGGACGCGGCCCCGAGTTCCGCCAAGCAGCTCGACAAGCAGGACCGCGAGCTGGTCGCCGAGGCCGAGAAGGCCGGCAAGCCCACCGTGACGCTGGTGATCGCGGCCGAGCGCGGCCGCACCGACCAGGCGGTGCAGCAGCTGCGTGACCTCGGCGGCAAGGTCGAGACCGCCGCCAAGGACGTCGACTACATCAAGGTCGAGGTGCCGCGCGACAAGGCCGAGAAGGCCGCGCAGCTGGGCGCCGTGAAGTCCGTCGACGTGGACGGCCTGATCAAGCGCGATGACCCGAAGCCCGAGGGCACCAGCCCGGCGCAGCCGCAGACGCCGCCGGGCAAGGACACGCCGCGGGTCAACCCGTACCTGCCGACCGGCGACACCGGGGCCGCGCAGTTCGCGCAGCACGTGCCGCAGTGGGACGGCCGCGGCACCACCGTCGCGATCCTCGACTCCGGCATCGACCTGGACACCGCGGCCCTGGCCAAGACCACCACCGGCGAACGCAAGATCGTCGACTGGTACGACGCGAACGACCCGGTCGAGTCGGGCGACGGCACCTGGGTCCCGATGTCCAAGACCCGTTACACCGGCCGGTTCACCGCCGGCGGCCGCAGCTGGGTGGCGCCGTCGACCGGCGGCCCGTACACCATCGGCGTGCTCGCGGAAACCGCCGGCGACCTGCGCACCGGCGAGCTGGCCGGCGACCTGAACCGGGACGGCGACAAGACCGACTCCTTCGGCGTCCTGCAGGACGTGACGACCAAGGAGGTGCGGGTCGACACCGACGGGGACGGCGACTTCACCAACAACAACCGGATGATCGACTACCGGTTCAAGCAGGACGTCGGCCACTTCAACCCGGCCGCCGGCACCGTCGCCTTCGTGGTGCAGACCGACCGCTCCGACTACACCGGCGGCGGCACGCCGTACGTGGACATCGGCATCGCCGGCGCGGCCCACGGCACCCACGTCTCCGGCATCGTCGCCGGCAACTCGCTGTTCGGCGGCAAGATGGCCGGCGCGGCCCCCGGCGCGAAGCTGATGGCGGTCAAGGTCTGCCTGACCTCCTCCGCGTGCACCAACAGCGGCCTGATCGACGGCCTGCTCTATGCCGCGCGCAACGGCGCCGACGCGATCAACATCTCGATCGGCGGCCTGCCCGCCCTCAACGACGGCAACAACGCGCGGGCCGACCTCTACAACCGGACCATCGCCGAGTTCAACGTGCAGCTGTTCATCTCCGCCGGCAACAGCGGCGCGGGTATGAACACCGTCGGCGACCCGTCGGTGGCCACCGACGCGATCAGCGTCGGCTCGTCCATCACCGACGCCACCTGGCTGGCCAACTACGGCTCGGTGACGCCGCAGAAGCAGGGCCTGCACCCGTTCTCGTCGCGGGGTCCGCGCGAGGACGGCGGCTTCAAGCCCGACATCGTCGCCCCGGGTTCGGCGATCTCCACGATCCCGCCGTGGCAGCCGGGCGGCCCCGTCTCCGGCACGTACCCGCTGCCGGCCGGGTATGCCATGTTCAACGGCACCTCGATGGCCGCCCCGCAGGCCACCGGCGCGGCGGCGTTGCTGATCAGCGCGTACAAGGCGACGCACCACGGCCAGCGGCCGCCGGTGGCCGCGCTGCGTGAGGCGATCAAGTCCACCGCCAAGTTCGTGCCGGGCCTCGGCGCGTACGAGCAGGGCGCCGGCCTCTTCGACGTCTCGGCGGCGTTCCATCGCTTGCAGGACAACGCTTCTCCGGTCTCCGTGACGGCAAGCGTGCCGGTGAGCACCGTGCTCGGCGGGCAGCTCAAGCCCACGCCGAACCAGGGCGTCGGCATCTACGACCACGAGGGCGTCACCCCCGGCAAGGCGTACACCCGCACGTACACGCTGACCCGGACCAGCGGCCCCAACCGCAACACCCGCTACGACGTGCAGTGGACCGGCAATGACGGCACCTTCAGGTCGGCCGGATCGGTTGTGCTGCCGCTGAACAAGCCGGTCTCGTTCGAGGTCCGGATCAACCCGCGCGGCGCCGGCATCCATTCGGCTCTGCTCAAGGTCTCCGGCACCAGCCTGCTCACCATGAACACCGTCGTGGCGGCGGCGCACCTCACCGCGGCCAACGGCTACACGTCGGTCACCAAGGGATCCGTCGGCCGCAACGAGAGCACCAGCGTGCTCGTCCGGGTGCCGGTCGGGGCCACCGCCCTCAAGGTCGACATGGCCGCGAGCACCGGGCAGATCCGGTTCCTGCGCAACGACCCGAGCGGCGTGCCGCTGGACTCCAACGCGTCCACCAACTGCTACCTGCCCGACGCCGGCGCCGGGTGTGCCGGCGGCACACCGACCAGCCGCACCGTCGTGAACCCGATGCCGGGCGTGTGGGAGATCGCCGTCGAGTCGCGGCGGACCTCCGACGCCTTGCACACGCCGTTCACCATCACGTCGTCGCTGATCGGCACCAAGATCAGCCCCGACCCGGACACCATCGCCAACGCCACGCTCGGCACGCCGATCGCCCGGACCTACAGCGTGTCCAACCAGCTGTCGGCGATCACCGCCAAGCTGGTCGGCGGACCGTTGGGCAGCCGGGCCGCCTCGCGGCCGACCATCGCCAAGGGCGACGTGCAGAAGATCGACGTGACCCTGCCCGCCGGCATGGCCACCTTCACCGCCAAGATCGGCAACCCCGCCGACAAGGCCGCCGACCTCGACATGATCGTCTACAACTGCACCGGCGGCAGTTGCGTGCAGGCAGGCTCCAGCGGCGGGTCCACCGCCGAGGAGCAGGTGACGATCGCCAACCCGGCCGCCGGGCACTGGCAGGTCGAGATCGACGGCTACGACGTCCCCACCGGCACCACTGCCTACGACTACAGCGACATCTACATTTCCCCGTCGCTGGGCAGTGTCTCCGTCACCGACGCCGGCGCCAACCGGCCCACCGGCACCACCTGGGCCGTGCCTGGCGCCGTCACCGCCCTCGCCGCCCCCGGCGCCGGCCGCGTGCTCGTCGGCGAGCTCCAGGTCGTCACCGACGACGGCTCCGTGGTCGGCCGCTCCTCCGTGGTCGTGCAGTCGGTCAGCTGACCGACACGCCGTCCCGGTGACGTGCAGAGGCGGGCCCCGCTCGGGGCCCGCCTCTGTGCTGTTCGGGCCGGAGTCGAGATGTCGACAAATGTTCGCCTCAGCGTGCCATCAGCCCCGACGGCGAGCTGCTGTGCCTGACCGTCGACCTGGCCGGTCTCGACGGTCAACCCTGAGCGGCCTCGGTGCTACGCTTGGGCTTCGTTCGTGCGATTTTTCCGCGCGATCCGGCCTGAAGCTCTCGCGAAGGAGGTGTCGGAGGTGCTTCGAAGCTTTCGGGTGGAGAACCACCGGTCGATCCGGGCTGAACAGGATCTGGCGCTGATCCCGTTCTACGGCGCTGGCGAGGCCGTTCCCGTCGCGGCGGTCTACGGCGCGAACGCCTCCGGCAAGTCCAACCTGTTCGACGCGCTGAGCTTCATGTCGTCCGCGGTGCGGGACTCGTTCGGCCGGTGGTCGCCGGATGGCGGTGTGCCGCGCCAGCCGTTCAAGCTCGACGCGGCGTCGGCCGCGCAGCCGTCCGGGTTCTGTGTCGATTTCGTGCTCGACGGAGTGCGCCATGCCTACGGCTTCACCGTGGACAGCCGTGCGGTGCTGACGGAATGGCTCCACAGCTATCCGGTAAAGCGCCAGCGGGTGCTCTTCGAGCGCGAAGGTGGCAACGTCAAGGTCGGCAGCACCGTCGGCGACCTACGGGGAAAGCTTGACGTGCTCACGTCGCTGATGAGGCCGAACGCGCTGTTCCTGAGCGTCGCGGCGCAGTCCAACGTGAGCCTGGTCGCGCCGATCTACCGGTTCCTGACCGAGCAACTGGTGTTCCGGTCGCGCGATTCCCGGCCGCAGGATCTCGACCAGGTGATCCGGGCCCTTCGGGATCAGCACGAACGAGACCGCGTGGTGGAGATGGTTCGCGACGCGGACCTGGGTATCACCGATATCGAGCTCGTGCCTCGGTCCCGGGCCGAGGTGCTGTTGCGGGACGCTCTGGTCGAGCACGGCGGGCCGGCCCTGCCCGTCAGCGAGGAGTTGCGGTTCACCCACTCCGGCAGTCCTCACACGCTTTCGTTCGATGAGCAGGCGGCCGGCACCAAGGCATGGATCCGGCTCGTGCCCGCCGTGCTCGAAGCGTTGGACGAGGGGAAGACCCTGCTGCTGGACGAGGTCGACTACATCCTCCATCCCCAGCTGACGGCCATGATGATCCGCCTGTTCCAGGACGTGGAGACCAACGGCCGGCAGGCGCAGCTGGTGGTGATCACGCACGACATCGCGCTGCTCGGCACCATGTTGGGTGACGACGTGCTGCTGCGTGACCAGGTGTGGTTCATGGAGAAGGGGGCCGACGGCGCGAGCACGCTGTTCCCGCTGGTGGCTTTCCGCCCCCGCTTGGGGGAGAACGCGGAACGTCGATACATCAGCGGCAGCTACGGCGGGGTGCCGAACCTGATTGGAACGGAATTCGCCAACGCCGTGTTGAGCCGCCGTGCGTCCTGACGCGGCCATGTCCGGCCGAGGGCGAAGCGGCCCCGTGTGCTGGTCATGTGCGGCGGCACCAGGACGGAACTCGACTATTTCGCCGCGCTTACCAGTGTCCGGCCGAATCGCGAGATCAAGGTGACGGTGCGCGGCAAGGGGATCGCGCCCGACCAGCTCGTCCGTCATGCGAAACGAATCGGCGACAGCTACGACGAGATGTGGTGCGTCGTGGACACCGACGAGTTCGACATCGCGAAGGCCGCCCGGCTGGCCGACGAGCTGGGGGTGCGGCTGGCAGTGTCGAATCCGTGCTTCGAGCTGTGGCTGCTGCTTCATTTCGAGGACCACCGGACGGTGGCCCGCAGCTACAAGGAGCTGCGGCCGAAGTTGATCAAACACGTGCCCGGGTACGACAAGTGCCGCCTCGACTTCACCCAGTACGACCCGGGTGTGACCGATGCCGTGAGCCGCGGCGAACGGCTCGATCCGAGCGGAAAGGATCATGATCGGAATCCGTCCACGGGGGTGTGGAAACTGGTCCGACAGGTCCTCCCGGGCTGACGCACGCCCACGGGCGGATACCCTTGGGCACGTGTCCTCCCCCTCCACGTCCCGCCGTGTCGCCCTGCTCACCCTCGGTTGCGCCCGCAATGAGGTCGACTCCGAGGAGATGGCCGGCCGGCTGACCGCCGACGGCTGGCAGCTGGTCGACCCCGACGAGGGCGGCGCGGACGTCGTGCTGGTGAACACGTGCGGCTTCGTGGAGTCGGCGAAGAAGGACTCGGTGGACACGCTGCTGGCGGCCTCGGACTCCGGCGCGAAGGTGGTGGCGGTGGGCTGCCTGGCCGAGCGCTACGGCGCGGAGCTGGCGGAGAGCCTGCCGGAGGCGGACGCGGTGCTGGGCTTCGACCACTACCCGCGGCTGGGCGAGCGCCTGGACGACATCCTCAGCGGCCGCAAGGTGGACGCGCACAAGCCGGTGGACCGCCGCACGCTGCTGCCGATCAGCCCGGTGCAGCGCCCGGAGAAGGCGCCGGAGGTGGCCCTGCCGGGCCACGGCACGGCCTGGGGCCCGCAGGTGCTGCGGACGCGCCTGGACGACTCCCCGGTGGCGCCGCTGAAGATCGCCTCGGGCTGCGACCGCCGCTGCTCGTTCTGCGCGATCCCGTCGTTCCGCGGCGCGTTCGTGTCCCGCGGCGCGGCCGAGATCCTGGGCGAGGCGGCCTGGCTGGCCGAGCACGGGGTCCGCGAGCTGTTCCTGGTCAGCGAGAACTCCACCTCGTACGGCAAGGACCTGGGCGACGTCCGGGCCCTGGAGACGCTGATCCCGCAGCTGGCGCAGGTGCCGGGCATCGACCGGGTCCGCGTCTCCTACCTCCAGCCGGCCGAGACCCGCCCGGGCCTGGTCAGGGCGATCGCGACGACGCCGGGCGTCGCCGACTACTTCGACCTGTCCTTCCAGCACTCCAGCGAGGCCGTGCTGCGCCGGATGCGCCGCTTCGGGTCGACGGACTCCTTCCTCAAGCTGATCGAGCAGATCCGCGAGCTGAGCCCGAACGCCGGCATCCGCACCAACGTGATCGTCGGCTTCCCGGGCGAGACCGAGGACGACCTCAAGGAGCTGGAGCGCTTCCTGACCGAGGGCCGCCTCGACGCCGTGGGCGTGTTCGGCTACTCGGACGAGGACGGCACCGAGGCGCTGACGCTGGACGGCAAGCTGGACGCCGATACCGTGGCCGAGCGGGTGGCCCGGTTCTCGGCCCTGGTCGAGGAGCTGACGAACCAGCGCGCCGAGGACCGGATCGGCCAGGAGGTGGTGGTCCTCGTCGAGCACGAGGAGGATGACGACAGCGACTGTGTCGGCCGGGCCGCCCACCAGGCGCCCGAGGTCGACGGCGAGTGCGTGATCGTCGAGGCCGCCGAATTCGGTGGCGTCGGCCTCAAGCGGGGCGACATGGTGCGCGCCGAGGTCATCGACAGCGAGGGGGTGGACCTCATCGTTCGCCCGATCGAAGTGCTGCCGCGATGAGCGACGGGGACGAGCCCAGAGCGGACGTGCCGCTGCTCAACATCGCCAACGTGTTGACGGTGTCGCGGCTGGTCATGGTCCCGTTTTTCCTGCTCGCCCTGTTCGCCGGCGGTGGCACGGACCTGTTCTGGCGGCTGGTCGCGTTCGGCGTGTTCGTGATCGCCTCGATCACCGACCGGATCGACGGCGACCTGGCCCGCAAGCACGGCCTGGTCACCGACTTCGGCAAGATCGCCGACCCGATCGCCGACAAGGCGCTCACCGGCTCGGCCCTGGTCGGCCTGTCGGTGCTGGGCAACCTGCCGTGGTGGGTGACGATCGTGATCGCGGTCCGCGAGCTCGGCGTGACCCTGCTCCGGTTCTGGGTGATCCGCCGCGGCGTCATCCCGGCCAGCCGCGGCGGCAAGGCCAAGACGCTGATGCAGATCGTGGCCATCGGCTTCTACCTGCTGCCGCTGCCGCCCTGGCTGATCTTCGTCCGCTGGGTGACGATGGGCATCGCGCTGCTGCTCACGATCGTGACCGGTGCGGACTACGTGGTCCGGGCGTTTCGGCTGCGTGCGGTGGCGGAGACGCCGTGACGGCCGACCTGGTCGCCCGGCTGCGCCGGCTGGGCCAGACGGTCGCGACCGCGGAGTCGCTCACGGCGGGCATGGTGGCGGCCGAGCTGACCTCGGTCCCCGGCTCGAGCGCGGTGCTGCGCGGCGGACTGATCGTGTACGCCACGGAACTGAAGGCCCAGCTCGCCGGCGTGGACCGGCAGCTGCTGGCCGATCATGGGGCGGTGCACCCGGACGTCGCGGCCCAGCTGGCGCAAGGCGCCCGCGAGCGCTGCGGGGCGACGTGGGGACTCGGTCTGACCGGTGTCGCCGGCCCCGATCCGCAGGACGGCATCGCACCTGGAACCGTCTATGTCGCGGTGGCCGGGCCGCCGGGTGTCGCGGTGCGGCGGTTGCGCCTTTCGGGCGACCGGCAGGACGTCCGGACGGGTAGCGTCGCCGGCGTCCTGGAGCTGCTCCGGGAGTGCCTGAAATGAACCGCGGGTAGCCGAACCTGCCCGAATCCCCCGTTCGCCAGTGTGGCGAGCCGCTCGATCGTGTGGTGAACCGAGTAGCCTCCAAACGCGTTGCCAAGATCGGACAAGGATGACTTCGGAGTCGCTCGAGCCCAGGTCAAGGCCGTGTCGAGGATCTTGCCCCGGCGCCGTCCCCCCGGGAACATCCGGGTTGACCCAGTCGTTCGCCTTGGGCGTACGTGGTGAGAAGTCGGTGCCAGCGGGGGTGCCGTCTGGGTAACGTGGTCGGTACGGGCCCGGCTGGAAGGAGGCGCGCGATGACAGTGCTGCTTCGCGAGGCGATCGGTGATCGGCTTCGCCACACTCGCACCACCCAACACCGCACGCTGCGTGAGGTGTCCCGGTCCGCACGGGTCAGCCTCGGTTACCTGTCGGAGGTGGAACGCGGCCGCAAGGAGGCGTCCAGCGAGCTGCTGGCCGCCATCTGCGACGCGCTGGACCTGCCGATGGCCGATCTGCTGCACACCGTGGCCTCCGACATGAGGGCGCTGGCCGCGGTGGCCAACGCGCCGACCGCGGACGCGGCCGCCAAGCCGCGCGAGACAGCGGGCGCCTCCTACGAGGGCGGTCGGCTGCTGAGCGAGTCCGTGGGGGACCAGCTCAGCGACATCCGGCTCCAGCCGGTGCTCACGCACCGCCTGCCCACGCTCACCCCGCGGGGAGAGGTCGTGGTCGCCGCGTAGCACGGGAGGAGGCGCTCCACCCTGGACGAGTTCGAGCTGGTGGCGCTGCTGGTGGCCGTGATGCTGCTGGCCGTCGCCGCCGGATCGCTGTTGGTGCTCACCCGGCGCAGGCCCGTCGCCCGGGCGAGTCCACTGGCTCGCGATCGTGTGAACGACGTCCACTGGCTGGATCGCGCCCGCTCCACGGTCGATCAGCTGCGTGACCATCCGTACGCCGAGGACGCCGCCGGTGTGCTCGCGGAACTGCGGGCCGCCGCGGCGGACCTCGACGCCGTCAACTGCGCCCTGGCAGCGCTGCCCGTCTCCCGGCTGCGCCGGACCCGTGACCATCTGGCGGCCCGCCTCGACGCCGGCGAGGCCGAGCTGACCTCGGCGCTCCGTGCCGTGAGTGACCGACTCGCTACCGCCGAGCGACTGCGGGCGGCCCGTGACGCCCTGACGACACGCATGCGCGCGTGTGTCACCGGGTTGGAACGAGTTCGTGATTCGGGCCACTCCGCGGGAACCGTTTCGGGGGTTGAGCTGGTCCAACTCCGTGCGAACCTGACCGAGGTCCGGGTGTTGGCCAGGGAGTTGCCCGAGGTTCCGGCTCGGGGGCGACCCTGATATTCGGCGGGGTCGGTGGTAGCGGTCCGGCTCACCTGACACGATGGAACCCGCACCGCCACCGGCTCGTTGGCCTGGTCGCGGCGTTCTCGCACATCCAGGAATGCAGAAGGCAGGCGGAGGAGATGGCCAACCCTTTCGTGAAGGCTTGGAAGTACCTGATGGCGGCGTTCAGCGCCAAGATTGACGAGAACGCCGATCCCAAGGTGCAGATCCAACAGGCCATCGAAGAGGCCCAGAAGCAGCACCAGGCCCTGTCCCAGCAGGCCGCGGCCGTCATCGGCAACCAGCGGCAGCTGGAGATGAAGCTGAACCGGCAGCTCGGCGAGGTGGAGAAGCTGCAGGCCTCGGCCCGGCAGTCGCTCGTGCTGGCCGACGAGTCCCGGAGCAAGGGGGACGAGGCCAAGGCCCAGCAGTTCGAGCAGGCGGCGCAGTCCTTCGCCACCCAGCTGGTCACGGCCGAGCAGAACATCGAGGACCTCAAGACCCTGCACGACCAGGCCCTGCAGGCCGCCGGGCAGGCCAAGGGGGCCGTCGAGCGCAACGCGATGATGCTCCAGCAGAAGCTGGCCGAGCGCACCAAGCTGCTCAGCCAGCTGGAGCAGGCCAAGATGCAGGAGCAGGTGGCCCGCTCGCTCAACCAGATGAGCGAGCTGGCCGCGCCCGGCAACGTGCCGTCGCTGGAAGAGGTCCGCGACAAGATCGAGAAGCGGTACTCGACCGCGCTCGGCTCGGCGGAGCTGGCCAGCAACTCGGTGCAGGGCCGGATGCTCGAGGTGCAGGCGTCCACCACCGAGATGGCCGGCAGCGCGCGGCTCGAGCAGATCCGCGCCTCGCTGGGCGGCGGCTCGGTGGCCGGCCAGGTCACCAGCGGGTCGGCCCCGGCCAGCGCGGGGGCCAACATCCAGGCCGAGATCGCGCAGCGCGTCGCGCAGGAGAAGCAGTCCTGAGTCGGGTGAGCACGGGGGAGTAGGACCATGGCGGCCGGACCGCGCAGGCGTGACCTGGGTGAGCTGATCAAGCTCGGCCAGACCGTCACCGAGCAGTTGCGCGGGCCGGTCGCCGACACCGTGCGCACCAAGGTGCACGGCTGGCGTGATCCCCGCGCCAAGATGCTGCGCCGTCGTCGTAGGGCCAAGCGCTCGACGGCGGCGTGGTCCGGGGCCACCGCCCTCAGCGGCGTCTGGGTCGGCGTCGACGCGGCCAACGCCACGCTGGTGACCACCTTCGGCGGGTTCACCGCGATGATCGTGACCGCCGTCTTCGCGTACTGCACGACCGGTTCCGTGCGGAGGCTGATCACGCTGCACCGGCAGCCGCTGCCCGCCGCCGCCCCGCCGCCCGTGCGGTTGCCACCGGGCGGCTCCGTCGCCCGTGAGCCCATGCGTCGGCTGGCCGAGGCCGAGGCCAGCCTGGCCGAGCTGCTCGTCCAGCTCGGCACCCCGCGACCCGGCGGTCTCGCGCCGCTGCCGGCCGAGTCCCTGGCCCACGCCCAGGAGTCCGCCACCGAGGCCGCCACCGCCCTGCGGGCCGTCGCCGCCCAGCTGACCGCCGTGGAGCGGGCCCGCGACATCGCCCCCCTGTCCCAGCGCGGACCGCTGGAGCTCGGCGTCACCGACCTCAGCCGTCGGCTCGGCGAGGGCCTGGACGGCTATCTCGCGCTCATCGGCACCGCCGGCCAGGCGGTGATCGCCAGCAGCGCCGGGTCGCCCAACGAGGCCCTGCTCGACGCCAGCGACCGCCTCTCCGGCCTGGCTTCGGCCCTGCGCGAACTGGCCGGTCCCGACTACAGCTGAGTGCGTCGAGGCGGCCGCATTGCCGGTCGACTCCGCTGATCGGTTCCCCCTGTTGCGCTGTCCGGGCGAAGATCATCCCACGATCCGATGACCAGTGACTCATAGTGACAACCCCGTGGGCAGATTGTGCACGCCGGTGGAGATCGTGCCGGCAAATGTGTGATTATCAGTTTGTTATCTAGCCGAGACCGCTACCCGCCGTGGCAGGATCGGCGCGGCAGTGTTGCCGGGCTTTGGGTAGCCGGGCCTTGGGCGAGCCGGACCACGGGGAGGTCCTGACGTGGCGTTGTGGACCGTGCACGGCGACGGTCGCCGTGTGACGGACGGCGAGGTGGTGGCCCCCGACGAGCGGCTCAGCTGGCCGCTGACCGTCGGGTTCGGCCTCCAGCACGTGGCCGCCATGTTCGGCGCCACCGTGCTCGTGCCGGCCAGCACCGGTTTCCCGGTCGCCACCACGCTGCTGTTCTCCGGCGTCGGCACGCTGCTGTTCCTGGTCGTCACCCGCAACCGGGTGCCCAGCTACCTCGGTTCCTCGTTCGCGTTCATCTCGCCGCTGGCCGCCTCCCGGCTGGACGGCCTGCCGGCCCAGCTCGGCGGCGTGCTGGCCACCGGCGTGCTGCTGGTTTTTGTCGGCATCGCGGTCAAGGCGCTGGGCGTGCGGCTGCTGGAGTCGCTGATGCCGCCCGTGGTCACCGGCGCGGTGGTCATGCTGATCGGCCTGAACCTGGCCCCGTCGGCCACCCACAACTTCCAGGACCAGCCCGGACTCGCGGTGTTCACGCTGGCCGTGATCCTGCTCTGCGGCGTGCTCGGCCGCGGCCTGTTCTCCCGGGCCTCGGTGCTGATCGGCATTCTCGCCGGCTGGCTGGCCGCGGCGCTGACCGGCCAGCTCAGCGCGGCCCGGCTGGACGACGTGGCCAACGCCGCGTGGTTCGGCTTCCCCCAGCTGACCGGGCCGGAGCTGCGCCCCAACGTGGTGCTGGCCGTGCTGCCGGTGGTGATCGTGCTGGTGGCCGAGAACGTCGGGCACGTCAAGGCGGTGGCCTCGGTGACCGGCCGCAACCTCGACGGCAACGTCGGCGACGCGCTGATCGCCAACGGGCTGTCGACCGCGCTGGCCGGCATCGGCGGCGGCTCCGGCACCACCACGTACGCGGAGAACATCGGCGTCATGACGGCGACGAAGGTCTACTCGACCGCCGCATACGCGGTGGCCGCTGTCTGCGCGATCGTGCTGTCGTTCTGCCCGAAATTCGGCACTCTGCTCAACACGATGCCGGCCGGTGTGCTCGGCGGTGCCATGGTTCTGCTGTACGGGTTGATCGCTTTGGTCGGCGTGCGCATCTGGCTGGACAATAAGGTGGATCTGCTCAATCCGGTCAATGTGATGATCGCCGGCGCCGCTCTGGTGGCCGGGGTCGGCAACCTGACCGTGGCCATCGGCGGGGTCGCGCTCGGCGGCATCGCCTGGGGCTCATTGCTCATAGTGGTGGGACACCCCTTGCTCCGAATGCTGAAGGCGGCCCGCGGGTAACGGCAATAGTTCTGTTAAAAACACCGATCACCTTGAAAATCTCCCTGTTTCCTCAGCTTGTGCTCAGGGTTAGCCTTCTCGGCACCCGGGTGCGGGGGTTGCGGGACCCGAATGCGCCGTGGGGCTGAAATCTGCGCCCGTGGCTATTTGTCGCGGGGACTTCAGAAGGGGCGAATTTCGTGCGAAGAACTCCAGCGATGCTGCTCGCGCTGGCGATGGTCGGGGCCGGTTTCACCAGCCTCGCGCCGTCTGCCGCCGCGGCGGGTCAGTCCGTCATCCCGGACTCGCACCCGTTATGGGCGAGCCCGAACGCCAAGGTCGGCAACGCCGACACGGCGTCCAAGCTGACCTTCCGGGTGTACCTGAAGCTGGCCGACCAGGCCGGGCTCGAGGCCGCGGCCACCGCCGTGTCCGACCCGAACAGCCCGTCCTACCGCAAGTTCCTCGGCGCCGACCAGGTCAAGACCCGCTTCGCGCCGACCGCGGGCGCCGTCACCGCGGTGCGCGACTGGCTGACCTCCGCCGGCTTCGCCGCCGGTGAGACGCCGGCCAACAACGCCTACGTCGAGGCCACCGGCACCGTCGACCAGGTGCAGAAGGCGTTCGGCGTGAGCCTGGGCGAGTACCGGGTGCAGGGCAAGACGCTGCGTTCGCAGGACCGCAACCTGTCGGTCCCGGCCGCCGTCTCCTCCTACGTCTCCGGTGTGATCAACATTGACCAGGCGATCGCGCTGCTCAAGCCGTCCCACGTGGGCGGGGCCGGCGACGCGACGCCGAACGCCGCGCAGCCCAAGGCCAAGACCAGCCAGCCCGCGGTGGCCCCGCCGCCGGCGGCCTTCGTCAACGCCCGGCCGTGCTCGGACTACTACGGGCAGAAGACCGACACGACCGACCCGGCCTACGCCGGCAAGCAGTTGCCGTACGTGGTCTGCGGCTACCAGCCGGGCCAGCTGCGCGCGGCCTCCCAGCTCGACGTGGCCGGCCGCTTCGGCCTCGACGGGCACGGCGTCACCGTCGCCATCGTCGACGCGTTCGCATCTCCCACCCTGTATGCGGACGCCGCCGAGTACGCCAAGCGCAACGACCCGGCGCACCCGCTGACCAAGTCGCAGTACAGCCAGATCGTCTTCCCGCCCACCCCGGGCAGCGAGGACCCCGACCAGTGCGACGCCTCCGGCTGGTACGGCGAGCAGAGCCTGGACGTCGAGGCCGTGCACGCCATGGCCCCCGGCGCGAAGATCCTCTACGTCGGCGGCGCCGACTGCTCCGACGAGGGCCTGGACAAGGCGCTCAACACGATCGTGTCCAAGAACCTGGCCCAGATCGTGTCCAACTCGTACGGCAACCGCGGCGAGGACGTGCCGGCCGACGAGGTGCAGGCGTTCCAGACCATCGCCATCCAGGCGGCGGCCGAGGGCATCGGCGTCTACTTCTCCTCCGGTGACGACGGCGACGAGAGCCACAACCTGCCCAGCCCGGCGGCCGACTTCTCCGCCTCCAGCCCGTGGGTGACCGCGGTCGGCGGCACCAGCCTCGGCATCGGCAAGGACGGCCGCAAGACGTTCGAGACCGGCTGGGCCACCGGCAAGTCCTCGCTCACCAACGGCGCCTGGAACCCGCCCGCCCCGGGCAATTGGCTCTACGGCGCCGGCGGCGGCACCTCGGTGCTGTTCCCGGAGCCCAACTACCAGAAGGGCGTCGTGCCGGACGCGCTGGCCAAGCAGAACCAGACCGGCGCCAACCGCGGCCGCGTCGTGCCGGACATCTCCATGGACGCCGACCCGACCACCGGCATGCTCATCGGCCTGACCCAGACCTGGCCCGACGGCACCGTCAAGTACGGCGAGTACCGCATCGGCGGCACCAGCCTGGCCTCGCCGCTGATGGCCGGCCTGATGGCCGTGGCCGACCAGTTCGGCGGGCGGCACGGGTTCATCAACCCGTGGCTGTACAAGGCCCTGTCGCACACCCCGGCGGTCACCGACGTCAAGCCGGTCGACGGCGGCTCGGTGCGGGTCGACTTCGTCAACGGCACCGACGACGCCGACGGCTACGTGCGCAGCGTCCGGACGTACAACAACCAGGATGAGACCATCCACACCACCCGCGGCTACGACAACATCACCGGCCTCGGGACGCCCAACGGCCTGCTCTTCCTCGGCCTGATCTGAGTCGGTTCACCCGTGTGGCGCCTGCCCTCCTCTCCTGGGGCAGGCGCCACCCGCATGTCAACCCCCAACCGTTTGGAAAGGACCATTCCTCACGTTCAACGTGAGGATCGGTCCTTTCACGGCGTCGGGGTCAGCGCAGCGAGCGGTTGATCCTGCGGATCAGGCCGGGGCCCTCGTAGATGAAGCCGGTGTAGACCTGCACGAGGTCGGCGCCGGCGTCGATCATGCGCTGGGCCGAGTCGGCGTCGAAGATGCCGCCGACGCCGATGATCGGCATCCGGCCGCCGGTCTCCCGGTGCACCAGGCGAACCACCTCCAGCGCACGGGCGGCGAGCGGGCGGCCGGACAGGCCGCCGGTCTCCTGGGACCGGGCCTGGTCCGACGCTGCGAGACCATCGCGGCCGAGCGTGGTGTTGGTGGCGATGACGCCGCTGATGTCGTGCTCGCCGCACACCTCCAACAGCTCGGCGATGGCGCTGTCGGTCAGGTCGGGGGCGATCTTCACCAGCAGCGGCCGGTTGCCGGCGTTCTCCTCCTGGACGCCGGCCAGCAGCTCGTTCAACGCCGCCCGGTCCTGCAGCGAACGCAGCCCGGGCGTGTTGGGGGAGCTGATGTTCACCGCGAAGTAGTCGCCGTGCCGGCCCAGCACCCGCATCGAGTGCCGGTAGTCCTCCACCGCGCGCTCGACCGGCGTGACCTTGGACTTGCCCAGGCTGATGCCCAGCGGCACCGGCAGCGGTCCCAGCCGCTCCAGCCGGTCGGCAAGCGCTTGCGCCCCCCGGTTGTTGAAGCCCATCCGGTTGATCACGGCCTCGCTGTCCGGCAGCCGGAACAGCCGCGGTCGGTCGTTGCCCGGCTGCGCGTGCCGGGTGACGGTGCCGACCTCGACGAAGCCGAAGCCCAGCGCCGGCCACGCCGGCAGCGCCACGCCGTCCTTGTCCATGCCCGCGGCGAGCCCCACCGGGTTCGGGAACTGCACACCGAACACCGTGCGCGGCGCGACCACCCCGTACCGCGCGCGCAGCGCCGACAGCACCGGCGGCATCCCGGCCACCCGCCGCAGCACGCCCAGCGTGCGCTCGTGGGCCACCTCGGGGTCGCCCCCACCGAACCGGAACAACGTCCTGCGGACCAGCTGCTTGTACACCACGACCCCTATCGTGCCTGGTCACGGGCGTCACGCGGACAGCCACCACCGCTGGTGTGACGTAGCCGACGCCGGGAGTAGGCTCGGACGCCGTGACCGGGGGAGTGCACAACGATTTCAGCGGCAGGTCCACGCCGTGTTCCAGCTCGGTGAGGTCCACTTCGGCGACGAGGCGCCGGTCCCGCGCCAGTTCACCGCCGCGACGCTGTTCGTCGACCGGATCCGCCAGCACCCGGCCCTCCTGCTCCACGGCAGTGGGGCGCTGACGCATCGGCGGATGTCTCGGGAGGACAAGGGGGTTTCGAGTTGCCGTACCAGAACCTGTCACCGGCGGCGGCGCGCCTGTACCGGCTGCTGGCCATGCACCCGGGCGCCGACTTCGCCGGCGACATGGCCGGTGCGCTCGACCCGAACGCCGCCGAGCTGCTCGGCGTCCTGGAGTCCGCTCAGCTGCTGCGGGCCTCGCACGGCAACCGCTACTCGTTCAGCCCGCTGGCCCACGGCCATGCCCTGCAACAGCTGCACCGCACCGACAGCGCCGCCGAGCAGCTGGAAGCGTTACGGGCCATGGTGTGGTGGTACGTCGAGCGGGCGATCGCCGCGGACAAGGCGATCTCGCCGCTGCGCTGGCGGTTGAGCCCACGCTACGCCGACGTGCCGGCCTTCGACGGCGACGACGCCGAGGCGATGGACCTGCTCGAGCCGGACCGGGCCAACTTCGTGCAGGTGGTGACCGCGGCGTACGAGTCCGAAATGGACGATGCCGTGCTGGCGCTGGCCGAGGCGTTGTGGGGCTTGTACTTCCACCGCAGGCTCTACACCGACTGGAAGACGGTCAACGAGGTCGCGGTGCGGGCGGCGGTGCGGCGCGGGGACCGGCGGGCCGAGGCGCGGATGCGCTGCCAGCTCGGGTTCCGTCACTACGAGCTGGACGATTTCGCCGCGGCCAGAACGGAATTCGCCGCGGCGGTGGACGTCGAGCCGGCCGATCACCACCAGGGCCTGGCCACCGACCTGGCGTCGCTGGCCCTCGCGCACCACGGCCTGGGCGAGCACGCCGAGGCGCTGGACTGCGTCGAGCGGGCGATTCCGCTGGCCGCGCAGGACCAGCAGCGGGCCCTGCTCGGGCACCACCGGGCGCGTTTCCTGTCCGCGCTCGGCCGCTACGACGAGGCGCTCGCCGGTCTCGGCCAGGCGCTGAAACACGTGCAGGACAAGGAAGACCGTTACAACGAGGGCCGGGTGCTGACCAGCGTCGGCGAGACCTTCCTGCGGGCCGGCGAGCCGGTCAAGGCCGCCGCCGAGCTGGGCCGGGCGCTGGAGGCGATGGTCGAGAAGCGCCGGTTGTTCGAGGAGGCCGTGGTCCGCGGGTTGCTCAGCGAGGCCCACGAGCAGCTCGGCGACCGCGACGCCGCACTGGCCGAGGCCCGCAAGGCCCACGCCATCCTGCACGTGCTGGAGCATCCCCGTGAACCCGTTGCCCGGCAACGGGTCGACAACCTCAGCTGACGATCACGTCGGCGCTAGCTCAGCGGTTGTAGAAGTTCGTGTTGCCGCGAACCTCCCGGGCCTGCACGACGTTCCCGTTGACGTAACCACTGACGCTGTTGTTGATGCCGTCCGACTCGGCCTTCTGCGTCGTCTTGTTCGCGTTGACGGCGACCTCCGACTTCGCCGCGCCCCACAGCTCACGCAGCTCGGCGCCGAAGGCCGGGTCGGCCTCCTCGGCGCGGTGCAGGACCTTGGCCAGCGCGTCGACCCACATCGTGTTGTCCGGGTCCTCCTGCGCGGAGGCCAGCACCACCTCGGCGCCCGGATCCTTGGCGAAGCGCTCCTTCACCCGCTGCACGAGCTTGGCGATCGCCTTGCCGCCGGCGGTCACGGCCTCCTTGGCCACCGCCCCGGCGATCGCGGTCAGGATCGGATCCATGCCTCACCCCTCGTCACGACAACCGCCCCACGGTAGCAGCGGGGAGACGAGGCGTGTCGGTCTCGTCTCCCCGTCGCCCGTTCAGCTCACGGCCAGGCCCTGCGCGGTCGGCGGCACGTCGAGCGACGCGACCTGGGTGAGGGTGGCGTCGTCCTCGACGTGATAGCCGAAGATCTTGCTCTCCGCGGCCAGCTGCACGTACAGGAACCGCTCGTCCCGGGTGACCGCCATGTCGATCGGGAACTGCCCGGTCGGCGTCTGGTTGAGCACCGTCGGCGTGCCGTCCTCGCCGATGCGGTAGCAGCTGATGGTGTTGCTGCCGGCGTCGGTGACGTAGAAGTTCCCGTTGGCCTGGACGATCCAGCACATCGCGGCCTTGCCGTCCGGCTGGCCGGCGACCGGCCGCGTCTTGCCGTGACGCAGCGTGTACGTGGTCAGCACGCCCAGGGCGGCGTCGGTCACGGCGAGCCGGCCGTAGCCGTCGAGGCCGAAGCCGAACGGCGCGGGCGTGCCGGCAGAGTTGGCGGTGAACTCCTCCGACGGCCGGCCGTCCGCGCCGATGGCGAAGACGTCCAGCAGACCGCCGCCGCCGGCCTTGGTGGCGACGATCAGCTCGCTGCCGTCCGGCGAGAACACCACCTGGGCCGGGCTGACCACGTTCTGCCCGGGCCCGCTGGCCGGGGCCAACTCCAGCGAACGCGTGGAGTCCTCGATGGCGTGCAGCTGCCCGCCGGCGATCCGGTAGCCGGTGATCGAGCCGCCGGCATGGGCGTTGAGCACGTACAGCAGATCGTTGCGCAACGCCAGGCTGACCGGCAGCACGCCGCCGGACGGCACGACCTGCCGCAGGTGCGGATGCGGACCGGTACCACCGAGCACGGACACCGTGTTGCTGCCGGCGTTCACCGCGAACAGCAGGCGGTGCCGCCGGTCGTAGACCAGCGATCCCTGGGAGTCCAACGGATCGAAGGTCAGGCCGTCGTGCGCGCCACCGTCGCCGTCGGTGTCCAGGGTGTTGACGATCTCCAGCGCGCCGTTGTCGTCGATGCCGCACACCAGCACCTGGTTGCCGGCCGGATTGTTCGTCTGCACGAACAGCAGGTCCATCGTCGCCAACCCCTCAGTCCGGGACCACGCCGGCGAAGCGGAGCAGCTCGGCCATGCCGAACCGGCCCTCGCTGTCGGCCAGCGTCGGCGTCCAGATCGGGTACGTGGAGCGGTACGAGGTCGGGTCGGCGTCGAGCAGCCCCACCAGCACCTCGCTGACGATGGTCGCGCCGACCGAGCCCAGCCGGCCGCCGCGGTGGCGCAGCTCGGCCTCCCTGAGGATGTAGAACCAGAGGTAGGCCGGCCCGGAGATGCCCAGCTCGGCCTCGGTCAGCGGCACCTGGCCGATCTTGCGGGAGATGTCCTGGCCGGACGGCAGCTGCTGCACCTCGCTGCGCAGCAGGTTGCGCACCACCAGCGAACGCAGCTGACGGCCGATCTCGGCCGGCACGTCGGTGATCGGCGGCAGGTCCAGCAGCCGCACGTTCAGCTTGGCCTCGATCCGCTTGGCCCGCTGCGGCCGCGAGCCGTCGATGGCGAAGAAGTGCCGGAAGTCCACCGCGAACTCCGGCGCGACGGGCCCGCCGCGCAGGTCGGCGCGGTCGTGCGGGTCCGGCGGTGTGGGCTCCTGGAAGTCCAGCGGGAACAGCGGCAGCGTGTGCTTGTCGTTGACCGTGTAGTCGGAGCGGATCGTTGGGTGCATGAACCGGAACGCGGCGACCGCGAACTCCACCGGGATGAACGGGTGGCCGCCCGGGTCGAAGAACTGAAGGCCGTCCCGGTCGATCTGGTCCACGCTGTCCTGCCCGCAGACCAGCGGCAGGTACTCGTGCACGATGATCCACTGGTAGTGCCAGCGCACGATCTGCTGGGCCGCCGCGAACAGGTCGTCCCAGTACGTGCGGACGCTGAGCAGATCGGCGATGGACGCGTTGGGCGGCGGGTTCGGGTCGCCCTGCGGCGGCGGCGGGAAGCGGTTGCCGAACACGTCGGTGATCTCGCCGTCGCGCAGCCCGTCGACCACCCGGTTGTGGACTTGATGAACGCCAGGTGCACCTGGTTGAGCAGCAGGTTCTCGTCGTTGCGCGGGTCGCCGATCAACGCGGTGCCGTTGGCCGTGCGGGCCAGGTCCACGCCGTCCGGCGACACCACCAGCTTGGTGTTGTGCGAGTCGGTGTCGTACAGCAGCGGGCTGGCGAACGGCCCGGAGCCGTACAGGTGGTCGAGGTCGAGCATCGGCGGCCGGAAGTTGGTCGTCGCCTCCGGGTCGACCTGCCGGCCCAGGTTGCCGGTGGCGTCGAAGGTGATGTTGTGGTCGATGAACTGGCCCAGGAAGGTGAAGCCCGCGTCCAAGGTCGGGCTGTCCTGCTGTGTTGTGGTGTCGCCGCCGTCCATCAGGCCGCCCGGCAGCCCCAGCCGCTCCGCCGCCGGCAGCCCGGTCGGCGGTCGCGACGGCAGGGTCGGAAACATCCGGCCGAACCGTCCGGTGGGCGGGGCGGCCCCGCGTGGCACGTCCAGACCGCGGATCTCGAAGCCGTGCTTGGTCGTCACTGAACCCCCTCAGTGCGTACGCCGAGGCCCGCCCTCCCCAGAGCGAGCGCCATCGGCGTGTGTGCGAACTCGGTGTCGCGGACCTAGCGGCCGGTCACCCCCGTGGTCATCGGCCGTGCAGGAAAGATCCCCCGTGAGGTCAAGAGTACACACGCCGCCGCCGGATACACGTGGATTCGCCGAGCGGCTGATCGGCGTACAATACTTGCCGCTACAGCAAAGTCACGCCGTCGGGCCGGGCTGGCAGTGCGGGCAGTACCAGGTCGGCCGTTGCTGCAGTCCGGTGCCCTGGGGCGCCCGTACGACGGTGTGACCGCAGCGCAGGCAGCGTTTGCCCTGTCGCTCGTACACCCAGTGCTGCCGGCCACGGGCCAGCTCGCCGGTGGTGGACTGCTCAGGCCGCCAGGCGTTGCGCAGCAACAACTTGTGGCTGAGCTCGACGGCTCGGGCCGGGTCGACGGCGGAGACCGGGGACCACGGGGAGACGCCGAGCAGGAAGCAGACCTCGGCCTTGTACAGGTTGCCGACGCCGGCCATCACGCGCTGGTCGAGCAGGGCGAGCCCGAGCTGCCGGGACGGGTCGGCGGTGAGCCGGCTGACGGCCTCGGCGGCCATCGCGGCGTCCCAGGACGGGTGCAGCAGATCCGGACCGAGGTGACCGACCAGCCGAGACTCCTCGGCCGTCGGCAGCAATTCCAGATCGTGCAGGAGAAATCCGACGGCCGAACGGTCCGAAGTGGACAGTATCGCCCTGATCTGGTGGGACGGTCGGCGCCAGTGCTCGCCGGGGCGGTAGAGGTGCCAGCTGCCGTCCATCCGGAGGTGGCTGTGCAGGCTGAGACCGTCGCGGAGGCGGGTGAAGATGTGCTTGCCCACGGAGCCGACGCCGGCCACCTCGCGGCCGGTCAGGTCCACACTGGACAGTTCGGGGTGGCGGATCTCCCCGCGCGTCAACGTGTTGCCGGCCAACGCGTCGTGCAGCCGGTGCGCGGTGAGGAAGACCGTGTCGCCCTCGGGCATCAGGGCAGGTGCGGTTCCATGAACTGCGGCCGCCCGATCGGACCGGCGTCCGGCGGCGCGTGCTCGTCGGCGACGGCCTCCTCCGCGACGGTCTCTTCCTCGGGGCTCTCTTCCTCGGGGGCCTCTTCGTCGGGAGTCTCTTCCTCGACGGTCTCGTCGTAGACCTCGTCCTCGGCCGGCGCGAACACCGATCGGGTCCGCCTGCTCCGGGACCGCAGCACCCGGGCCAGCAGCAGGTTGAACGCCAGCGCCACCTCGCGGGCCCCCGGCGTGTTCCACATGTGGATCGGCATGCACGCGCCCTGCGCCTGCTGCACCGCCAGCCGGTCCGGCAGCGCCACCGGCATCACCAGCGGGCCGAAGATGTCCCGCAGCTCGTCGATGCGGAACTGGTGCTCGTGCGAGCGCGGTCGCACCCGGTTGACCACCACGCCCAGCGGCTGCAGCTCGGGGTTGTGGGCCTCGCGCTCGGCCTGCACCGCCTCGAACGCCCGCTGCACGCCGGACACCGCGAACATCGTCGGCTCCGTGACCAGCAGCGCCCGGTCCGCCGCGACCAGTGCCGACCGGGTCAGCTGGCCCAGCGACGGCGGACAGTCCAGCAGCACCAGCTGATACGGCTGCTCGTCCTCCTCCAGCATGTCGTGCACGGCGGCCAGGGCCGTCTCCAGCCGGCTGAGCTTGCTCGTGCCGGGGTCGGGGTGGTTGAGCCCCTCCACCTCCTCGGCGCCGACCAGCACGTCGACGCCTTCGCCCCAGCCGCTGGGGGTGATCGCCGCCCGCACGTTCTCCAGGGTCGGCTTCTGCAGCACGTCGAACAGGGTGGCCTCGGTCTCGGCCGGTTCCAGCGTCGCCGTCGAGTTGCACTGCGGGTCCAGGTCCACCACCAGGGTGCGCACTCCCCGGCGCAACGCCGCCGAGGCCAGGCCCAAGGCAACCGTCGTCTTGCCGACACCGCCCTTGAGGCTCAACACCGCAACCGTATGCACACGGGCAGCCTACGGTCTCCGACAAGCCGCGCAGATCACGACACCGGCACACCCATAGACTCGGGCCCATGCGACCCGATGCCGTCCGTCTGGCGCTCGACACCGAGCTGGCCGCGGTCCGCCGCCGGCACGCCGAGCCGCCCCGCGTGCTGGACGTCGGCGGTGGCTCCGGCGTGTGGGCCGTGCCGCTGGCCGCCGCGGGCTGCCTGGTCACGGTCGTCGATCCCAGCCCGAACGCCCTGGCCACGCTGCAGCGGCGGGCCGTCGAAGCCGGCGTCGCCGACCACGTCACCGCCGTGCAGGGCGACACCGACCTGTTGGCCGATCTTGTCCCCGCCGGCCACGCCGACCTGGTCCTCGGCCACGGCGTGCTGGAGTTCGTCGACGACCTGCCGGCCGCGCTGTCCCAGCTGGCCGGCGCCGCCGCCCCCGGTGGCGCGGTGTCCGTGCTGGTCGCCAACCGCTATGCCGCCCTGATCAACCGCGTGTTGGCCGGCCGCCTCGTCGACGCCCGTCAGCTGCTCGACGACCCCGACGGCCAGCTGCCCGACGACTCCCTCAAGCGCCGATTCGACGTGGACAGCCTGCGGTCGGCCTTGAGCGACGCCGGCCTGGACGTCGAGCTCCTCCAGGGCTACGGCGTCGTCGCCGACCTCGTGCCCGGCGCGGTGCTGGAGGGCAATCCCGGCGCCGCGGAAGCGCTTGCGCAGCTCGAGGTCGCCGCCGCCACCCAGCCCCCGTTGCGCGACGTTGCCTCCCGCCTGCACGCCCTCGCCCGCCGGCCCTGACCGGGTCGGCGGGCGATCGGGCCGTCAGAAGCCGGTGGTGCCGTTGGGGGTGCCGAGGCCCGTCGGGCCGTCGTAGCCGACGACGGCGGTGCAGAGGTAGGTGCCGCCGCAGCTGCCGTTGGAGCCGGTGGTGACGTCGTTCAGCCCGGACGTGTGGGCGTACGGGTAGGAGCCCGACGTCACGGAGTTGCCGGCCAGCGCGTAGACGCTGGCGATGATGGGCGACGACAGGCTGGTGCCGCCGACCTGTACCCAGCCGTCAGCGCCCTGGGCCAACCCCAAGGCGATGAGGAAGTCGCAGAACGAGCTGGTGCCGCAGCTGTTGTAGGTGTCGTAGATGCCCAGACCGGAGGCGGGGTCGGCGTCGGCGGAGACGTCGGCGACGGTGCGCTTGGCGCAGCCGGCGTCGTGCTGCCACGCGGGCTTGGGCTCGATGGCGGAGCAGCCGCTGCCGGCCCCGGACCACGCCTTCTCGGTCCAGCCGCGAGGGGTGCCGGCGGCCTTGGTGAGAGTGGTGCCGCCGACGGCGGTGACGTACGGCGAGGAGGCGGGCCAGCTGACGCCGTAGCCGGAGTCGCCGGAGGAGGCGGTGACGGCGATGCCCGGGTGGTTGAGGTGCACGTCGGCGGCGGTGATGGTGCCGTCCTCGGCGCCGCCGTAGCTGTTGGAGATGGCCACGACGCCGGAAGTGCTGGCGGCGGTGTCGACGGCGGTCATCAAGGGATCGGTGTCGGGGGAATTGGCCTCCACCAACAGGATGTGGCAGTCGGGGCAGGTGGCGGAGACGGTGTCGAGGTCGAGACTGATCTCCTCGGCCCAGCCGTAGTCGCCGGCCGGCAGCGGGCTGGCGGCGCCGTTCTGGTTGACCTTTTTGAAGCAGCCGTTGGCCGTGGTGCACGGGGACAGCCCGCGCTTGCTGCGGAAGACGGCGAGGTCGGCCTCGGCGGTCGGCGCGTCCATGGCGTCCACAATGGCCACGGTACGGCCGCCGGAGGTCTTGCCGGTCAGGCCGTAGGCGGCCTGGATGTCGGCCGGCGCGAGGCCGACGGGGGTGGTCACGGTCAGCGGGCCGGGCCCGTTCGGCGACTTGATCGCCTTGCCCAGGCAGTGGAAGTGAGCCTGGCTCGTGGCGCAGCCGAGGTCGACCAGGCCACCGGACAGCAGCGGCGCGGCCTGGGCCGCGGGGGCGGTCAGGGACAGGGGCACGAGCGCGGCGGCGGCCAGCGCGAGGATGGTGAGGATTCGGGATCTGCCGCAGGGTGACATTCCGCCTCCAAGGTGACTCACGTCACGAACCGGGACTGAGATCGTCCCGTGCCACCCGCACGGGTGACACTCCGCCAAACGACTGGCCGCACTCACAGTTACGAGCCCGGGCCACCTGTGGACCACAGTCGACTTCCAGCGCCACATGTGGACCACAGGGGCGGGAGTGTCGGACCTCGCGGCTAGACTCGGCGGGTCCGAGTCGAACGTGTGATCGAGGGGTGCGGCATGGGGCGCAGCGGAAATCTGCCCCGCGGCCTGGTGGAGCGGTTCCGGGTGTCCGACACGCTGTGGCCGGACGACACCGGCTGCCCGATCCTGCACGTCGACATGGACGCCTTCTACGCGTCGGTGGAGATCCGCGAGCGGCCGGAGCTGCGGGACAAGCCGGTGATCGTGGGCGGCACCGGCAACCGGGGTGTGGTGTCCTCGGCCAACTACATCGCCCGTGGCTTCGGCGTCCGCTCGGCGATGCCGACCACGCGGGCCCGCCGGCTGTGCCCGCACGCGGTGTTCATCTCGCCCACGTTCGAGCTGTACACGGAGGCGTCCCGCACGGTCATGAACCTGTTCCGGGAGCTGACGCCGCTGGTCGAGCCGCTCAGCCTGGACGAGGCGTTCCTGGACGTCTCGGGCGCGCTCAAGCGGCTGCGCACGACGCCGTCGAAGATCGGCGCCCAGTTGCGGACGGACGTGCTGGCGCGGACCGGGGTGAACTGCTCGGTCGGGGTGGCCTCGACGAAGTTCGTGGCCAAGCTGGCCTCGGGCCTGGCCAAGCCGGACGGCATGGTGGTGGTGCCCAAGGAGCAGATGCTGGCGTTCCTGCACCCGCTGCCGGTGTCGGCGCTGTGGGGCGTCGGCGCGCGCAGCGCGGAAGCCTTGGAACGCATCGACATGCACACGGTCGGCGACGTGGCGGCGGCCCCGGTCACGCGGCTGCGCCGGGTGGTCGGCGTGGCCGCGGCCGATCATCTGTACGCGCTGGCCAACGGGTTCGACTCGCGGGCGGTGGTGCCGGACTCGGCGGAGAAGTCGATCGGCGCCGAGGAGACGTTCGAGGTCGATCACCACGACCGGGAGCTGCTCAAGCGGGAGCTGCTGCACCTGTCCGAGCGGACGGCGTCCTCGCTGCGGGCCCGCGGCCTGCGCGCCCGGACCGTGTCGATCAAGGTGCGGTTCGAGGACTTCACCACGATCACCCGCTCGAAGACCCTCCAGGTGGCCACCGATGTCACCCAGGAGGTCTATCAAGCCGCGGTGAAACTGCTGACCGAGAACGTTCCGTATGGCGCCGTTCGGCTGATCGGTGTACGGGTGGAGCAATTGGCCCACGCGTCCGAGATCGGCGAACAACTGTTCATGGACGCCCCGGAGCGAGGCTGGCGGGAAGCGGACCAGGCCGCCGACTCGGCACGTTCCCGATTCGGCGGCGCGGCCGTGCGCCCAGCCTCATTGCTGGGGCGGACGACTCGTAAAGAACGAGAGTGAAATAGGCCGGCTAGTCGTAGGGCATGCCGATGGCGGGGGCCGCGGAACTGTTCGTCTGCGGCGTGACGGCGCCGGCGACAGCCCCGGCACCAGCGAAAATGGCGAGTGCGATCGCCACGACGGCCATGGTGAAGCGCATTGTTCCTCCGTGATGACTTCGCATCAGTACACAGGTGGTGCGCGATTCGACACCCAGGGTGGCAGTCGACGTATGACACTCGGACCAGCGGTGAATGAACAGTAAGCAGCAATTGTGTCTTCCGGTGTTCACCTCTAATGGTTCGAATGAATGAAATGTCTTGTTCAGCTCCCGTTTTTGTTGTATTCTGACGCGCATGCTGATCGGGCGCGGCCGTGAGCTTGCCCGGCTCACCGCCCGGGTTCATGGCCTCGCCGGTGGCCGGGGCGGCGCGGCGCTGATCGACGGCGAACCCGGCATCGGCAAGACCATGCTGCTGCGCACGGTGTGTGACGCGGCGCTGGACAACGGCTGCCGCGTGCACTGGGGCGCGGGCGACGAACTCGGCCGGCTGCTGCCCCTGCTGCCGCTGCTGGAGGCCCTGCGCGCGGAGCGGTCCGACGACGGCCGATCGGTGCTGCGGCTGCTGCGCGGCGAGGTGCCGACCGTGCTCGATCCCACTGCCGTCGCGGCGGAGCGCGTGCTGGGCATGGTCGAGGAGCTGTGCGCCGACGGGCCGGTGGTGCTGGCGATCGACGACCTCCAGTGGGCCGACAAGGTCACGGTCGCGGTGTTCAGCCGACTGCTCAAGCTCGTGAACCAGCTGCCGCTGCTGCTGATCGGCACGCTGCGGCCGGTCCCGGTGCGGGACGACCTGTCCGCGCTGTGGCGGCAGCTCGGGCCCGACGGCCAGATCGGCCTGGGCCCGCTGCCGGCCGACGCGATCGGCGAGCTGGTGGCTCGGCTGGTCGGCGCCCGGCCGACCGACGAACTGCTTCGGCAGGCCGAGGACGCGGCCGGAAACCCTTTGTACACAACGGAACTCGTCAGCGCTTTGGCCGGTGGCGCGGCCCGGCCGGGCTCGCTGGCCGCCGCGATCGACCACCGGCTGGACTTCCTGTCGGAACAGACCCGACACGTGCTGCGGGCCGCGACGCTGATCGGGGTCGTGTTCTCCGTGGCCGATCTCGGCGTTGTGCTCGGCCGCTCGGTCGCCGAGCTGCTGCCGGCGCTGGATCAGGCGGCCACGGCCGGCGTGCTGGTCGAGGCCGGTGACGGCCTGTCGTTTCGACACGCGTTGGTGCGATCCGCCTTGTACGAACGCATGTCGCCGCCGGTGCGGACGGCCTGGCACCTGGACGCGGCCCGACTGCTCGACGGCTCGGGCGCCCCGGTCGAACGCGTGGCCAAGCAGCTGCTGGTGGCCTCCGGCGCCGACGAGTGGACCGTGGACTGGTTGTGCGACAACGCCGGCGCGCTCGTCGGCCAGTCGCCGTCGGCCGCGGTCGACCTGTTCCGCCGGGTGCTGGCCACGCCGCGGTGGGACGCCCGGCGGCTGTCGCTGGCCAGCCGGTTCGCCGACGCGCTCTACCGCACCGGCGACTTCGACGAGGCCGAGCAGGTCGCCACCCGGGCGCTCGAGCTGTCCGCGGACGCCGTGCAGATCGTGTGGCTGCACCACATTCTCCTGCAGTGCCGCAGTATGAGCGGCCATGTCGCCCAGTCGCTGGTCGAGCTGGACCGCGCGCTCTCCGATCCGGGCACCACCGGCCGGGCGCGCGCCCGACTGCTCGTGCTCACCGCGCGGGCGCACTGGAATCTCGGCGATTCCGACGCCGCCGAAAAGGCCGCGCTGGACGCCGCCGATGCCGCGCCGGCCGACGAGTGGGCGGTCGGCTGGTCGTTGCACGTGCGCAGCATCGTGCTCATCCTGCGCGGCAACATGGCCGGCGCGCTGGACCTGCTGGACCACGCCGTACGGGTGATCGGCCGCGACGGCGCGACCGCCGAGCTCAGCCTGCTGCTGCGGATCAACCGCGCGGTGGCGCTCGGTGGCGTCGACCGCTGTGACGAGGCGGTGGCCGCCGCGCAGGACGTGCGGCAGCTGGCCGAGCACGTCGGCAACACCGTGCGGCTGGCCCAGGCGCAGAGTGCCCTCGTGCAGATGTCGTACGACTCGGGCCGCTGGGACGAGGCGCTGGTGGACGTCGATCTGCTGGCCGACGAGCTCAGGAACCCGGTGGTGGCGGCGTCCGACCACAGCATCGCCGCGTTGGTCAAGCTGCACCGCGGTGATCACGCTGCCGCGCAACGGCATCTGGCCGTCGTGCGGGCGGCGCAGGTGGGTGGCCGGCCGGTGCTGCACATGGCGCTGGTCACCAGCCTGGTGCACGAGCAGGCCGGCCGGCTGGACGAGGCGCTGGCCGCGCTGCGCGACTCGGTCGACTTCGACGACGTGCTGCCGGAGGTCGTTCGGCTCGCGGTCGCGGTCGGCGACCTGGGCACCGCCAGGGAGATCACCGGGAAGGTCGTCGACATGGCGGCGGATTCCGTGGTGGGGCACCGGATCGGGGCCGCGGCGTACTGCCGGGGGCTGGTCGAGGGGGACGGCGAGGAGCTGCTGCGCGCGGCCACCGCCTATCGCGAGTGCGGCCGGCCGCTGGCCCGGGCGCTGGCCCTGGAGGCCGCCGCCGTCGCGTTCGTCCACAACGGACAGTCGAGCTCGGCCCGGGCGGCGGCGTCGCGGGCCCTGGACCTGTACGCGGAGCTGGGCGCCGAGTGGCAGCTGGCCCGGGCCCAGTCGATGCTGCGCGGGCTGGGCCTGCGGCGCGGCCCGAAGGTCAAGCACCGTCGGGCCAAGACCGGCTGGGACAGCCTCACGCCGGCCGAGGCCACGGTGGCCCAGCTGGTGGTGGCCGGACTGTCCAACCCGCAGATCGCCGAGCGGTTGTTCGTGTCGAGGCGCACGGTGACCACGCACGTCTCGCACATCCTGGCCAAGCTCCAGGTCCGCACCCGCACGGACATCGCGCGGGAGGCGAGCCTGCGGCAGGCCGCATCCGGTTGAGACGTAGGGAAAGGCCGCGCCGGCCGGGCGCGCGATGCGAGTCTGCGGCACGCCGCATCGGGTTGACGTAGGGAAAGGCCGCGCCGGCCGGGCCTGAGGAGGGCCCGGCCGGCGGCGGCTCCGCCGGCCCGGACATCGCGCGAGTCGAGGCCGCGCCACTCGGCCGCCGCGCGATTCGGGGCGTCAGAGCCGGCGGATTCAGATGGTCGACAAGGGCGCCGGCTTCAACGCTGCCGCGGCAACTGGGCCGTGTGCACGGCCCGGCGACGCATCCTGGGTGACTGCCCCCGCCGCCAGCGCAGCCACAGCGGCACGACGTACCACCACAGCGAGAACCAGCTGACGATGCCGGCGGTGAGCATGCCGGCCCACTCCTTGCCCAGCACCACATCCAGGATCAGCATCAACGCCGAGGCCAGCGACAGCATCAGCAGCACCAGCCCGGACAGGGCCAGGCCGCTGGTCAGGTGGACGAGCTGCCGCTTGAGTCGGTGCTGGAACACCAGCCGGTGCACGGGGGCGGGCGCGATCAGCAGCGCCGTAGCCGCCGCGCCGAGCACCAGGCTGGCCACGAACGCGCCCCGGTCGAACTCGCCCAACGACCCGAACTTCGGCGTGAAGGCCAGCGACAGCAGGAAGGCCAGCAGCAGCTGCACGCCCGTCTGCGCCACCCGGATCTCCTGCAGCAGCTCGGCGTAGTTGCGGTCCAGCCGCTGTGTCGGCGTCTCCCCGCGGGCGATGAGGTTCCAGCTGTCATGGGTCTCGTGCTGACTATGGGCTGTCGCTGGAAGGTGCGTCATGACTGGATCCGTTCATCGCGGGGACACCGGGAGTTCAACAGTCGCGCACAGCGCGTGAGGAGTCATCGGAGAGGTGACGTATGTTGGCGGGCGAACCGTCACCCGATCGAGAGGCGTATGTCTTCCCGTGACCGTCACCCGTGCCGACCTGCCGTCACTGACCGGAATGCGCTGGGCCGCCGCGTTCATGGTGTTCTGCCTGCACATCGTCGTCACCTCGATGCTCGATCCGGCCAGCGCCGGCTCGAAGGTGGCGTCGCTGCTGTTCGGCGCGGGGGAGATCGGGGTCTCGTTCTTCTTCGTGCTGTCGGGTTTCGTGCTGATGTGGTCGGTCCGGCCCGGTGACAGCCCGTTGCGGTTCTGGCGGCGCCGGCTGGCCCGGATCTACCCGGTGCACATCGTCACGGCCCTGCTGGCGGTGCTGCTCGGCGCGACCCTCGGACAGCTCGTTCGGCCGGACAACTTCTATGCCGTGCCGGACCTGGGCAGCTTTCTGGCCAACCTGTTCCTGATCCACTCGTGGCTCCCGGGCCAGCAGCAGTCGCTCAACACGGTCAGCTGGACGCTGGCCTGCGAGGCGTTCTTCTACCTGACGTTCCCGGTCTGGGGCGCGCTGGCGCGACGGCTCTCGGCCCGCGGCGCGTGGGTGTTCGCACTGGTCAGCGTGGGCCTGGTGGTCCTGCCGGCCTACGTGCAGGGCGAGTATCCGGTGCACTGGCTCCAGGCGTTCCCGGCCGCGCGGCTCGGCGAGTTCACGCTCGGCGTGGCCCTGGCCCGGCTCGTCGCGCTGCAGGCGTGGCGTGGCCCGCGGCTGGAGATCGCGGTCGGGGTGATGCTGGTCAGCTACTTCCTGGTGCCGGTGTGGCCCGGCCAGTACGCCTTCTCGGTCGCGACGATCATCGGCTTCGGCGTGCTCATCCCGGCCGCCGCGGTGGCCGACCTGCGCAACGAGCAGTCGTTCTGGCGGTCGCCGACGATGGTCCGGCTCGGCGAGCTCTCGTTCGCCTTCTACATGGCCCACCTGCTGGTGATCCGCGTGGTCCGGCGGGCCGCGCCCGGCTTGGTGCGGCTGCACAGCACCGCCGAACTGTTCGTGGTGGCCGGCATTTTTGTCGTGTCACTGGGGTTGGCGTGGGCGCTGCACGAGTACGTGGAGACGCCCTGCCGGCGGTTCCTGACCCGGCCGAGGCGCGTCAGTGCCGCCACGTCGTCTGTAGCCTGACGACCACGACCGCCAGCACCGCCAGCGCCACGGCGAGGATCACCGCCGACCACCAGCGCGGACGGCGGGCCAGCGGGGCCAGCAGCGGCAGCGTCAGCAGCGCCGTCACCACGTACGCCCAGTTCTCGCCCGACGCCCGCGGTTGATAGCCGCCGCTGCGCGCGATGATGATGGCCACCGTCTGCACGAGCAGCGCCAGCTCGACGCCGACCAGGTACGGCACCATGTACTGGAAACGATACCGGGCCGCGAAGATCAGGCAGGCCAACGCCAGCAGTGCACAGGCGGCGGTGGTGGCGAAGGCCAGCGGCTCGATCACGCCCGGGCCCGGCGGCGTTTGGTCCGGGTACGGAACAACCAGGTCGACAGGCCGGTGATCATGAGGGCCAGCGGGGTGAGGCCGAGGACCACCCAGATGATCCGCCACCAGCCGTTGACCAGCCAGCCGAAGTGCGCCGGCTCGAACACCTTCTCGTAGAACGTGTTCGCCGCCGGCTCACCGACACCACTGTCCACAACGGACAAATGGCCGGCGTCGCGGGCGTCGACGTACACGAAGACGTCGCCGCCGAAGAACGCCCGCGCGCCATAGGGAGCGTACGAGCCGGAGAGGGACACGCTGTAGTAGTCGGCGTTCTCGGCCGGCAGGCTCACGTAGCGGACGTCGCCCGGATAACGTCGCAGCGCCGAGGAAACCGCGGTGTCGAGCCCGATGTCGGGACCGCCTCTGCCGGCAGGGGTGAACGAGTAGCGGTCGGGGTCGGCCGAGGTGCCGCCGGTGATGGCCAGCCAGGCGTTTTCCACCGCCGGCATACCGAACGCCGCGCCGGTGACGCCCCACATCAGCACGAACGGCACGGCGACGATGCCGATCACGTTGTGCAGGTCGTAGTCCCGGGCGAAGCGGCCGCGCTTGAGCCGTACCCGAAAGCCGTGCGACAGCCGGCGGAAGGTCGGCCACCAGGTGATCACACCGGTGATCGCCAACAGGATCATCAGCAGTCCCAGGATCACCAACAGGATGTTGCCCAGCGCCTGGCCGAAGATCGGCGTGGCCAGCCAGGCCACATAGCCGGTCTCGGTCTGACAGGTCAGCGCGCAGTCGTGGAGATTGGTCAGCAGGCCCATGAAGCCGTCGTTGATGTCGGCGTGGCCGTTGATGTGGCCGGTGCCGGGATCGACGGCGTAGACAGAGCTGTAGGTGGGATCGCCGACCGCGAGGATGCCGTTGTCGTTGCTCACCCAGGCCGCCGTGAAGTCCGGGTGCGCCTGCCGCACGATGTCCCGGGCCTGGCTCAGGCCGATCGGGCTCGCGCTGTCGGTGTGCTGGTACAGCTCGGCGTGCGTGGCGCGGAAGTACTCCGATCGGTACAGCAGGATCGCGCCCGTGGTCGTCTCGATGACGAGGAAAAGGCCCAACACCAACGAAGTCCATCGGTGCGCGAGGACCATGGCGCGGCGGGTCGGCCGCCGGCGCAACCAGCGGCGAAACCGGCTGCCGCGCGCCACGGACACCCGCGCCGCCTCGGTCCGGGTGAGAGTGTCGCCGGCGGTCACCGGACCCGCCCTCGCTTGGCGCCAGCCATCAACACCTCACCCCAATCCTGCCGCCCTTGTCCGCCGAGTGAGGGTAGCCTTAGTTAAATTCGGCGTCCAGGGCGGCTGGGGGACTACGTGCGACCGGCTAAGGCACTGCGTGCAGTAACCGTCCTACCGCCTGTGAGGTGCGCTCATAGTGATGGTCGTTGGCCACCTCGCCGACCACCTGGTGGTCGCGCATGACCAGCACGCGGTCGGCCAGCGTCACCATTTCCGGCAGGTCGGACGAGATGAGCAGAATGGCCAGGCCGTCGGCGGCGAGTCCGACGATCAGCTCGTGGAAGGCGGCCTTGGTGCGCACGTCGATGCCGACGGTCGGCTCGTCGATGACGAGGATGTCGCAGTCGGCGGCCAGCCACTTGGCCAGGCTGACCTTCTGCTGGTTGCCGCCGGAGAGCTGCCCGGCCAGCTGCGCCGGCCCGGAAAGCCGCAGGCCCAGGCGTTCCTGGTAGGTCGAGACCAGCGAGTTCTCGTCGGCGGCCCGCACCAGGCCGAAACGGGCCAGCCGCCGCCACACCGTGACGGCGATGTTGCGGCTGATCGGCTGCTCCAGGAAAATGCCTTCCTCCTTGCGGTTCTCGGTGACGTAGCCCATCCGGTAGCGGCTCAGCGCCTCGCCGACGTCGCGGATCCGGGCCAGCTCGCCGCGGATCTTCACGGTGCCGGCGGTGATCTTGTCGAGGCCGAGCACGGCCCGCGCCAGCTCGCTGCGGCCGGCGCCGACCAGGCCGTACAGGCCGACGATCTCACCCGGGCGTACGGCCAGCGACACGTCCCGATGGCCGTCGGCGGTGCTGACGCCGTCGAGTTCCAGCGCCGGCACGGCGTTGCGGTCGACCGGCGTGCGGGCCAGCTCCAACACCGCGTGGGCCCGGCCGACCATGAGATCGACGATCTCGTTGTGGCCGAAGCCGGACAGCGGCTGCGCCTGCGCGACGCTGCGCCCGTCGCGGAGAACCGTGACGGTGTCGGCGATGGCGAAGACCTCGTCCAACTTGTGGCTGACCAGCACGATCGCGTGCCCGTGCTCGCGCAGCGCCCGCATCACCGCGAACAGCCGGTCGGCCTCGTCCGAGGTCAGCGAGGCCGTCGGCTCGTCGAGCAGCAGCACCTGCGTGTCCACGGCCAGCGCCTTGGCGATCTCCACCAACTGCATCTGCGCCACCGACAGCGAGGACACCGGCCGGTCCACGTCCAGCTCGACCTGGAGCCGGTCCAGGCAGCGGTGGGCGATCGCGCGCATGGCGTTCCGGTCCACGAAGCCGAACCGTTGCGGCACCGCGGAAAGCGCGATGTTCTCGGCCACCGAGAAGGCCGGGATCAGGTTCCGTTCCTGGTGCACCACGCCGATGCCGGCCCGCTGGGCGTCGTGCGGACCGCCGAAATGCGCCTCGCTGCCGTCGGCCAGCACGATGCGACCGCCGTCCGGCCGCAGCACGCCCGTCATGATCTTGATCAGGGTGCTCTTGCCGGCCCCGTTCTCGCCCAGCAGCGCGTGCACGCTGCCCGGCTCCAGCCGCAGCGTCGCCTCGTCCAGCGCCCGGACACCGGGGAACACCTTCACCAGTTTTTCCGCCGTGACGGTCATTTCACCGTCCTTCCGCGCAGCTGCGTGATCAGCACCGTGCCCAGCACCACCGCGCCGACGATCAGGTCCACCCAGTCCGGGTTGATCGAGTACTGGGCCTGGGCCACGTCCACCAGCCGCACGATCAGCGCCGCCAGGCAGGTGCCGAGCACGCTCACCGCGCCACCGGCCAATGCCACGCCGCCGATGATCGGCGCCGCGAAGCTCGGCAGCAGCAGGTCGTCGCCGATGGTCGCGTTGACCGAGCCGCTCAGCGCCACCACGATCACGCCGGCGACGCCGGCCAGCAGCCCCGACAGCAGGTGGGCCAGCACCAGTGACCGGTCATTGGAGACCCCGGAAAGCCTGGCTGCCAACGGGTTTCCGCCACTGGCCAGCAGCCGGCGGCCGGCCGCCACGTGCCGGAAGAACACCGCCACCGCGATCGCCACCAGCACCGCCACCAGGAACACCGTCGGCACGCCGAGAACCGACCCCTGGCCCAGCCCGGTCAGCCCGGGCGAGTAACCCTGATACGTCGCCGTGCCGTGCACGCCGTAGCGGAGGCCGTCGATCACGGTCATCGTGGCCAGCGTGACGATGAAGCCGTTGATCCTGGTCAGGACCACGATCAGCCCGTTGGCCAACCCGATCGCCGCGCCCGTGGCGATGCCCGCGATCAGCGCCAGCCAGGCCGGCAGGCCGACGTCGACCATCAGCCAGGCCGTCACCATCGCGCAGAACCCTGTGACCACACCGACGCTGAGGTTCATCTGCCCGACGCCGAGTACCACCATCTGCGCCAGGCCGATCACCATGGGCACGGCCAGGAACTGGAAGATCGCGGTCAGGGTGTCGCCGTGCAGCACACTGCCGTGGGTGGTCAGCGCCAGCACGATGTAGGCCAGCACCGCCAGGACGGCCAGGGTGAATTCGGTGCCGCGCAGCGAAAACCTCTGTGCGAGGACCGTCATGCCGCATCACCCGGCCGTTGCGTCGTGGCCCTGCGCTCGGCCAGCACGTGCCGGAGCCGGTCCAGCGACAGCGCCACCAGCAGCACGATGCCGATGTATATCTTGAACTTCTCCACCTCGAACTGGAGCAGGTTCAAGCCGGTCTGGATCACCTCGGTCAGCGCGGCGCCGAACACCGTGCCCAGCACGCTCACCGCGCCGCCGGCCAACAGCGTGCCGCCGAGCACCGGCCCGAGGAACGAGGGCAGCAGGAACGCGCCGCCGATGTCGGCGGAGAAGGCGCCGTTGTCGACGGCCAGCAGGAAACCGGCCAGGGCGGCCAACAGTCCGGACAAGGCATGGGCCTGGATGATGCGCCGGCCGGTGGGGATGCCGGACAGCTCGGCCGCCTTGAGGTTGGAGCCGGTCATCAGGATTTCCCGCCCCAGTCGCGAATTCCGGAAGAACACGCCGACAGCCACGGCCGCGACGAGTGCGATCGGCGCGACCAACGGGATCGGCGGCCCGCAGAGATCGCCCATGCAGTAGTCGGCGAAGGTGTCGCCGCGCAGGATGTCCAGCCCGGCCGGCGCGACATGGAAGGCGACGCCGTCACTGAAAGTGCTGTACAGCAGGGAAACCAGCCCGATCAGCGCGAAGTCCATGGCCAGCGTGACCACGAAGGAGTTCACGCCGGTGGCGGCAATGGTCCAGCCGGCGGCCGCGCCGACCAAGCCGCCGACGGCCAGGCCGATGACCAGCCCGACGGGTAGGGGTACGTCGAGCTTGTCATAGGCCCAGCCGGCGGCGAACGCCGACACGGCGGCCATCCTCCCGACGGCAAGGTTCATGTGCCCCAACGACAGCACGGCCAGCTGCGCCAGCCCGACCACGACGAAGACCGTCAGGTCGGACTGCATGGGCACGATCGTCAGACCCACGTCGAGGAAGGCCGGCCGCAGCGCGGTGAACACCGCGACCAGCGCGACGATCACGACGAGCAGGCCGAGCCGCGGATTGGCCCAGAACGGAATCCTCATGAGCAGGTCAGGTACTTGTCGTCGAAGTCCTTGCGCAGCTGGACGGTCTGCTGCTGGCGCTGCGTGTCGTAGGTGGCCACGTTGTCCTTGGTGACCACGAACGAGCCGGAGTCGACCACCTGGCCGGCGGTCTTCATGGTGCAGCCACCGGCCAGTTTGGACAGTGCGTACGAGCCGATGTAGGCCTGGCCGACCGGATTCTGCACCACCGATGCGGTGACCGAGCCGTCCTTGATGTCGCCGAGAATGGTCGGGTCGTCGTCGATGGCCACCACCTTCACCGGCAGCCCGGCCGCCTTCACCGCGGCCGCCGATGCCACCGCCGGGTTGTACGCGGTGGTGACGATCCCGTTGATCTGCGCGCCCTTCGCGGCGATCAGGTCGGCCACCGCCTTCTGCGCGGTCTGCAGATCGGTGTCGATGTCGGTGACGGTCTGGATCAACGTGACCTTGCCGCCGGTCTCGTCGATCGCCTGCTGCACGCCCTGGATCCGGCGAGTGGTGTTGGAGTCCGTCTTGTTCCCGGTCAGGTGCACCAGGTTCCCGGACCCGCCCATCGCCTCGATCGCCGACCTGGCCGCCTTGTACGCCGCCTGCTGCACATCCGTGGCCAGGCAGAAGTCCGCGTTGTCGGTGTCACCGGCGGGACACGATCCCAGCGACGCCAGGTGGAAGCCCTGCTTCTTCAAGTCGCCGAAGGTCGAGTTGATCGTGTCCGGGGACACCCCGAACACGCCGAAGGCATTGAAACCCTGTGCAGCCAACGACTTCAGCACCGAGTTCTGGGTGGTCTGGTTCCATGCCGAGGTCTCGTTGAACGTGACGTCGCCCAGCTTGAAGTCGGCCTTGGCCTGTTGCAGGGCGTCCTTCCACGGCTGGAAGTACGGGTGCGGGCCGCCCGGCACCAGCGCGACCTTGACCTGCCCGGGCGCGAGCGCCGACTGGTCGCTGTGGACGGCGTTGCGGCTGCAACCGACCACGCTCAGCGCGATGGCCAGTACCGCGACGGTAAGAGGTATGGTGCGCATAGGTCTTACCTCTCTGTAAGCACCTCGACGTACGGTTCCAGCTCGGCCGGGTAGTTCAGGCCGGCCGGCAGTGCGATGCCCGGGCCGGCCGGGGCGTGCACGAAGCCCTCGGCGTCGATCTCTGCCTTGGGGCGCACCGGGTTCGCGGTGACCAGCGACTCGTAGTAGGTGGTGTTGGAGATGGCCATGGCCAGGTGCCGGCTCGGGATCTCGTCGCCCAGCACCTCGGCCCGCAGCCGGTAGGAGTCGGCCAGGTGCGCGGTCCGCATGGCGCCGGAGATGCCGGCCCGCATGGTCGCGCTGGCCCGCACGCCGAAGGTGGCGGCGCCGGCGGCGATGAAGTCGGCGGTGTTCATGTGCGCGCCGTCCGAGGTTTCCGCCACCAGCAAGGGAATCCGCACCGCGCGGGCCAGCTGCCCGTACGCGGCCACGTTGAACTCGCGCATCGGCTCCTCGTACCAGAGGAAACCGGCATCGTGCAGGGCCTGCCCCAGGTAGATCGCGTCCGGCAGATCGAAGCCGGCCGAGCCGTCGTACATCAGCGGCACGCCGTCGCCGACGTGCGCGCGCAGCTTGTGCCCGAGGTCGGCGTCGGCCCGGGCGTCGCCCCACGCGTGCAGCTTGATCGCCTGATAGCCCAGCTCAAGGCACTGTGTGGCGACGTCCAGGTACTCGTCGACGTCTCGGAACGTGACGGTCGAGGCGTACGCGGGGATCTTGGTCCGGAAACCGCCGAGCACCTGCCACACCGGCTGCCCGGTGAGTCGCCCGGCCAGGTCCCACAGCGCGATGTCGACCAGGCCGAGCAGCGGCAGCGGAAACTCCTCGGTGCGGTCCAGCTCCCACATCCGGTGCCACAGAAACTCGCGTTGCCGCGGATCCTGGCCGGTCAGGGCGTCGCGCAGCACTCGGTCGACGGCGTCGGGCACCGCGGCCGCCAGCCCCGGACGGGTCGCGATGGCGACGCCGGAGACGCCCTCGTCGGTGCCGATGCGCAGCACCGCCGCCTCGCCGTCCGGGCTCGATCCCAGCAGGCCGCGCCGCCAGACGAAGGCGGGCTTGGCGCCGGGGAGCGGGATGCGGAACGTGGCCACGTCGGTGATGCGCACGGCGGCAACATAATTCGTAATACGAATGCCGTCAAGGGTATGATCCCGGGACCAGCACCGGCGACGAAACGGACAACCGTGAGCCTCGACGAGCAGACCGCCCAGGCGCTGCCGGGCTGGCCGCGCCGCCCGCGCCGACTGGCCACCGCGGTGGTCGAGGACCTGGTCGACCGGATCGTCGGCGGTGAGATCTCGCCCGGCAGTGCGCTGCCGATCGAGCCCGTGCTGTGCGAGATGTTCTCGGTCAGTCGCACCGTGATCCGTGAGGCCGTGAAGTCCCTGGAGGCCATGCGGCTGGTCAAGGTGCAGCAGGGTCAGGGCACCACCGTGCGCGAAACCGAGGACTGGGACCTGCTCGACCCCGTTGTGCTGGCCGCCAGCATCCGGCACGACGCCGAGCTGTCGATCCTGGAGGACCTGGTCGACGTCCGCCGCGCCCTGGAGTCACAGATGGCCGCCCAGGCCGCCGAGCGTGCCGGCGCCGAGCACCTGCGCCGCATCGGCACCGCGTTGCGGCACGTCACCGACGAAGTGGCCGACGCCTCCCGGTTCTACCGGGCCGACCTCGAGTTCCATGACGAGATCATGGCCGCGTCCGGCAACCGCTTGGCCCGCGCGGTGATCCGGACCGTCAACGCCGAGGCGTTCCGCAGTCTGCGCTACATCGGCGACCCCACGCTGGCCGACCTGGAGCAGTCCAACCGCGAGCACCGCGCCATCTACGAACGCCTGATAGCCAAGGACGCCGAGGGCGCGGCCGCCGCCATGGACGACCACATCGGCCAGAGCTGGCAGAAGCGCCGCCCCCGCCGGCCCTGACCCTCGCCGCCGGGCCCCGCTCGACCCTCGCCGCTCGACCCTCGCCGCTCGGCCCTCGCTTGGCCCCCGCCCGTTCGACCCCACCGCCCAGCCCCCGGCCGCCCGGCCCTCGCTAGGCCCTGGCCGCCCGGCCCCCCCGCTTGGCCCCCGCCCGCTCGGCCCCACCGCCCAGCCCCCGGCCGCTCAGCCCGCCGGCCCTGACCCCTCGCCGCCCGGCCACACCGCGCCGCCCCGCCTCCCAGCCGTGCCGCGCCGCTCGGCCCTGCCGCCCGGCTCCCGCTGCTCGGTCCCGCCGCCCAGCCACGCCGCCCAGCCACGCCGCCCGGTCCAGCCGCTCGACCCTCGCCGCCCGGCCGCCCGGCCGCGCCGCTCGGCCACGCCGCCCGGCTCCCGCTGCTCGGCTCCCGCCGATGAAGTGAAAGCGCCATTCCTCCACTCCGAGTAGAGGAATGGTCCCTTCCCAACCTAAAGCGGAGCGGGAGTTCCGGTGGGAGAGGGCGTTGACAGGTGCTTGCGGGTGTTGTCCACTATTTGCGGCTTACATCATACGTCCGATGATTGCTGCCTCCACCTGTCAAAGGAGACACGGTGTCCACCAGCAGCCGCTTACGAGTCGTCCTTGTGGCGACCACCCTGACCGTAGCGGGCCTGGCAACCCCGGCATCCGCCGCAACTCTGACCACGGCCTGGCAGAACGGGACCTTCCAGGTCGACCGGCACGCCGTCGTCAGCCGCTCGAACATCGTGCTCGGCGCGCCGAACAGCGCCGCGACCCAGTCCCTGCCCCTGGGCAACGGCACGCTCGGCGCGGCGGTGTGGGCGGCCGGCGGGTTCACCGCCCAGCTCAACCGGGACGACACGTTCCCGGACCGCAAATCGCCGGGCCAGGTCACGATCCCGGGCCTGGCCAAGCTGACCTCGGCGGCCGACTTCGCCGCCCACCTCGACCTCTACGACGGCGTGCTCACCGAGACCGGCGGCGGGCTGACCGCGCGCGTCTTCGTGCGAGCCGACAAGGACGAGCTGGTGATCGACGTCAAGGGCGCGGATCCCAACAGCGCCCAGACCGCGCAGGCAAACCTGTGGTCGGGTCGGTCGCCGCAGGCCCAGGCTTCGGGCGCGGTCGGCACGCTGGCCGAGACGTGGGTGGACAACCCCACCGGCGGCACCGGCCAGACCTTCGGCAGCCTGCTCGCCGTCACGGCCGGCGGCCGCAACGTCGGTGCCACCGTGGTGAACGGCCAGACCGTGCGAACTTCCTTCAACCCCAACGCGGACGGCTCGTTCCGGGTGGTTGTCGGGGCCCCGCACTGGACTGGCGGCGACGCGGTGGGCACTGCCACGCAGCTGCTCGGCAACGATGCGGTGGCGTCCACAGTGGACGCGCAGCACCTGGCCTGGTGGCACGGCTTCTGGGGCGGCGCCAACCTGATGGAGGTCAACTCGGCCGACGGGTCCGGGCAGTACCTGGAGAGCCTGCGGACGATCTACCTGTACCAGGAGGCCAGCCTCAACCGTGGCCAGTACCCGGGCACGCAGGCCGGCGTGGCCGACCTGTTCGCGTTCTCCCAGGACACGCAGGACTGGGTGCCGGCCGACTACTGGTTCTGGAACCTGCGCATGCAACTCGCGGCCAATCTCAGCTCGGGCGTGCCGGCGCTGAACACCGGCTTCTTCAACCTCTACACGGCCAATCTGGCCAACATCCAGGCGTGGACGAAAGCCCACGTGCCGGGCACCACCGGCGCCTGCGTGCCGGAAACCATGCGGTTCAACGGAAACGGCTACTACGGCGGCGGCAGTGCGGCCAGCAACGCCTCCTGTGACTCGACCATCGCGCCGTCGTACAACTCGCTGAACCTGTCCACCGGCGCCGAGGTGAGCCTGTGGATCTGGCAGACCTACCAGCAGAACCGCAGCCAGTCCTTCCTGCAGAGCGGCTATCCGCTGATGAAGGCGGCCGCGCAGTTCCTGCTGTCGTACGCAAAGACCGGGTCCGACGGCCTGCTGCACACCACCGCGAACGCCCACGAGACGCAGTGGAACGTGACCGACCCGGTGACGGACATCCTTGCCATGCAGGCATTGTTCCCGGTGGTGATCTCGGCGGCGCAGACCCTGAACACCGACCAGGCCCTCGTGACGCAGCTTCAGGCGGCGCAGCAGGAGATCCCGCCGCTGCCGCGCACCGACGCCGCCACGCACAAGCAGGTGCTGACCGCGGCCGACGACGCCGGCGGCCAGGACGTGATCGCCTTCTCCACGCAGCCCGCGGCCGAGTTGCACAACGGGGAGAACCTCGACCTGGAGTCGACCTTCTCGTACGGCCTGATCGGCGACAACAGCCCGCTGACCGCGCTGGCCAAGCGCTCGTACAACGCCCGGCTGTTCCAGAACAACGCCGACTGGGACTACGACGCCCTGTACGCGGCCCGGCTCGGCCTGGCCGGCGAGGTCAAGTCCAACCTGGTCAACAACGTCAAGAAGTACCAGCTCTACGTGTCCGGCATGGCCGCGCTGTTCGGCACGGTCGGCGACGAGCCGTACAACGAGGAGACCGGCATCGTCGCGGCCAGCATGAACGAGGCGCTGACCCAGGACTACGACGGCCTGCTGCGGATCGCCCCGGCCTGGCCGTCCGACTGGGACGGTGATGGCACGGTTTCCGTGCAGCACAACAGCAAGGTCGATGTGCAGGTGCGCGGCGGCGTGCCGGTGACAGTGGTGCTGGAGGCCGGCGACAACGCCGCGATGGCCGTCCGCAGCCCGTGGCCGGGGCAGTCGGTGCAGGTTGTCGACGCCAACACCGGGTCAGCCGTGGTCACGACTACTGCCGGCCAGTTCACGATCAACACGGTCACGGGCCACAACTACCTGATCGAGAAGTCCGCCGATCCGTTCACCAAGCTGCCGTTCGCGCCGGTGACCGGCACGGCGGCCAACTCGGCCCGGCACTTCGGGCCGGTGCAGACCGGCCTGGACAAGGCCGTCGTCGTCGGCTCGCTTTCCGCCACCTACAACAACATCGGCGTCACCGCCGACAACAACACCAACCCCGGCAACATCGACGGCGGCGGGGCCAGCATGTCCGCCACGGCGTTGGCCAACGCCGGCGCGCGGGCCGGCGGGACCGTGAGCCACGGCTTGACCTTCACGTGGCCGTCGCAGGCCGGCACCGGCTCGGCCGACAACACCGTCTCCAATGGACAGACGATTGCCTTGTCCGGATCCGGCAACACCCTGGGCTTCCTGGTGACCGCGACCTACGGTCCGGTCAGCGGCGTCGGCACCATCACGTACACCGACGGCAGCACCCAGGACTTCACCCTGTCCAGCTCCGACTGGTGGGGCGGCGCCGGTGACGTGGCGATCGCCGGCGCGTACCAGAACCGGCCGGGCAACACGACCTACCAGCACACGTCCGATGTCTACTACGTCGGCGTGCCGTTGCAGGCCGGCAAGACCACAGCCACGGTCCGGCTACCGGCGGTGAGCGGCTCCGCTACCGCGGGCACACCATCCCTGCACGTCTTCGCCATGTCGCGGGGCTGAACGGGCATACCCTGCCGGCAATCGGTGCCACGGGGCTGCAACTTCTTGACACGATGACGCAGAATTGCCGCCAACGAGCCGCAAATTCGGCAGATTGGCAGCCCCTGATGCTCCTCAGACGAGTACTGCCCGCGCTGACCGCGGCCGGACTGCTCCTCGCGAGCGGTCCGGCCGTGGTCCCAGCCATCAGCAGCGCCGCCGCGGCGGACACCACCAACCTGGCCCTCGGCAAGCCGATCACCGCGTCCTCGGTGATCGGCAACTTCGCCGCCAGCAACGCCGACGACGGCGATCCCACCACCTACTGGGAAGCCGCCGGCGCGAGCTGGCCCAACACGCTCGCCGTATCGCTCGGCTCCAACGCCGACGTCACGTCGATCGTGTTGCGCCTCAACCCCTCCACTGACTGGGGCGCCCGCACCCAGACCATCCAGGTCCTCGGCCGCGACCAGGACGCCACCGGCTTCACCAGCCTCGTGGCCGCCACGCCGTACGTCTTCGACCCGGCCACCGGCAACACCGTGACCATCCCGGTGACCGCCCGCGTGGCCGACGTGCAGCTGAAGATCACCTCCAACACCGGCTCCGGCGGCGGCCAGATCTCCGAGTTCGGCGTGTTCGGCACCGCGTCGCCCAACCCCGACCTGACCGTCACCGGAGCCGCATGGACGCCCGGCACTCCTTCCGAGGCCGACAACCTCACCGCCGCCGCGACCATCCAGAACGTCGGGCTGCTCGCCACCAGCGCGACCACCAACGTCTCCTTCTACCTGGGCACGACCAAGGTCGGCACCACCCAGGTCGGGCCGCTGGCCATCGGCGCGTCCGCCACCGTCTCGGCCCCGATCGGTCGGCACGACGCCGGCTCGTACCAGCTGACCGCGAAGGTCGACGAGGCCAACCGGATCATCGAGAAGGACGAGACCAACAACGCCTTCGTCGACCCGTCGCCGCTGGTCATCGCCCCCGTCGCCAGCTCGGACCTGGTCGCTGCCGTCAGCCCGACGCCCGGCACGCCGTCGGCCGGCGAGCTCGTGAACTTCGTGGCCACGCTGAAGAATCAAGGCACCAAAGCCTCGTCGGCCGGCCAGAGCCTCAAGGCCACCATCACCGACACCTACACCGGCCGGTTCCAGACCGTGTTGATCGGCGTGCACGTCGGCGTGTTGGCCCCCGGCGCCTCGACCACCGTGCGCCTCGGCCAGTGGCGCGCCGGCGTCGACGGCCGCTACACCGTGAAGACCGAGCTTTCCCCTGACGGCAACGAGGTCGCCCTCAAGCGGGCCAACAACGTGTCCACTCAGGACCTCTTCGTCGGCCGTGGCTCGGCGATGCCATATCACACCTACGAAGCCGAGACCGGAGTGCTACGCGGTGGCGCGACGGTCGTCGGTCCTAATCGGACTATCGGCGACCTGGCCGGCGAGGCGTCCGGCCGTCAGGCCGTCACCCTGAACCAGACCGGCGCCTCGGTCGAGTTCACCACCAAGGAGCCGACCAACACCCTGGTCACCCGCTTCTCCGTGCCCGACGGCGCTCCGTCCACTTTGGACGTCTACGTCAACGGCCGCTTCCTCAAGCCGATCACGTTGAACCCCAAGTACGCCTGGCTCTACGGGCCCGAGGCGTCGCCCAGCAACGACCCCGCCGCCGGTCCCGCCCGGCACATCTACGACGAGGCCAACCTTCTGCTCGGCGCCACCGTGCCCGCCGGCAGCAAGATCCGGCTGCAGAAGGACGCCGCCAACACCGGCGCCTTCGCCATCGACTTCGTCAGCCTGGAGCAGGTCGCCCCGGTCGCCAACCCCGATCCCGCGCACTTCGTCACTCCCGCCGGCTTCACCCAGTCGGACGTGCAGGCTGCGCTGGACAAGGTTCGCACCGACATCACCGGCACCTTCACCGGCGTCTACCTGCCCGCCGGCGACTACCAGACGTCCGACAAGTTCACCGTCTCCGGCACCGCCGTCAAGGTTGTCGGCGCCGGACCGTGGTTCACCCGCTTCATCGCCCCGCAGGACCGCGCCAACGTCGACGTCGGCTTCCGGATCTCCGCCTCCGCCAACGGTTCCTCGTTCGCCGGCTTCGCCTTCTTCGGCGACTACGACACCCGGCTGGACGGCCAGGGCCGCGTCTTCGACCTCGCCAACCTCTCGGACCTGTCCATCGACAACGTCTGGGTCGAGCACAGCGTGGTCATGGTGTGGGGCACCAACGTGCACAACCTCACCGTGTCCAACTCCCGGGCCCGTGACCTGATGGCCGACGGCATCAACCTCACCAACGGCAGCACCGGCAACCATGTCGTCAACAACGAGGCTCGTTCCACCGGCGACGACAGCTTCGCCCTGTGGGCCGCCACCGACCTGCACGACGGCGATCAGCGGGACAACCTGTTCGAGCACCTCACCGCCCGCACCCCTTGGCGGGCCGCCGGTGTCGCCGTCTACGGCGGTCAGGCCGACACCTTCCGTGACGTCCTCGTCGCCGACACCCTGGCCGGCTCCGGCGTCACCATCAGTTCCCTCAACTTCGGCGTCACCATGCGTGACTTCGGGCCCGACCCCACGGCCCTGACCAACTTCTCCGTCGTCCGCTCCGGCGGCCACTTCTGGGGCGGTCAGACCTTCCCCGCCATCTGGGTCTTCTCCGCCACGAACGTCTTCCGGGCCATCCGGGTGTCCGATGTGGACATCGTCGACCCCACCTCCAGCGGCATCATGTTCCAGACCGACTACATCGGCGGGCAGCCCGCCTATCCCGTCACCGACACCGTTTTCTCCCACATCTCCATCTCGGGAGCTCACCCGTCCAACGACGCCTTCTCCGCCAAGTCCGGCTTCGGCTTGTGGGCCAATGAGCTTCCCGAGCCCGGCCAGGGCCCGGCGGTGGGGTCGGTGACGTTCCACGACCTGAAGCTGCGCGACAACAACCAGGACGTGAAGAACACGACCAGCACCTTCACCATCAACATCGTGAAATAGCAGAGAACGGAGGATGCCGCGTCGGCCGAGGCCGATGCGGCATCCTCCGTCACCCCCGGAAGCAGTGCCCGTTCTGGTACAGATCCCCGGGCGACACAGCCAACCCGGCCGGCGGGTTCAGCTGATACGGCCGAGAGCCCTGGCGCGTCAGCGAGTCCTCGCACCGCACGATCCCCCGGTCGGTCGCGGCACCGGCCCAGAGATCGATGTGCGACCCGGAGCAACTGGCGCACGAGTCCTCGAGGATGAAGTACCGCCGCACGTCCGGCACATAGATCTTCGTCCCGGGCGCGAACCGGCCGTCCTGAGCGGCGAAGGTGATGGGGTCGTCGAACGTCCCGGCGCCACCGGCCTGCCCGTGCAGGACGCCGGGATAGGCGATCTCGCGACTGCCCGGCGGATCGTTGTCGGCAGCGCCGTAGAAGGTGATCTGCCCCGAAGCGTTGGGGCTCGCCGGGCGCGACGTCGGCGTCACGGCCGGCGGGGGAGCGGCCGGCGGCGGCTGCGCGACGTTCCCAGTGGAGCTCGGCTTGCCGGAAGTTGTCGTGGCGGCAACGGAAGTGGAGCCGGCGGCCGAGGAGCTGGTGGTGACGTAGGTGGCACCGCCGACGATCGGGGGACCGGCGACCGGGATCGACGTGCCCGCGATCGGCCGGGGCGGCGAGAACAGGTAGACCGCGACGCCGATCACGAGCAGCGCGGCGACGCCCGCCGCCACGACGACAATTCTCGTCCGCATAAGTAAAGGTCCTTGACGTTCAACGGCAATGCCCGGAACCTATCGGCCGGATGATCATCGTCAAGGGTCGAAGGTCCCTAGTCCCAGTCGATGCCGATGCCGGCGAGTCCCCGACCCACCTGGGAGAAGTAGGCGCTCGCCACGCCGCCGATCCCGCAGACCAGGTCTTCGGAGTGGGTGGGCTCGGCGTCGTCGCGCAGCCGGAAGTAGCTGGTGCACCGGGCGGGCATGGCCTTGCGGTGGAAGGCGATCTGCAGCAGGTACTCGCCGGAGGGCTCTCGGAACGTCCGGTTGCTGCCGGGCGAGGGCCGAGCGGGCTCGTCGTGCAGGCTGAAACAGAACACATGCCGCTCGCCCTCGGTGAGCCGGCGATCGAACAACAGCTCGGCGACCATGGTCGCCGAGTCGCGGTGCCGCCGAACCCGGCCGGTGCGGCAGCCTTCGGCGGTGCGGACCACGCACGTCTCGACCGAACTGGCGTCATCGGCGTGGTACATGGCGATGTAGCGATCCGGCCCGGCGGTGTTGGCCTGCACGACCATCCGCGTGGTGGACGAGCGTTGCGACCGGTGCTGGTCGATGGTGATCATGTCGTGCACCGACAGCACGCCCAGCTCCCCGTTGCACCGGGTGGCCTCGTCGGGCACGTCCAGCTCGCTCAACAGCGCGGCGGATCCCGACCAGAACGAGCCGAACTGGACGAAGGAGGCGACGGGCTGGCGATCGGGCGCCGGCCGGGTGCGCGGTCCGACGAGCACCACGAGGGAGTCGGGCGGTAAGGCGAGGACCCGTTCCAGTGCCCGCAGGGCGGACAGCGCCCGGGGGATCTCGGGATGCCGCAGCCCTCGCTGCCAATAGCTGAGGGTGGACTGCCCGACGTGCACACCCATCCGGTCCAGGTGCGCGCCGAGCCGGGCCAGGGACAGCCCGCGGTGCGCGATGGCGGTGCGCAGGGCCCGGGGAAACGGGCCGTAGCGGAGGGCCTCGACGAGGTTGGCGTCGAGGTCGGGTGCAGGCGTCGGCTCGGTGCTCATCCGTCCTGGGGCGTTCGCAGGGTGTGAACGGCGTGTGAATGTTCACGGTAGGTGGCCGCGCGGCACGACGGAAGGCCCTGATCGACGGGGAACGGTCCGCTCGGTCACCGGACACTCTTGTCCGCACCGATGGCGTCACGCACAGTCATCACGGCCGCTGGTCGCGGTGCCCTGCACCCCGCGACCGGCGGGCCATCGAACTCCTACTCCCCGCCAGGAGGTCGAGACCGTGTCCGCACTGATGGCCGTCGCCGTCGCGGCGGCGCTGGCCGCCGCGCCGGTGGTCGTGCCGCCCGAGCACGCCACCCGCCTGTACCAACAATCCCTCGAAGGGCGGAAGGGTGTCGGCGCGGTCCCGCTCTCGGTGACACACAGATACGTGCTGACACTGCCCGGATCGCCACTGCGGGTCACGGGTCTTCACGAGACCTACACCGACCGCGACAATCCGGGCCCGGCCGGCGAGCCGACCCCGCCCGGACCGGGCGTGATCGCGCTGCTGACGCTGTTGGCGCTGGTGGGAGCCGGTGCGCTGCTGACCGCGCCGCGCTGGCTGCGGGGCGGTTGACCGGCCGTCCGGGTGGGTCGGAAGTGCTCGACCGCTACCCCTAGTGGATGATCGTGGCTGACGCCATCGGTTCCGGCGGCCCGACCGGCTAGTGGACAAGCCTCGCGGATCGTATCCTGGTTGGTGACGCCCCAAAGTGGGTGTCCGCCAGGTTCGGCGGCAACCGTGACACTGGCGCCCGCGACCCCACTGTGCCGGAGGAGGAGTCATGCCACTCTCCGAGCACGAGCAGCGACTGCTCGACCAGATCGAGCGTGCGCTCTACGCTGAGGACCCGAAGTTCGCCTCCACTGTGCGTGGTGCTCGTCTCCGCCGGCCGTCCCGACGGCGCAGGCTGTACGGCATTATCGCCTTCCTTGTTGGTGTGGCTTTGCTCGTATTCGGTGTGATCGTGCCGCTCAAGCTCGCCAGCATCCCGATTGTCAGCGTGCTCGGCTTCCTGGTCATGTTCGTCGGTGCTCTGCTGACGCTGACAACACTGACCAAGGGCGGCGCCTCCGCCGAGGGGTCCGGCCAGTCCGGCGGCACCCCGCACCGCTCCGGCTTCGCGCAGCGCATGGAAGATCGTTTCCGTAAGCGCTTCGAAGAGGAGTGACCCGACACATCCCTCCGACCTCCACCCCGCTCAAAGGGCCCCCTCTCCCGAGGGGGCCCTTAGCGTTTCCGCACGCGCCACGCACACGTATCACGCGCACGCGAGTCACGCTCTCGGGCCGGAGAGTTATACGCCCGGGACACACCCAGCCACGCAACCCACCTGCGACCGTCCCGAGGGTGTAACTCGCCAGGCCGGCATGGGGCACAGCCTGCCCCGGCACCTGTGGTCGGAGCTGGCCACGCTCATCTCCGACCACATCCATTGGGCCCGGCGCTAACGCCGGCTGACCACCGACCGGGGCAGCACGCGAGCCCCGAAGGCCAGCGGTGCGGTGCGGTGCATGCTGGCCCGCAGCTCGTCCACGGCCGTCACCAGGGCCGGGTCGGGGGTCTCCCGACCCCCGTACCACGAGCCCTCGACGGCCGTGATGACCTGACGCAGCGCCTCCCGGCCGGGCTCGTCCAGCTCGTGCTCACGGGCCAGCCGTCGCCCGGCGGCCCGGACGGTCTCGGTCGGCGGCACGACGGTGCCGCGGTCCACCGACTCGGCGATGACCTCGGCCCACGCGGCGCCGGCGGCGTCGGCCCCGAGCGCGGCGATCTGGTGCAGGCGCCGTCGCCGTCGCCAGGCGCGGACCGCCGCCGGCGCGGCGACGGCCATCAGCACCAGCACGAGCCCGGTGAGCCACCAGGAGATGTACGACGTTGCCACCAGCACGACCAGGGCACCGGCGCCGACGGCCGCCGCGCCCAACCACTTCGGCGGTATCCAGGGCGGCAGCGTGAACAGCTTGCGTCGCACCAGGCTGAGCAGCACGCCCAGCGCGATCGCCAGCAGCAGCACGACGGCGCCGAACCAGGCCGGCGGCGCGGTCGGGTTGAAGAACGAGGTGTCGTCGCCGGCCTGGGTGTCGGTCGGCGCGGTCTGGGTCGGCGCGGTCGGCTTGGGCGCGGCGGTGCTGGTCGGCCCGGACGTCCCGCTGTTGCTCGGCTGGGTGTCGTTGCCGCCGGCCGGCGAGTTGTCGCTCATGTACGGCGGCGGGACCACCCGCGGCTCGGCCGGCGTCGGATCGAACCGGATCCAGCCGTAGTCCGGGAAGTCGACCTCCACCCAGGCGTGCGCGTCGCCGCCGGTGATCGTCCGCACGTTGGGGTCGCCGTTGAACGGCACGCCCGGCGTGAAGCCGATCGCCACCCGGGTCGGAATGCCCATCGAGCGGGTCATCGCGGCCAACGCGGACGCGTACTGCTCGCAGAACCCGCGCTTGGTGTTGAACAGGAAGTCGTCCAGCTTGGGCGCCTTCGGGTCCTGGGGCGTCGCGTCCAGGCTGTACTTGAAGCCGTTCTCGCCGCTGTTGAGGTACCGGGTCAGGGCTCGCACCTTGTCGAACGTCGAGGTCTGGCCGCCGGTGATCTGGTTGACCAGGGTCTTGACCTTGGCGTCCACCGGCGCCGGCTGCCGGTATCGGGCGTCGACGTGGCTCTCGTCCAGCACGCCCTCGGCCCGCAACTGGTCGGCCGTCGGCGCGGCCAGCTGCGCGTGCTCCACATAGCTGCCGTACTGCTGCGTGCCCGGCGCCCACACCGTGCCGGCCGTCGGGTCCCAGCGCCACTCCGAGCCCAGTCCGCTGACCGACACCGGCTGGCCGAACACCGGCGCCCACTGCTCCTCGAACTGGTTGGGCTGGATGGTGATGGTGGTGACCTTGCCGTCGCCGACCGGCTTGGTCGCCAGCACGTGCTGGCCGAGCTGGTCGCCGCCGGCGATCGGCGCGCCGACCTCCCAGCCCTCGCCGTCGTACTTGTCCAGTGTGACCAGCCGCAGGTACTCCTCCGACTTGAGCCCGGTGACACGGAAGAACTCCACGTTGACCTGGCCGGTCAGCAGGCCCGCGAGCTTCGCGTACGGCTTGAGCCCGAACGGCCCGCCGGCGAGGCCGCCGCTGCCGGCCCCGGGCAGCCGGCCGACGGTGCCGATGACGGTGAAGGTGGAGCCGATGATCAGGGCCAGCACGATGGACACGATGACCACACTGCTGGCCTCGTGGTTGGGCGAGCCCTGGTTGTAACCGGGCAGCCCGGTCCGCCGGCCCCGCCACGCCTTGTGCTTGGCCCGCCCGTCGACGGCCAGCAGCGTGGCGAAGGCGGCCGCGCCGATCACGAAGCTCCACCATGGCAGCATCTCGTCGGCCAGCGACGCCGGCACCGCGTACACGCACAGCAGCACCAGCCCGGACGCGGCCGGCGCCTTGGCCTCGACGGTGAGCATGTCCACGACCACCGTGACCAGGCCGATCGCGATCACGACCAGGCACAGGATCGGCGCGTCCGCGGGCACCGGCGGCACCTCGGTCTGCACCGCGGTCACCGACTGCCCGAGCACGTCGGCCAGGTCCCGCAGCGCCGTCGGCCCGGGCAGGATGAGCAGGATTCCGTTGGTGCTGAACGACATCGTCAGCAGGCACAGCAGCGCGAACAGCTCGCCGACGGCCACCAGCGGCGGGGCCAGCCGCAGCGAGCGCAGCAGCATGCCGGTGCCGATGATCAGGCCGACGGCGATCAGCAGGTAGAACAGCCACAGCGTGCCCTGCACGACCCCGGACAGCGCGGTCGCCGCGGCCAGCACGGCGAAGCCGGCGGCGATCGGCGTGGTCGGCAGCGTCCAGACCGGGTCGGCCGGCGGCGGGGGCAGTGGCGGCCGGTTCGTGTGCCGCGGCGGTTGCACGTCCGTCATCGCCATCAGGAGACACCCCCGTCGGTGTACGTGAGCGTGCCGCCGCGGGTGCCCGCGCGGCACAGCTCCGACCACACCACGCCCACCGGCATGTCCGGCTTTGCGATCACCACACCCCATCCGGAGCCGCGCAGCAGCCGAGCCGCCTCGGCCAGCTCGGTGGCGACGGCGTTGTCCGCGCCCGGCGCCCACGCCGTCACGTCCAACAGCACGGCGAGGCTGCGCGTGACGCGCGGCCGCAGCCGCATCAGCTCGGTGGCGGCCACCGGGTTGGCCGCGCCGAGCACGGCGATCAGCTCCTGGCCGTTGCCGGGGTCGCCGCCGCACACGATGTCCCGCTGGTGCGACGAGTGCAGGGCGGCCAGCGCGTCCAGCACCACCACGTCGCTGTGCCCGGCGTCGGCGATGCCGCCGGCCAGCACCTTGCCGTCCTCGGTGACCAGCCGCACGTGGTGCCCCTGGCGGTGCAGGTGCAGGCAGATGCTGGCGGCCAGCGAGATGGCCCACTCCAGGCTGCTGGTGGGGCCGGTGCCGCGGTGCGCGGCCGAGCGGTGGTCGAGCAGCACGGTCGTGCCGCCGCGCCACGGCTTCTCCTCCAGGCGCACCATCAGCTCGTCGCGGCGGGCCGAGGACCGCCAGTGCACCTTGCGCAGGTCGTCGCCGTGCCGGTACTGCCGCACCACGGCGTCGTCCTCGCCCTGCCCCGAGCGCAGCCGGACCGCGCCCTCCTCGCCCGCGCCCATGCCGGCGCCGCCGGGCAGGCCGGTCAGCTGGTGCACACGCGGCACCACGACCAGGCGGGTGCTGCCGGCCAGCTCGCGGTCGAACTCGGCCATGCCGAACGGATCGGTGATGCGGCCCAGCAGCGGACCGACGTGCTGGATGCCGCGCAGCACCGGCCGCAGCTGGTAGCGCAGCGGCACCTGGTGGTGCCGCGGCAGCCGCTCCAGCACGAAGCGGGGCCGCGAGCCCAGCGCGTACGGGACGCCGTCCTCCAGCAGCAGGCCGCCGGTGGGCAGGCGGCCGTCGCTGCGGATGTCGATGCGCACCTCGGCCGTGGAGCCGACGGGCACTCGGTCGGGCAGCACGGTGCGGATCGCCGACAGGCCGACCCGAGAGCGCGCGGTGAGCACCGCGGCCAGCACGGGCAGCGCCACCACGAACACCGCGATGCGCAGCAGGTCGCGTTCGTTGAGCACCAGGGAGCAGACGCCCGCCGCCAGTCCCGCCGCCATCAGGCAGCGTCCGCGGGTCGTCAGTCCGGCGAGCACCTTCATCAACGCCCTTGCCGGTTCCCGAACCAGCGGCCGTTGGGCGCGGCCATCGGCTGGGAGGGCGGCTGGCCGTTGGCGCCGCCGCCGTGCGGGATCACCACGCGCTGCAGCACGCTGCGGATCAGGTCGGCGGGGGAGCGCCGCGCGGCCAGCGCCTCGGCCGTCAGCACGAGGCGGTGGGCCAGCACCGGCACCGCGACCGCGTGCACGTCGTCCGGCACCACGAACTCGCGGCCGGCCAGCGCCGCCTGCGCCCGCGCGGCCCGCACCAGGTGCAGGGTCGAGCGCGGCGACGCGCCCAGCCGCAGCTCCGGCAGCCGCCGCGTGGCCGAGACCAGCTCGATCGCGTACCGCTTGATCTCCGGCGACAGGTGCACGCTGCGGACCGTGGCCACCAGCTGCTTGATCTGCTCGGCGTCCGAGACCGGCTGGAGGTCCTCCAGCGGGTCGCGGCCGGCGTGCTCGTCGACCATGGCCAGCTCGGCCTGCGGGTCGGGGTAGCCGATCGAGACCCGGCAGGTGAAGCGGTCCCGCTGCGCCTCCGGCAGGGCGTAGGTGCCCTCCATCTCGATCGGGTTCTGGGTGGCGATGACCATGAACGGGGCGCCGAGCGGATAGGTCTGCCCGTCGATGGTGACCTGGTGCTCCTCCATGCACTCCAGCAGCGCCGACTGGGTCTTCGGGGAGGCGCGGTTGATCTCGTCGCCGACCACGATGTTGGCGAACACCGGGCCCGGCCGGAACTCGAAGTCGCTGTTGTTGCGGTTGAAGATCGAGACGCCGGTGATGTCGCTCGGCAGCAGGTCCGGGGTGAACTGCACCCGGCTGACCGTGCAGTCGATCGACCGGGCCAGCGCCTTGGCCAGCGACGTCTTGCCGACGCCCGGCACGTCCTCCACCAGCAGGTGGCCCTCGGCCAGCAGGGTGACCAGGGCGATCCGCACCACCTCGGGCTTGCCGACCAGCACGTGCTCGACATTGGCCGCGATCCGCTGCGCGATGTCGTGCAGCCGGCCGAGCGGCGACGGCTGCTCAGGCACACCGGCCTGGGTGGTAGGCGGGGTACTCGACGTCAACTTCGCCCTCCAAAGGCCACCGCGAGGGTGCTCGCGTGGCGTCAGCGTTCCCAGCAGTGTGTCAAATCGGAGCGAAGCGCCCCAAGTAATCCACGTAATCGGCCGAGCAGGCGTTCGACGGCGCTTGCCCTCAACCCGGCTACACGCCCGGATTCCTCCCGCCCCGGCACCTCCCGCCAACCTGCATCCCCACTATCCGCCGCTTCCCCCACCGAACCCCACCGGGCCACCCACTCGGCCCCACCGGGCCACCCACCGGGCCCCACCCGGGCGTCCGAAGGGGCCTCCCAGGGGTCCCCGGACGATCACGGAGGTGTCGCCGGGTGGAGTGACGCCGATCCCGCCCCACTCCCACCCCCATCGCTTCTACCTGCGGAAACCGTCGAGAAAACTGGATCCGGCCGGGCCTGTCGCCGTTGACTGTGGCGGAAAGTGGGGTAGTGTGGCGGCCGGTGGGGCGAACGGGGGCCCCATCGCCGGTCCGGTCCCTGCCCGGGGACTTGGTTCGGGTTGGAGGTGGGCGTCCGGTGTTCCTCGGCACGCATACCCCCAAGCTGGACGACAAGGGTCGGCTGACGCTGCCGGCGAAGTTTCGGGACGCGCTCGCAGGGGGTCTCATGGTCACCAAGGGCCAGGACCACTGCCTCTACGTGTTCCCACGCGCGGAGTTCGAGCAGATGGCCCGCAAGGTGGCGGAGGCTCCCCTGACCAATGAGGCGGTCCGGGCGTACCAGCGCTACCTGTTCGCGGGCACCGACGAGCAGCGGCCGGACGGCCAGGGGCGCGTCAGCATCGTTCCCGAGCTGCGCCGCTACGCCGGGCTCAACAAGGACTGCGTGGTGATCGGCGCGATCACCCGCCTGGAGATCTGGGACGCGCAGGCCTGGCAGCGCTACCTGGACGAGCACGAGGACGACTACGCGCAGGCCCGGGAGGAGGTTCTCCCCGGACTGTTCTGAGAAATGGGTCATGACCGACCCGGGTGCCGTTTGGCCTCGGTCCGCTCGGCTATCGGCCCTGGCGCACCTTCCCCGGCGCCAGGTTCGACGGGCGGGCGGGGACCTGACTGCATCCGACACCGGTTGAACCCGGCCACCGACCTAGGAAAGGGGAGTGAGCGGCAACCACGCGTGAAAGGGGGTTGGCCGTGACCGACATGTCCGACCAGCCGAGGGCGAAGCACGTGCCCGTCCTGCTCGAACGCATCGTGGAGCTGTTCGCCCCCGCGTTGTCCGGCAAGCCCGCCGTGCTGGCGGACTGCACCCTCGGCCTCGGCGGCCATTCGCACGCGCTGCTGTCGGCCTACCCGCAACTCACGGTGATCGGGCTGGACCGCGACCCGGAGGCCCTGGCGCTGGCCGGGCAGCGCCTGGCCGAGTTCGGCGACCGGGTGCGTTACGTGCATGCCGTGTACGACGAGTTGCCGGCGGTCTTGGTTCAGCAGGGTGTGCTCGAGCTGGACGGCGTCCTGTTCGACCTCGGCGTCTCCTCGCTCCAGCTGGACGTGGCCGAGCGCGGTTTCGCCTACTCCAGGGACGCGCCGCTGGACATGCGGATGGACCCGACCACCGGGCCGACCGCCGCCGACATCCTCAACCGCTACTCCTTCCCCGACCTGGCCCGCATCCTGCGCGAGTACGGCGAGGAGAAGTTCGCCGGCAAGATCGCCAAGGCGATCATCACCGAGCGCGACAAGGAGCCGTTCACCACCAGCCCGCGGCTGGTGCAGCTGCTGCACGACGTGATGCCGGCGGCCAGCAAGCGCACCGGCGGGCACCCGGCCAAGCGCACCTTCCAGGCGCTGCGCATCGAGGTCAACGGCGAGCTGGAGGTGCTGCGGCGGGCCGTGCCGGCCGCGCTGTCCGCGCTGGCCGTCGGCGGCCGCATCGTCGTCGAGTCGTACCACTCGCTGGAGGACCGGCTGGTCAAGCGGGCGCTGACCGAGCTGTCGGTGTCCACCACCCCGCTGGACCTGCCGGTCGAGCTGCCCGGGCACAGCCCGGAGCTGAAGCTGGTCACCCGCGGCGCGGAGCTGGCCGGCGAGCAGGAGATCGCCGACAACCCACGGTCGGCGTCCGTGCGGCTGCGTGCCGCGGAGCGGATCCGGAGGGCGTCATGAGCGCACCCCCTCAGGTGGGCGTCCCGACGCCCGGCAACCCGACGTCTCGCACCCGCGCGACGCGCCGCAGCAGCGAGCGCAAGATCGAGCGTGAAGCGGAGCAGCCGGGCACGCGGGCCACCCGCGGCCGGACCACCGCCGCGCAGCGGGCCTACGCGCGCAAGGCCAGCCGCAAGAAGCGCCTGCGGCTGCCGGTCGGGCTGAAGTCGGCCTCGCGCACCCCGTTCGTGCTGCTGGTGATGGCGCTGCTGGCCGCGGGCGTGATGGCCACGCTGTTCCTGTCCATCTCCGCGGTCTCCGACTCGTACCGGCTCGAGGACGCCAAGAAGAAGACCACCGACCTGACCAGCCGGGTCGAGCAGCTCAAGGCCGACGTGGCCAAGGGCGAGTCGCCCGAGGTGCTCTACGACGAGGCCCGCAAGCTCGGCATGGTGCCGGCCCCGGACCCGGCCCGGATCAAGGTCAACCCGGACGGCTCGATCAGCGTCACCGGCAGCGCCGTGGCCGCCACCACGACCACCACGCCGCCGCCCTCGTCGTCCACCTCCGCGCCACCGCCTTCCGGACAGAGCACGTCGACCTCGAGTCAGCCGCCAGCCTCAGGGGGAGGCCACTAGATGCCCGCCAACCGCACCGCCGGCGGACGTCCGGCCACCCGGCCCCGTCCCGTCGCCCGCGGCGGGCCCGCGCCCCGGCCGGCGTCGGCGCGCAAGTCCCAGCGCGGCGCCGCGGCCGGCGTCGGCAACCACCCCAGGCGGATCGTGCTCAGCCGGATCCTCATGGTCACCGTGCTGGTCATCGCCGCCGTGCGGCTGGTGCAGGTGCAGGGCGTGCAGGCCAACGAGCTGTCGGCGCTGGCCGAGCAGCAGCGCGCCACCCTGACCGTGCAGCAGGCGCTACGCGGCCAGATCGTCGACCGCAACGGCACCCAGCTGGCCTTCAGCGTGGAGACCCGGTCGCTGTCGATCAACCCGCAGTGGGTGCGGAACGACTGGGCCAAGAATCCCGACGTCTACAAGAACCTCAAGCTCGGCACCAGCTACGACGACTACTGCCAGCGGCTGGCCGAGTTCATCCACGCCCAGCTCGGCGACCAGGTCAAGACGGCCGACCTGCTGGCCAAGATCCGCGACACCAGCACCACCTACCAGCTGCTGGTGCGCGACGCCGACCCGGTGAAGACCAAGCCGATCACCGAGAAGTACAACTCCATCACCGCCTCCGCGCGGCAGCAGCGGATCTACCCGGACGGCACCGTCGCGTCCAACGTCGTCGGCTACGCCAACTGGCGCGAGGACGCCAAGACCCCGCAGGGCCTGATCGGGCTGGAGAACTCGCTCGACGACACGCTCAAGGGCACCAACGGCACCACGCTCGTCGACACCGCCAACAACAGCGACGTCCAGCTGCCCGGCACCATCCGGGACGACAAGCCGGCCGTGCCCGGCTCCAACGTGCAGCTCACGCTCGACGCCGACGTGCAGTACCAGGCGCAGAAGATGTTGGACGCGTACAAGACCGCCAGCGGGGCCGCCGACGGCAGCATGGTCGTGATGGACGCCAAGACCGGCGAGGTCTACGCGCTGGCCGTGACCGACGGCTTCAACCCCAACAACTACGGCGACTACAAGCTGGAGCAGCTGGGCAACTCCGCCGTCAGCACGCCGTACGAGCCGGGGTCGGTGAACAAGGTCGTCACCGCCGCCGGGGCCATCGAGTACGGCATCGAGCAGCCCGACTCCGTCGTCGACGTCGCGCCGTCGTTCAAGATGGCCGACCGCACCGTCACCGACGCGTGGAGCCACGGCGACGTGCAGATGACCTTCGCCGGCGTGATCGGCAAGTCCTCCAACATCGGCACCCTCGAGGTGGCGCAGAAGATCGGCGCCGACCGCTACGTCGACCTGCTGACCAAGTTCGGGCTCGGCCAGAAGACCGGCATCGGGCTGCCCGGCGAGAGCGCCGGCATGGTGCCGCCGCGCAGCACCTGGTCCGGCTCCACCTTCGCCAACCTGCCCATCGGCCAGGGCCTGTCGATGACCCTGCTGCAGATGGCCGGCATGTACCAGGCCATCGCCAACGACGGCGTGCGCGTGCCGCCGCGGATCATCAAGTCCGTCACCAAGCCCGACGGCGCCGTGGTGGCCGCGCCCAGGCCCGAGTCCGTGCCCGTGGTCAGCCCGCAGACCGCCAGGACCGTGCGGGACATGATGCGGGCCGTCATGCAGAAGGACCCCAAGGACTCCGTGCAGAACGGCACCGGCTACCCCGCCGCCATCGCCGGCTACCAGCTGTCCGGCAAGACCGGCACCGCCCAGCAGCCCGACCCGGCGCTCGGCGGCCGGTACGGCAGCAGCAAGTACTGGATCACCTTCGCCGGCATCCTGCCCGCCGACAACCCGCGTCTGGTCGTCGGCATCATGATGGACCGGCCGAACTACACCATCCCCACCGTCGGCTCCTCGGCGGCGCCGCTGTTCCACCAGATCGGCACCTACCTGGTCCAGCACTTCCAGATCCCGATGTCCGCCACCCCCGCCCCCGTCGTCCAGCTCCAACTCCCGTAGCGCCTTTTCTGCCACATGTGGGGGTTCAGCTGCCGTAGGGCTCGTCCAGCGGGCGGCGGAGCTGGCCGATGACTGCCTCGTTGATCTCGGCGACCTCGCCGTCGGCGACGTAGCGCTGGGTGCGGGCGTGGCCGACCGACCGGATGAGGCCGTGCTCCCGCAGCCGCTGCATGTCGCGGACGGACTGGTCGCGGGTCAGGTTCTCGTCCATCGCGTAGGTGGCGCGGCGCAGCTCGCCGACCGCGGCGGCGTAGAGGCCGGAGACCATGCGCTCGTCGAGCTCGTGTTCCACGACGACGCTCTCCAGCGCACGCCACAGCATCGAGGCGCGATCCACGCGCCGCTGCACTGACTGTGCCTGCTGGTGGTGGGCTCGTAGGCAGAACCGCATCCACTGGTGTGCATCGGTGGCCTCGGGCTCCCACGTCGGCCGCGTGGTCTGCAGGACGCGGTAGTAGTCCTGAGTGTTCAGGGGATCGCCGAGCCACTCCTCGATCGAGGAGAACTCCGGCGCCAACACCTTGTCCTGAGCCAGTACGAGCGTGTGCAGGCAGCGGGACATTCGGCCGTTGCCGTCCCGCCACGGGTGGATGCTCACCAGGTTCAGGTGGGCCATCGACGCTCGCACCAGCGCTGGAGAGTCCAGCTCGCCGTCATTCAGCCAGCCGACCAGCTCCGCCATCAGCCCGGGCACGAGTGCGGGATCGGGACCGGTGTACGCGGGAGTCAGCGGGTCGCGCCCCGTGACCCAGATGTTGCCCTCGCGGTAGCGGCCGGGCCACTTGCGGAGGTCGTACTTCTGGATCATGAAGTGCAGCGTGCTGAACTGCATCTCGTGGTAGCTGAAGTTCGCCATCTCGGCCGACTGCTGCACCCAGGTGAGGGCATCGCAGTAGCCCTCCACCGCGCGCCGGGTCTTGTCGTCGACATCCGCCGACATGTCCTGGCGCTCGACCAGTGCGGCGGCGTTCTCCGAGCTGACGTGGATGCCCTCGATGGTGTTGGAGCCCTGGATGGCGTTCGCCAGCAGGCTCCGCCGCAGCTGTCCCTCCCACTTGCGGTGATCCCGCACCTGAAACCGCAGCTTCTGGCGGTATTCCTCGATCTCCGCGAGCACGCGCAGGTCGTCCGCATCGAGTTCGGGAGTCGCGATGAGCATGCCTTGGATGCTACCAAAGTCGTAGCATCCAAGGCTTCAGGGCTGCGCTCTTCGGGTGACAGGCGTCGGTTCCTTGACGGGGCGTCAGGTACGAAGGGATGCCGGACTCGGGGAGGTGCGGATGGTCTGCGAGCAGCAAGCGGCGCGGTACTCGGACGTGTTCGTGGTGCGCGAGTTCCGGGCCGTGTTCGTGGCCCAGCTGCTGTCGGTGATCGGGGACCAGTTCGCCCGGGTGGCGCTGTCGGTGCTGGTGTTCAACCGCACGGGATCGCCGGGCCTGACGGCCCTGGCCTACGCGCTGACGTACCTGCCGGACCTGTTCGCGGGGCCGCTGCTGGCGGGCATCGCGGACCGCTACCCGCGCCGCACGGTGATGGTGGCGACGGACCTGGCCCGCGCGATCCTGGTGGCCCTGATGGCGTTGCCGGGAGTGCCGTTCCCGCTGGTGTGCGCTCTGCTGGTGGGGGTGCACGCGCTGGGCGCGCCGTTCAGCGCGGCGAGGGCGGCGACGCTGGCGTCGATCCTCACGGGCGACCGCTACCTGCTGGGCACGGGCGCGGCGGACATGGTCGACCAGCTGGCCCAGGTGCTGGGCTTCGTGGTCGGCGGCCTGGTGATCGTGGGCATGGGGGCGGACCGCGGCCTGCAGATCGACGCGGCGACCTTCCTGGTGTCGGCGGTGATCGTGCGGCTGGGCGTGCACGACCGCCCGGTGCCGGCGTTCCCGACGGTGCGCGACCCGGTGCAGCCGTGGTGGCCGTCGCTGTTGACGGGCGCGGTGACGGTCTGGACGACGCCGAAGCTCCGCGCCCTGGTGCTGTTGGCCTGCGTGGCCGGTTTCTACGTGACGATCGAGGCGCTGGCCGTCCCGTACGCGATGGACGTGATGGGCTCGGAGGGCGGCGTCGGCCTGCTGCTGGCGGCCGGCCCGGCCGGCGCGATCCTGGGCATGTGGGCGATCAGCCGGCTGCTGCCCGGCCGCCGCCTGCAACTGCTCGGCCCGCTGGCCGTGGTCGCCTGCCTTCCGTTGGTGCTGAGCGCTTTTCGCCCGTCCGTGCCGGTGATGGCTGCCCTTCTGGTCGTGTCCGGCATCGGCTCCGCCTACCACATGGTGGCCCGGTCGGCTTTCGTGCAGTCGGTGCCCGATCACGGCCGCGGCCAGGCGTTCGGGCTCGCGGTGACGGCGCTGCGCACGGCTCAGGGCACCGGCCTGCTGCTCGCGGGCGTGTGCGCGGAGACGTTCGGCGCGCCGACGGTGTTGTCCGGTGCCGGCATCGCCGGCACACTGGTCGCGGCGGGGGGGGGG
>DASWRQ010000250.1:0-8817 GCA_036403095.1 Kutzneria sp. | reverse complement strand
GGCTGACCGAGAACTGGTACCGGGTGGGCAGTCCGTTCGTCCGGCGCTTCCTCGGCCCGCTGGTCACCGGCCAGGCCGACCGGGTCGGCTTCAACGTCGAGTCGATCGAGCACACCCTCGCCGCCGTCAAAACCCGGGCGGAATCCTAAGCCCTCAGCGGCCTAGAACTCAGCGCCGCGCCGCCGCGGTCGACCGCGCGGCCGTGTCGGGCGCGTCGCCGGCGGCGATCATGAGCAGCAGCAGCTGCTGGCCGAAGCAGCCGGCGGCGTCGGGCTCGACCAGGTAGCCGCCGAGATCCAGGGTGGCCAGGCCGTGCAGCGCGATCCACATCTGGTGGGCCACCTGGGCCGGGTCGGCGGGCGTGAACCGGCCGACGGCGATCGCCCGCGCGACGGCGGCGATCAGCGTGTCCAGCGTGTATCGGCCGTATTGGCGGTCCTCGTCGGTCAGCGCGAAGCCGGCCAGCGGCGCGCCGCCGAACATCACCGGGTACAGGTGCGGGTTGGCCAGCGCGTTCTCCCGGTAGGCGTGGCCGAGCGAGGCGATGTCGGCCACCGGGTCGTTGCTCTCGCCGACGGTGCCGAACAGCGCGTGCAGCCGGGCGAAGCCCTCGTGCACCATGGCTCGCACCAGGTCGTCCATGCCGCCGAAACACGTGTACACCACGGTGGTCGAGGTGCCGACCTCGGCGGCCAGCCGCCGGGTGGTCAGCGCCGCCGGGCCCTCCTCGGCCAGCAGCCGCGCCGCCGCCTCGACCAGGGCGGTGGGCATCGCGGGGTCGGCGCGTCGCGGGCTCACGGGTGACTTCGCTGTCGCCGCGGGCCGATAATGGTGTATCGTAACGGTGTCACCAAACCCCGATCTGATCGGTCCGAGCGAGTCGGGAAGCAACCATGACTGCTGGCATCGCCTTGCGGCGCACGGGAAATCCCGGCGCGGAACCGGTCACCGACGAGGTGGCCGTCGCCGGCCCCGCGGTGTCCGGTGCGCTGCCGGCGGAACTGGACGGGACCTACCTGCGCATCGGCCCGAATCCGCTGCGGCCCGGCGCCCGCACCTCGGACAGCCCGTTCGTCGGCGACGGCATGGTGCACGGCCTGCGGCTGCGTGACGGCCGGGCCGAGTGGTACCGGAACCGGTGGATTCGCACCGACCGGGCTTGCCGGGCGCTGGGCGTGCCACCGCTGCCCGGGCCGCGACACGGCCTGTGCGACAACGCCAACGCCGGCATCCTGCGCCACCACGGGAAGACTTTCGCGCTGGGCAACGGCGGCGTGCTGCCGATCGAGCTCGACGGCGAGCTGGACTCGTTGTGGAGCGTGGATTTCGACGGCACGCTGCCCAACGGCTTCGTCGCCCATCCGCAGCGCGACCCGGTCACCGACGAGCTGTTCGCGGTGGTCTCCTACCCGGAACTGCCGTGCCTGCAATACCTTGTGCTCGGCCCGGACGGCCGGGTGCGCCGGCGCGAGCCGATCTCGGTCACCGGCACGCCCATGCAGCACGCGCTGTCCCTGACCGAGCGACACGTGTTGATCTACGACCTGCCCGTGCTGTTCGACCGGGCGCTCAGCGAAGCCGGCTCGCGCTGTCCGTACTCCTGGCGGACCGGCCGGCCGGCACGGCTGGGCGTGCTGCCCCGGTCGGGCGGCGACGCCGATGTCCGGTGGTTCGACGTCGACCCGTGCTTCGTGTTCCACCCGGTCAACGCCTACGAGACGGGCGACCGCGTGGTCATCGACGTGATCCGCCACGACCGTGCGTTCGACGGGTCTGGCGTGCGGTCGATGGCGGCCGCGCCGACGCTGTGGCGGTGGTGTGTCGATCTGCGCGCCGGCACCGTCACGACCGAGCAGCTCGACGACACCGCGCAGGAGTCGCCGCGGATCGACGACCGGCGCGGGACCGTGCCGCACCGCTACGCCTACACGCTGGCGCTGTCCACCGAGCCGGGAATTCCCTTCGGCGGCAAGGCGATCATCAAACACGACTGCACCTCCAACACGGCGACGCGGCACGAATTCGGCCCCGGGAGGGAGGCCGGGGAGGCCGTTTTCGTGCCGCGAGGCCCGTTCGCCGCCGAGGACGACGGCTGGTTGCTGTCCTTCGTCTACGACCGGTCGACCGATCGCAGCGACCTGGTGGTGCTCGACGCCGGCGACGTCGCCGCCACCCCGCGAGCCGTTGTGCACCTGCCGGTCCGGGTGCCGCACGGCTTCCACGCCGAGTGGCTGCCGGCCGGCTGGTGATCAGCCGGTGGTCAGCCATCCGTTGGCAGCCGGTGGCCAGCCAGCCGGTAGTCAGCCGGTGATCCGCCAGCCGGTGATCAACTGGTGATTAGCCTTCGATCAGCTGGTGGTCAGCTGGTGGAAACCGCCGGCGAAGTACAGCAGCGCGTCGCCGCCGTCGCCCCGCCCGGCGCTCAGCACCTGACCGAGGAAGATGGAATGGTCCCCGCCCCGGTGCACGGCGGCGAGACGGCATTCCAGCCACGCCACCGCATCGGCCACGATCGGCGCGCCGGTGCGCTCGCCCGGCGACCAGTCCACCAGGGCGAACTCCTCCTCGCCGCGCGGCCGGGCCCGGTCGGCGAAGTGCCGGGCGACCGGTTCCTGGTGCGCGGACAGCACCGACACCGCGAACGCCCCGCACTCCTGGATCGCCTGGTGCATGGCCGCGTCCCGCTGCACGCACACCAGGATCAGCGGCGGCTGCAACGACACCGAGGTGAACGAGTTGGCCGTCATGCCCCGCGGCAGGTCGTCGCCGGCGGTCACCACGGTGATGCCGGTGGCGAACATGCCGAGCACCCCGCGCAGTTCCCGGTGGCCGGGCCCGCCGCGCAGTCTGATTCCGTTCGGCGTGATTCCGTTCGGCGCGACCCCATTCGGCGCGACTCCGTTCGGCGTGACCCCATTCGGCGTGACCCCGTTCGGCGTGACTCCGTCCGATGTGGTCCCGGCGGGCGTGTCCCGCTCGGTGGCCGTCATCAGCCCTGGCCTTCCGCCGCGGCGCCGGCGAGCTGGGCCACCCGCGCCGCGCCGGCGCCGACCGCGTAGCGGGACAGGGCCTGGCGCAACGACTCCGGCACCCGCGTCGGCTTGGTGTTGGTGTTCGGCCCACGCATGCACGCCACCCGCTGCCGGCCCCGCGCCACCAGGTCCTCGCCGCCGTCGCGCAGCCGCACGTAGTCGAACGCGAAGGCGATCTGGGTTTGGGTCAGCTCGTCCAGCCGCATCCGGATGGACAGCTCGTCGAACGCGGTGATCTCGAGGAAGAACTCGCAGTCCACCTTGAGCGTGAACAGCTTCAGGTCGCCGCGGATGTCGTCGAGCACCTCGGGCGCCTGCTCCAGCAGGAACATCTCCCGGCACCGGCCCTGCCACCGCAGGTAGTTGACGTAGTAGACGTTGCCGACCAGGTTGGTCTCCTCGAACCCGACCCGGTGCCGCAGCTCGTAGTAACTCTGCACGGTCATTCCTCGCTCTCGGCCAACAGGGTGAACACCACCGGCTCCTGGACGCCGCGCAGCGTGGTCGGGAAGCTGGCGATGCGCGCCGGACCGGACCGGAACAGCACCCACCGGTCGCCACGGATCTCGTCCACGGTCAGCGGTTCGCGGCCGGTGCGGCCGTTCTTGCGCAGGCACTCCACCGCCGTCCACACCCGGGTCGCGGCGACCGCGAGCGGCTCGCCGCCCTGGTCGGAGACCAGCTGCGCCAGCGCCCATCCGTCCGGACCGAGCAATCCGATCCAGTCCAGCTCGGGCCGCTCCACGACCGCCTCGACGTCGCAGCCGACCGGCACATCGCCGGCGGCCACGAACGTGACGCCCGCGCCGTGCGACGCCGACATGCGCGTGCCGACATGAGCGCCGTTGAGTTCCGGCTTGCCGTCGGGCCGGTAGTGCACGACGGCGTCCTCTCCCAGCGTCCAGCGCACGGCCTCGCTGGTGTGCGCCCGCCGAATGGCGACCGCGCGACCGGTCCACCGGCCGTCCTCGTCGCCGTACGGCGTGACGGCCACCCGCAACGGGGCCGGCAGCACCTGCTCGGTGCGCCGCTCCAGGTACGGGCCGAGCAGCGTGGGCAGCCACGGCCCGGCGCCGTCCTGCTTGCGCACCGCCTGCAATCGCAGACCCGTCCACCGCTCGACCAGCTGTCCGGTCTCGTCCCGCACATCGAGGTCGTAGAGGTACGTGTCGTCCCGGCGCCACCGCTCCCGGGCGTGCAGCGTGACGACGCTGGGCGCGGTCGTCGGATCGGCCAGGTACAGCGCCTCGATGCCGGCCGGCAGCAGGGTCGCGTCCGGCACGCAGCACTGGATGCTGTGCATCAGCGCGTCCCGGGTGCCCGGATCGGCCAGCTCGAGCTCGTCGGGCAGGTAGCCGGCGAACCAGGGCTGGGTGGCCTCGGCCGAGATCTCCGCGACGCAGCTGGTCGCGGCCAGCGCGCGATAGCCGGTCAGCCGCTGGAACCGGCTGCCCTGGAACAACACCGGGCCGTACAGCTCGTCCGCGCGCAGCGGCAGCATCGGCGAATCGGCCGGCGCGGCCGTGTCGACCACCGGCGGCTGCCCGTAACGCAGGGTGGCCCGGAAGTGGTCGGCCTGGAACGCCGTCTCCCCGCTGCGGATCACCGCCCGCACCACGCCCGGCTCGGTGACCAGCACCGCGACCCGGATGGTCGTGCTGCCGTCGACCGGCACCACGATCGGCCGCAGGAACTCCATGTCGGTCAGCACGGGCGGGCCGGCCAGTCCGGTCACCGCGGCCCCGGCCTGGGCCATCGCCTCCATGCCCAGCACCGCCGGGAACAGCAGGTCGCCGTCCAACAGGTGGTCGGGCAGGTAGAGGTCGCTGCCGCCGGACAGCTCGGCGTCGACGACCAGCTCGATGTCCGGGTAGTGCACCTGCGGCCGCTCCAGGAACCGCCGCAGCGGCAGTTCCCGTTGCGGCAGGGTGAGCGTGGGCAGGCCGTCGGCCCGGCCCATGATCACCATCGCGCCCGGCGCGGCCGGGTCGGCGATGATCCGGCGCAGGATGTCGATGCCGGCCTCGAGCGGGATCGGCGCGATGCCGTCCCGGATCAGCGACTCCAGCACGCCGAGCCGCTCGCCCATGCCGGCGCCGGCCCACACCGACCACTCCAGCGCGAGGCAGCGGCAGTTCGGGAAGTCCCGGCCGACGCGGTGGGTGAGCTCGGTGAGCCAGTCGTTGGCCACCGCGTAGTCGGCCTGGCCGCGCAGGCCGCCCCGGCCGATGATGCTGCCGAACGTGACCAGCAGCCGCAGCGTCGCCGGATCGGTCGCGGTGAGCACCGCGTCGAGGCCGTCGATCTTCGGCGCCAGCGTCCGCTTGAACGAGGACTCGTCCAGGTTGGCCAGGGCCAGCGGCACGTTGCGGCCGGCGCCGTGCAGCACCGCCGTGACGGGGCCGAGGGTCCGGCCGATCTCGTCGACCGCGGCCTTCACCTCGTCCAGCGCGGTGACGTCGGCCCGGACGTAGTGGAAGCGCACGCCGGCCGCCGCCATCCGGTCCAGGTTGGCCGCGAGTTCGGCGTCCTGCGCCGGGTCGGACCGTCCGAGCAGGCCGATCGCCGCGCCGGACGACCGGGCCAGGGCCAGCGCCGACTCCGCGGTGATGCCCTTGCCGCCGCCGGTCACCAGCAGCACGTCGTCGGCGGCGAGCCCATCGGATTCGTTGTCGGCCAAGGCAACCGGCCGTAGCACCGGCAGCCGGCGGGTGCCGTCGGCGTCGTAGTGCACCTCCAGGAATCCGTCGGTGGCGGCCACATCGGCGGCGATCCGCGCGGACAACGTGTCGTCCGGCGTCTCGTCCCCGATCGGTAGGGCCAGCTGCACCACCGTGGTCGCGACCGCCGGGTACTCCAGGTGCAGCGTCTTGGCCAGGCCGGCCGCATTGAGGCGATCGCCGACGGCGACGAAGCGGACGTCGCCCTTGGCCGACACCACGGCCCGCGCCGCCGCCAGCATGGTCGCGACCTGGCTCTCGTCGGTGTCGCGCGGCAGGCACAGCAGCACGCCGTCGCCCAGCCCGGCCACGCTCAGCGTGTCGAGCAGCGCGGCCGCGATCGGGTGTCGTTTGGGTGCGAACAGTCGCCACTCGCCGTCCTGTCCGGACACGAGCGCCCGGGTGGGGAGCGGCTCGGGCGCCAGGTCGACCGCGAAGGCCCGCACCCACGGCGCCACACCGGCCGCCGTGGCCGGCTGCTGGTCCGTGGTCGCGGTGTCGGCGAGCTGGTCGAGCATCTCGGCCAGTTCGGCGATGGTGGCGGTGGCGTAGGCCGAGGTGACGGCCGGCGGCGGCAGCTGGAGCTCCCGGCACGCCTGGTTGACGATCTGGCCAAGGGTGATCGAGCTCAGGTGCAGCTCGTCCAGCGGCTGGCTGTCCGCCCGCACCGCCTCCAGCGGCAGCTCGGCCCGCTCGGAAGCCAGCCGCCGCAGCAGCTCCAGACTGCTGGCGCCGGCTTCGCCGGTAGACACGGCCGCCGGCTCGGACTGGGTGTCCGGACCGGTCAGGCCCTCGCCGAAGTGGCCGTCCGGCGCGGACTCGGCCGGACTGGCGAAGAACCGGAAGGTCTTGTCCAGCGCCAGCGGCCGGGCGTACCGGTCGGCGAACAGCGCGTCGTGACGGACCGGCGCGCCCAGCGCGTAGGCCGCGCCGACCGCGCGCAGCAGTCCGGCCAACGAGTTCCCGTCGGTCTCCAGCGAGATCGCCGGCACCGACGGCGCGATCTCGCCGGCCAGACCGCGCAGGATCCGGCCGGGGCCGACCTCGATCAGCAGGTCGAGCTCCGGGGCCATGGCCTCGACCGCGTCGGCGAACCGCACCGGGTCGAGCACCTGTCGCTGCAACAGCTCCGGCACGTGCGTGTCGGCCGGCAGCTCGGCCCCGGTGACGGTGGAGACCATCCGCCCGGTCAGCGGCGAGAACGTCTCGCCGTCCAGGTACTCGCGCAGGGCGACGGCGGCCGGCGCGACCAGCTCGGAGTGGAACGCGTGCGACACGTTGATCCGCACCACCGAGAAACCCCGTGCGGCGGCGGCCTTGCCGACCCGCTCGACCGCGGCCTCCGGCCCGGAGATCACGGTCTGCTTCGGGCTGTTGTAGCCCGCGATCACCACCCGCTCCCCCGCCAGCAACGGCCGAACGTCGTCGGGCGCGGCGGCGATGCTGGCCATCGTGCCGCCGCCCTCGCTGGCGTCGGCCATGACCCGGCCTCGGGCCGCGGCCGCGGCCAGCAGCGTCGGCTCGTCCATCGCACCGGCCCAGTGCAACGCAGTCAGCTCGCCGAGGCTGTGCCCGGCCGCGGCCACCGCCTCGATGCCCAGGTCGGCCAGCACCCGCAGGCCGGCGACCGAGCCGGTGACGATGCGCGGTTGCGCGACGGCCGTGGCGACCTGGTCGGCGTCGGCCGGCAGCGCGAGTTCCCGATACAGCCGGTCCACGCTGGCGAAGCGCCGCCGCAGCGCGCCGCCGTCCGCGCCGCGTCCCGCGCCCTGTCCCGGGAACAGCAGGCCGATGCGCGGCGGAATCGCCGCGGTACCAAGGAAAATTCCGCCGGTCGGGTCCAGCACCGACCGTATCCCGGAGTCGAGCTGATCGAGCAGCCCGGCAAGCCGGCTGACCGCCTCAGCCGGCGAGGCGACCAGGATCGCCGCCCGGATCGGCCGGTCGGCCAGCTTCTGTTGCAGGGTCACGGCCAGGTCGGTCAGCTCGGCGTAGGACAGCTGCGGAGCCAGGGCGGCCAGCTGCGCAACCGTGCCGCGCAGCTCGGCGATGCTGTCCGCGTCGATCAGCAACAGCTCGCAGTCCTGCCGCGACCGCGCCATCGACAGCACCTCGGCGTCGATGTGGTCGCGGCGCTCGCCGTCGGCCTGGTCGACGACGACGTGCGCGTTGATGCCGCCGAAGCCCATCGACGAGACGCCGGCCCGCACCGGCCGATCGGCCGGCCAGAGCTCCGGCGCGTTGGGCACCCGCAGCGCCGGCGAGTCGCCCGTCAGCTCCGCGTGCGGATCGACGTGGCTGGTGGCCGGCGGGATGACCTGGTGGCTCACGGCGAGAATCGCCTTGAGCAGCCCGGCGACACCGGCGGCGGCCTTGGTGTGGCCGATGTTGCCCTTGATCGTGCTGATCGCGGCGGCCGGCGCGGCCGGGTCGGCCTCCCGACGGGCCTCGCTGAAGGCCCGCAGCTCGGTGGCGTCGCCGACGGCCGTGCCGGTGCCGTGGCCCTCCAGGTAGGCCACGGTGTCCAGGCCGAACCCGGCCGCGGCGTAGGCCCGGGTCAGGGCCAGCCGGTGGCCGTCGGCCTCCGGCCGCGTGATGCCGCCCTTGCCGTCGGACGAGTAGCCCCAGCCGGCGATCGTGGCGTAGCGGCGGCGGCCCTGCGCGACGGCGTCCTCCTCGCGCATCAGCACGAGCATGCCGCAGCCCTCGCCGGGCCAGAACCCGTTGGAGTTGCGGTCGTACACCCGCATCTCGCCGGTGGCCAGCGCGCCGGTCTTGGCGAAGCCGATCACCTCGAACGGGTCGATGCTCAGGTCGACGCCGCCGACCACGGCCGCGTCGAGCTGCCCGGCGGTCAGCGCGTTGCAGGCCGTGACCGCGGACAGCAGCGAGGACGAGCAGGCGCCGTCCACGGTGAAACCGCCGCCCTTGAAGTCGAAGTAGTTGCAGATCCGGCCGGCGATCGTGTTGGCCAGACCGCCCGCGAGGGAGTCCTCGTTGATCGGCGGGAACGGCTGCTTGTACCGGGCTTCCAGTTGGTCGAGGAACGCGCCCAGCTGGGCGTC
>DASWRQ010000249.1:0-6568 GCA_036403095.1 Kutzneria sp. | reverse complement strand
CGATCCGTCCCATCTGCACCGGGAAGGCGATGCGCTTGGTCACCTGCGTGACCCAGATCCAGTAGCCCAGCAGCTGGCCGACGTTGTCGAGCAGGCCGCCGGGCACGTCCGGCGTGGTGATCACGCCGCCGACGTGGTCGGCCCCGACGCTGGTCAGCGCGGTGATCCCCTGCAACGCCGGGCCGTGGAACATCACCCGTCGCTCGTAGAACTCCCGCGCCGTCATGTCCGGCTGGTTGCGCTGGGCGACCGACCAGCGCCGATGCGGACGTGGAGCCCATTGCGGGGCCAGCTCCACCTCGGCCTGCGAGTGATCGCCGACCGCGACGCGAACCCGGTCCGGGCCGATCGGCTCCACCGTGATGGTCACGTCCGTGGCCGGCGCGCCGATGAGCCAGCGCTGCAACCGGACGTCGTGCACCCGCACGGCCCGGAGCCCGTCGGTCGCCTCCTCGGCGGCGTCCATCATCAGCTGGATCAGCGTCGTGCCCGGCACCACCGGGCGGCGGTCGGCCAGGTCGGGCCAGCCGTCCCGTTGCGGGGCGAAGCAATGGTCCAGCAGGAACGGCATCGAGTCGGTGGAGATGGTCAGCCGCTTGGTCAACGGCCGAATCTTCGGCCCCCGCCGGGTGGCGATCACCTGCGCCGCCGACTCGGCGGTCTCCCGCAGCAGGGCCTCGAGTTCCGCCGCGATCGGGAAGTCGGCCGTGAGAGCGTCCAAACGGGACGGTCCGCCGGTGCTGATCGTGGTGCCCACCTTGACCAGCGGCGAGCCCAGTTGCAGCGTCACCGGCTGACGGGTCGGCTCCAGCAGTGAGAAGTCCGGCGACGCGCCCTCGACCCACAGCGCCGCGGCGACCAGACGCAGCTGGTCCACGCCGCCACGTTGAGCCGAATTCGCCGCCACCGTCAGGTGATCGACGCCCTTGAGCGTGTCGTCGATCAACGATCCGAGCTGTCCGGCGCCGACCTGGATGAACACCTTGATGCCGGCGTCGTGCATGGCCTGCACCGTCGCACGGAATCGCACCGGCTCGATCAGGTGCCGGACGTAGAGCTCCCGGATGCCGGCCGGGTCGGTCGGATAGGGCGAAGCCGTGGTGGCCGACCAGATCGGCAGCGTGGCCCGGCCCATTTCCAAGCGGTCGGCCAGGTCCACGAACGGTTGCAGGTACGGCTGGAGCATCGGCGTGTGGAAGCCGGAGCGGAACGGCAGGATCGCGCTGACCACGGCCTTGCCGCGGAACTCCGCGACCAGCTCGGCGATCTCGTCCGGAGGCCCGCAGACGATCGTCGAGTTCGGCGAATTGTCGTGCGACAGCACGATGTTCGGCCGGTCGGCGATGGCGTCGGCGACCCGCTCGACACCGCAGCCCAGGGTGGCGAACTCGACGCCCGGCACCTCGACGCCGGTCGGATCGAACCCGGCCAACGATTCCTCGACCGCCTGGTCGGAGAACAGGCCGCTGACCGACATGGCCGTCCACTCGCCGATGCTGTGCCCGGCCAAGGCCGTCGGCGCGATGCCGACACGCCGCAGCGCGGCGTCCAGCAGCCGGCCGACGCCGAGCACGCTCATGCCGTGCCGGCCGAGGTCGCCGTTGCCGACCGATCGCCGCCGCAGGCCGAAATGATCGGCCACGTCGTCGACGTGCGGGTCGAACTCCGCTTCCAGGCCGGGGAAAACGAAGGCGATGCCGCCGTGGGGGAGCAGCGGCTCCGGGCTGAACCAGACGTTGCTCCGCCCGCGCCAGGCCGCGCCCTTGGTGACGACCTTCTCCGCCAGGGCCAGCCGCTTGGCATTGGGGTCCACAATGGCCAGTCGCAGCCGGCCGGTCTCGTGGTTCTCGCCCTGACGAAGTCGTTGCAGCAGCTCATCGGGGGTGTTGGCGGCTATCCGCAGCACCCGCACCGGCTCGTCGACAACAATTGTTGTCGGGGCCGGCTTGGCCGACGGGGCCTGCTCCAACACCACGTGCGCGTTGATGCCGCCGAAGCCGAAGGCGTTGACGCCGGCCCGCCGCACCTCGTCGGTCCACACCTGCGCGTGGTCGATCGGCCGGAACCGGGTGGCGTCCAGCGCCGGGTTCGGGTCGTCGCAGTGCAGGGTCGGCAGCAGCACTCCGTGGTGCACGGCCAACGCCGCCTTGACCAGGCCGGCGATGCCGGCGGCCGGCATGGTGTGGCCGATCATCGACTTCACCGAGCCGATCACCGCCGGCTTGCCCGACGGCCCGCCGAAAACCGTGGCCAGCGTGGACAGCTCGGCCGAATCGCCGGCCGGTGTCGCCGTGCCGTGGGCTTCGAGCAGGCCGATGGAATCGGCTTGCGCCGGGTCCAGTCCCGCGGCGGCCCAAGCCTTTCGCACCGCCAGCACCTGGCCGCCGGGATCGGGGTTGAACAGGCTGGCGCTGCGTCCGTCGCTGGCCACGCCGGTGCCTCGGACCACCGCGTAGATCCGGTCGCCGTCGCGCTCGGCATCGGCCAACCGCTTGAGCACCACCACGCCGGTGCCCTCGCCGATCAGGATCCCGTCCGCATCGCGGTGGAACGGTCGGATCCGCTGGCTCGTCGACAGGGCCTTGAGCTGCGTGAACACGCTCCAGAAGGTGATGTCGTGGCAGTGGTGCACGCCGCCGGCCAGCACCACGTCGCAACGCCCGCTGCCGAGTTCGTGCACGGCATGGTCGACCGCGATCAGCGAGGACGCGCAGGCGGCGTCCACCGTGTACGCCGGGCCACGAAGATCGAGCCGGTTGGCCACCCGGGACGCGGCGAGGTTGGGCACCAGACCGATTGCCGACTCGGGCTGCTCGGGACCCAGCTGCTCGGTGAACGCCGCCCGCACCCGCTCCAGCTCGGCCGCGCCGAGGCCCGGCACCAGCTCGCCCAGCGTCCGCACCAGCTGCACGGCGGTACGCACGCGCTGGTCGAGCCGCACCACACCGGGCGTGAGATAGCCGCCCCGGCCCAGGATCACGCCGATCCGGTCCCGCGCCGGCAACCGGTCGTCGCCGCCGGCGTCGGCAATGGCCGCCGCCGCGACGCGCATCGCGATCAGCTGGTCCGGCTCGGCCCCGGCCACCGAACTCGGCATGATGCCGAACCGGGCCGGGTCCACGTCGGCGAATTCGTCGACGAAACCGCCGCGCCGGCAGTACAGCCGGTCGGCCCGTGCGTCGCCACTCGGGTCGTAGTAGGCCGGATCCCAGCGGTGCTCGGGCACATCGGTGATCGCGTCCACGCCGGTGACCAGATTTCGCCAGTACGACTGGAGATCCGGGGCGCCGGGCAGCAGCACCGACATGCCGACGATGGCGACATCGGACATCCGCGTCACCAACCGGAGGCCGTGTAGACCACGGCCCGCACGTCGTGGTCGCCGAAGGCCAGCTCCCGCAGCAGGGCCATCGTGCCCTCCTCCGGGTCGATCAGCTCGATGCCGCGGCGGCCGTACTCCTGCTGGAGCTCGGGCGTCACCATGCCGCCGTGCCGCGGGTCCGGCGCCCACGGTCCCCAGTGGACAGTCAGCGCGCGGGTCCCGGTCTTCTCGGCCCACAGCGATCCCAGCGTCTGCAAGGCGTCGTTGGCCGCCGAGTAGTCGATCTGCCCGCGGTTGCCCAGCGCCGCCGCGATGCTGCCGAACAGCGTCACGAAGCGCGGCGGGGCCGGCAGCTCCTCGACCGCCGACAGCAGCGCCCGGGCCCCGTCGACCTTGGTGTCGAAGACCCGGCGGAACGAGTCCGAGTCCTTGTCGGCGATCAGTTTGTCCTCGATCACGCCGGCCGCGTAGCAAACGCCGTCGATGCGGCCGTGATCGGTGTAGATCTCCTTGACGATGCGGTGCAGGGCTTCCTGGTCGCGGACGTCGGCCGAGTGGTAGCCGGCCGTGCTGCCCAGCACCCGCAGCTCGGCCAGCGTCGCCCGGACCTCCCGGGCGGCCAGGATCTTGGCCGACATCCGCTCGATCTCCGCCGGGTTGCGCTGCCCCTGCGCGATCAGCGCCGCCCGCAGCGCCGTCTTGTCCCGGGCCGACGCCGTGGCCGGGTCCTCCGACTCCGCCGGCAGCTGCGTGCGGCCGATCAGCTCGATACGGCAGCCGCTGGTCGCCGCCAGCTTGGTCGCGAACTGCGCCGTGATGCCGCGGGCCCCTCCGACCAGCAGCACCACCGAGTCCCGGTCCAGCCCGATGGCCTGCGCCTCGGCCGTCCCGTCGCCGGCCGGGCCGGCCCCGGTCGTGCCCAGCGAGCCCAGCTCCACCGGCAGCATGTCGATCGTCTTGCGGCTGTCGCCGGTGCGCACGATCACCGGATGCCGGTCGTCGGCCAGCAGCTCGCTGATCAGGCCCTCGGCCGCCGTGGCCGGGTTCACCTCGATCAGCTTGGCCGTGGTTTCCGGGTACTCACGGGAGATCGTGCGGAAGAACCCGCGCAGACCCACCACCCGGTCGTCCGCGCTTTCGGCCGCCGGCGACACCGCGACGACCCAGCGCGGTTCACGGGCGAGCGCCGCCTTGAACTCCGTGAAGGCTCCCGGCAGCACCGGGTCGTCACCCGGGGACAGCGCGCCCAGGTAGAGCAGGTTGTCGGCGTTGTCGGTGACGGACGCCTGGTGGTAGGCCAGCGCCGCCGTCACCTCCGTGACCAGTTCGGGCTGGCCGCCGATGATGCGGAACCCCTTGCCGGACAACGCATCGGAGCCAAGAGCTCGGGCCGCGCCGATCTCGGTCGGCACCATCTCGAAGCGACGGGGCGGCCGGCCGGCGGTGGCTGCCACGGGTTTGACGGCCGGCGCCACCGGCTCGGGCGCAACCGGCTCCACGGTCGCGGGGCCGGCGCCGAACAGGTCGGCGATCTGCTGGGCGGTCCTGGCCTTGGTCAGCTCCTCCACGTCCGAGGTCGCGGCGGCCCCCAAGCGGGTGACCAGCGTGCCGGCGATCTCGGTCCGCTTGATGGAGTCGATCGAGAGGTCGGCCTCCAGGTCGAGGGTCGGGTCGATCATGTCGGTGGGGTAGCCGGTCTGCTGGCTGATGACGTCCAGCACCGTGGTCAGCACGTCGGCCGCGGGCACCGGCTCGGGCGCGGTGACCGGTGCCGGGGTGGTCACCTCCACCGTGCGGGGGACCTCCACGACCGGCGCGGCCACGTGCTCGATGATCCGGGTGTCGGCCGAGCCGCCGAAGTAGGCCAGCAGCACGTCCCGCTGCGCGGCCACCATCTCGCGGCTGGTGCGCAGGTACTCGCTGATCAGCGCGTCCTGACCGACGCTCGGCTGGGACGTCATCGACAACTCCACTCGTCGGGCGGGCACCAGCCCGCCGGCCAGGTACTGCCCGTCGGCGGTGCGAACGAGCTGACCGTCGATCGTCCACCCGGGACGCCTCGGCGGGGTGGCGGTGCTGACGTCCAGGGCGTCCCGGCCGTGGAACAGCCAGCTGGTGCGGACATTGACGCCGGAAACGGCCAGTTGCGCGGCGGCGGCCAGGAAGCCGGGCACGCCGCCGTCGGTGGTCACGCGGACGTGCGGCCGGTCGCCGAGAATGGCCTCGACCAGGCGTGACAACACCTTGCCCGGCCCGACCTCGACAAAAACCCGCGCGCCGGCGGCGTACATCGACTCGATCTCGTCGACGAACCGCACCGGCGACCCGATCTGCGCCGCCAGCTCGGCCCGCACGTCGCCGTCGTACGGCGAAGCGGTCCGGTTGGACCACACGGGAAGTTCCGGCTCGCGAATGTCCTGGGTGGATAAAACCGCGTGGAAAGTCTCTCCCGCGCCGGCCACCAGCGGGCTGTGGAACGCGCAGGCGACCGGGATCTGCTTGCCCGAGATCCCTTGTGCCCGCAGCGAGTCGACCGCCGCCAGCACGGCCGGCGTCGGCCCGGAGATCACCGCCTGCTTGGGGGCGTTGTGGTTGGCCAGCACCAGCTCGTCGGTCAGCACCGGCGCGATCTCCGCCGCCCCGGCCGTGAACGCCGCCATGGCGCCGGGATCATCTCCGGCCGCGCCGAGAATGCTCTCGGCTCGGGCCTGGCTCAGCGTCAGAAGCGTGGCCGGACCGAAGGACCCGGCGGCGCTCAGCGCGACGAGCTCGCCGTAGCTGTGGCCGGCCAACAGGTCCGGCCGCACACCCAACCGGGTCAGCAGCTGGTTGACCGCGAGCCCGGCAATGCCGAGCGTCGGCTGAGCGGCCCGCGTGTCGGTGATCCGGGCCCGACGCCGCTCCTCGGCATCCTTGTCGAACGCGGCCGGCGGGAACAACGTGTCCGCCCAGTCCCGCCCGAGATGCAGCAGGTGCTGGATCTCCGGGAACGCCACAAAAAGCTCGGCCAGCATGCCCGGCCGCTGGCTGCCCTGACCCGGGAACAGGAACGCGACCTTGCCGTCAAGTTGTTCCCCAGCAACAAAAACACCGCGCTTGGGGTCATGCTCGCCGGCGGCGCCGGCCCGCAGCAGTGCCGGCAGCTCGTCCAGGTTCCTTGCCACGACAGCGATCTGCACCGGCTCGTTACGCTGCTCGGCCCGCCGCGAAGCGGTCTTGGCCAGGTCCCGCAGCCGCCAGGCGTCC
>DASWRQ010000248.1:0-32319 GCA_036403095.1 Kutzneria sp. | reverse complement strand
GAGGAACGCGGCTTCGAGTCGCTGTTCTACGCCGAGCACACGCACATCCCCGTGACCAGCCGGCGCGACGACGACCGCCCGATCCACGACTACGCCTCGAGCTACGACCCCTTCGTCGCGCTCGCCGCCGCGGCGGCCGTGACCACGCGGATCCGGCTGGGCACGGCGGTCTGCCTGGTGCCGCAGCGGGATCCGATCATCACGGCCAAGGTGGTCGCCAGCATCGACCGGATGTCTGGCGGCCGCTTCGAGTTCGGCGTCGGCGCCGGCTGGAACCGTGCAGAGCTCGCAAACCACGGCACCGACCCGCGGCAGCGGATGGCCGTGCTGGCCGACCGCGTGCGGGCCATGCGGGCGATCTGGACGGACGACGAGGCCGAGCACCACGGCCCGCACGTCGACTTCGACCCGCTGTGGTCGTGGCCGAAGCCGGCTCGGCAGCCGCCGGTGTTGGTCGGCGGCAACGGCCCCGGCGTCGAGGACCGCGTGCTCGCGTTCGGTGACGGCTGGCTGCCGCAGTGCGGCCCCCTCGCGTCCGTGCAGGAGCTCCATGACCGGATCGCGAGCCTTCGCCAGCGCGCCGGCCGGCGCGTTCCGGTCACCTTGTTCGGCGCGATCCCGTCGATGCTGGCCGACTTCGCCCAGGCCGGTGTGGACCGCTGCCTGTTCACGCTGCGCAGCGGCCCCGGCGACCTCGACCAGCTCGACCAGTGGGCGGCGCAGTCGGCCGGACAGTCATCCGACTGAAGCCGCTCCACCCGTGGCTGGGCCGGGTAGGCGTGTCCACCAACCACGTGGTCCGGCCGACCTACATCGCCGAGTTGATCGCCTTCCTGCCCGGCCCGGGCCGCTGGGGCAACGGCCAGCGCCGACGCGAGCTTGGCCCGGCCCGAGGGCGGTGCACCGTGCCTCTGCTATGCCTTGTTCTCAGGCCATTGCCGCTGGGCTTTGTCCCGCAGCCGCTGGATCTCCGCTACCGTCTCCGTTGCTCCCGGTCCACCGTCCACAATGGTCAGAACCGTCGCGCCGACCTCATCGGCCTGCTTGAGCAGCTTCTGCCACGCCTCGGCCGCCGGCCGCACACCACGCCGCTCGCCCATCGTGCGCTGACGCACCAGGGTCATCTGGGCGCGGGCGTGAGTCAGCTCCGTGACCCGGCCGGGATCGTCCAAAGTGGCCTCTGCGGCCTTGAGCACGCCGTTCAAGGCGTGAAAACACTGCCGGTCCACCCATTTCGTCGTCACCAACTGTCCAACTGCGACAGCCGCGAGGCAACCCAGGGTCGTGTCGGCCAGCAGCGCGCCGATTGTCGGCAGCACGGGTAGCGGCGCGCCGGCGGCGTCCACCAGCGTCAGCGACAGCGGCGTGATGAACACCATGGCCAGGGCCACATTCCTCGGCGCCGTCAGCTCGATCACGCACATCAGCACGCCCACCAGCAACGCCGCCGCGTAGTCGCGCGGGTGCAGCCACAGGATCCCGGACGCCACCGCGCAGCCGGCGATCGCACCCACGACCCGGAGCAGCGCCCGCTCGATGGTCACCGCCGCGTACGTGCCCTGCGCGAGGACCGCCACCGCCGCGATCATCGCCCACGATGGCCGGAACAGGCCCAGCCCCACCGCCATTTCCCCGGCCAGTCCCACGCCGAGCCCGGTGCGCCAGGCCAGGCGGGGAATCGGCGACCGCAACACCCGGTGCGGGTTCAGCCGCACGACCGGCGCAGCCCACCCGTCAGCCGTTTTCCACGGCCTGAGCACGGTCAGCACAACTCCGACGGCCCCGGCGGCCAGCACCACGCCCGCGTACTGGAGTTGGTGCCCGCTCGGCAGCCCGGCGGCGACGGAACATGTCAGCACGAACATCAGCGTGCCCGGCGGCGGCGCGTTGAGGACCTGCACCACAGTGCTGGCAACGGTTGCCCAGATCGCCACGGCCAGCACCGCGAGCCACAGCACCGCGCTGAAGCTGGAGCCGACGACCACGGCCAGCGCCAGCCCGACCGCCGCCAGCGCGACGACCACCGCCTCCCGTCTCGCCGGCCCCCGGCCGGCGTACAGCGGCGCGAACGCGCCCAGACTGGCCACCAGACCCAGCGAGGTCTGGCCGAGCGCGGCCCCCGCGCCCACGACGATCGCCGCGCACACACCGGACCGCCACGCCACCGGCCATCGTGACGGCGCGGGCTTCATCCGGGTCAGCGCCCGGATCGGCGTGGTCATGGTCGTCTCCTAGTCTCGGACCGCCTGTCGCCGCATACGGTCCGACGCGACGTCGGGCATCCGATCGATTCTGTTCCGGGCTGCGGCAACGGGGATAGCCATGTGACCGATGTCGCGACGTGAGCCCGCCGACCGGCACAGCCGCACCCGCTCCGAGGAGTTCGACCGGGCACCCTCGCGCGGACTTCCGGACGGAACACAAGTTCCGGTGTGCATACCGCAATTTCGGGTGCCGTGTCGGCCGAGTCCGTGGGCGATCCTTGCTCTGATGGACACACAGCGGCGCCGGGCTGATCGGCCGCGCGGACACCCTGGAGGCGATCCCGGTCTGCCTCTCCGAGGCATCGGTCCGGGGCGGAGCCCTGCTCGTGCTCGACGATCCCGGAGTCGGCAAGACGGCGCTGCTCGACACCGTTACGACGGCGTTCACCGAGGCCGGCGACCGTGTGCTGCGCGCGGTCCAGATCACAGCCCGTGCTGCGCGCGGCCCGCACCGCCGCCCGTGCTGACCGTGTGCTGCCGTACCTTCCCCGACCCGGCACGTACCAACGGGGCGGCCGGCGGCGGACCTGGATGCCAGCTCGGCATCACCTCACATGCGGCGCTGCGGGTCGCGCTCGCCGAACTACCGGCCCGGGAGGGCTCATGACCGGTCCTTGCGCGGCCCCGTCCGTTGGCTGCGACAATGCGGTTGCTCGCGTCGTACGGACCCGAAGGAAGAACGACATGCCCGACATCGGAGCCGCGCGCGTGCCCGTTGGTGGTGGCTCCATGTCGCACAGCGAGGCGCTCGCCGGCGTTCTGGAGGCCGACCGCGCGTTGCCGTCGCGGCGGCTGGCCGGCAGTGACGACCTGGGTTGGCGGTCCATGCTGGCCCGCACCTACCACGACCCGTCGGTCACCGACGAGTTCGAGACCGCGCCGACCTCCGCACTGCTCGTGGTCGTGGTCACCAAGGGCGCGTACACCATTGAGGCGCGGTCCGGTGCCCAGTGGCACAGCGCCGCCTACCACCCGGGCGCGGCCGGCGTGACGTCGCCGCTGCGGTCCAGTGCGCTGCGCTGGCGGGCCAAGTCGGCCGAGCCGCTGCACTCCGTGCACATGTACCTGTATCCGGACCTCGTGGACGAGATCAGCCACGAGATGGGCGGCATGGGCATGCTGCGCCCGCACGAGCTGCCCGACGCACTGGCCGTCGACGACCCTTTCGTCACCGCCGCCGGCTATGCCGTCGCGCGGGCCGTGGAGCAGCAGGCCGCCAGCCTGTACGCCGACTCCATGGCGCACGCCCTGACCACACACCTGCTGTGCGCCGTGCAGTCGCGGCGGCTCGACGAGCCCCGCACGATGCTCGGCCGTACCGAGTTGCGGGCGCTGCTCGGTTACCTGCGGGAGAACCTGCACGAGGAGGTCACCCTCGACGACCTGGCCGCGCAGGCCAACATGAGCAAGTACCACCTGCTGCGCACGTTCAAGCGGTCCACCGGCACCACTCCGCACCGGTACCTGGTGCGGCTGCGGCTGCAGCGGGCCGCCAGTCTGCTGCGGAGCAGCTCGCAGACCGTGCAGCAGGTCATGGCCGCCTGCGGCTACCAGAGCGCCGCGCAGTTCTCCGCCGCGTTCCGTCGGGAGTACGGTTGCGCACCAGGGCAGTACCGCCGGGCCGTGGGTTAAGGCGATTCCTTTGCGCCTGTGCGTTGTGCTCACGCTGAGCCGTTCAACCTCGCCGCCCCCGTTGCGGCGCTGCGTGCAGAGTGCCACGCCGACCATGTCGTTCCCCTCGTAGGCTGCCCGCCAGCATGTCGGTTCGGCCGTGGCCCGGAAGCTCTCGAACGTCCACTCCGCGATGGCCTCGGCCCCCGTGTAGGAGTCGACGCCGTCCGCCAAGCCGCGTGATAGCCGCTCTCGTCGATCGTGCCAGGCGGATGCCGTCGGGTGTGGCGGTACGACGCTGTCGCTTGGCTTCCTTGCTTCTCGACGAGTTCGCGGATGCGATTCTCCACCCAGGCCAGCATGTCCGTGCCGAAGCCTTGGCCTCGGTGTTGGGGGAGGAGGTAGCCCCGGTGCAGGTACAGCCAGGTTCCGTCCCGCTCGTGCCCCCGGTAAGCCGTACAAAGCGTTGGCAGGAAGTGGAATGGTCGGAGATAGCAGGGGATCGAACCGCCGCCCGCCGTGCCTGGAGCGGAACCACCCCGCAACGCAAGCGAGCCAACCAACCCATCCACCAGACCCACCCCCTCCCCGAAGCGACCGCGGTGTCGAGGGGCAAGGCCGCGACGGCTCCCAGGTCTGTCCACCGCTGTCCAGCCGTCGTGGCCGCGGCAGCGGCTTCTGCCAGACCCGTGGTCGTCGCATTACCCGGTCGGTCGCCGACAGATGCCCAGACATTCTCAACACGGCGGTTCCTCAACCGGCTCTGGCTTGGTCGTGTAGGTCAACCCCCACCGGGTTTCCAATGTCGTTGTCCCGTCATTGGCGATGCTGACTTTGGCTTTGGTGCCGTGCTTATACCGGTGATGGCGTCGATCCAACGGTCCCAGATTCGTGCCGGTCGACTTCCCCTGCGGCCATGCCGTCGCGTGGTCGATGTCGCAACTGCGTGAGGGGTGCGAGCAGCAGGGCATCACACACGTGCGGTGCCGGGCCCGGATGAAGCGGTCGACGTCAGCTTTGGGTCGGTAAATGTCAGGGCTGTACTCGAGCAGGTTGCCGGCTTTGTCGGTGAGTAGTAGGCGGTGGAAGATGGTGCCGGGGTGGGACATGAGGTCCCGTACGACAGCTGCCGGGATCAACACGCCGGTGTCCAACTGTCCGGGCCGCTGGTCGACCCCGAGGAGCGCCGTGATGGGCACAGTGACCTGGATCAAGGGCTTCAGGCCGGCGGTTTTGGGGTCTTCGAGGATCAAGGCGGCCATGGTGTCGGCGCGGACTTCGTCGATGGTGCGGCCGTTCTTGGGTTCCTGCTGGGCGATACGGTCAATCTTGGCGTACATGGCCTGAGCGATCTCGGCCGGCTGCTGACAGGCCAGGGTGGCCATGCTGTCTTCTTCGTCGCGGATGACGACCTTGCGGTTGCGGCGGGCTTCCTCCCGCTTGAGCAGGTGCAGAGCCGGATCGGCGCGTTGGAGGCGGCCTTGCGCGGAGCGGCGGAGTTGCTGCGGTGTACGACCTCCCGCGGTTTTCAGCGTGTCGGTGACGACGCGTTGGGCCAGATCCTCGGGATAGAACCGAGTGGGGTCGACGATGGCGTGGGCGGAGCGCTCACTGATGACGCCGGCGGCCATGGCGTCGATGACGTTGGGAAACAGGGTTTCCAGGCGGGTGGCCCACTTGAGGTGATCTTCGGCGTTGGAGGACGAGAGCTGTAAGGCCATGCCGAGATCGGTGGCGACGAACTCGTCGGTGTTGATCTCGGCCATCAGTCGCAGCTTCTCGGCGGTGAGTTGTCGTTCGAGGCGCTCGATCTCGATGATACGAGCGACTTTCCTGTCCATACCAGCGATTCTACGCCCGACCAAAGATCGACTCGACGTATGAGTGTCGCTCGATAGGGTGAGAAACCGTTGGAAGGCAACGACTCCGGGTCACGAAGGGCGTGAATGGAAATGTGGATGTTGTGGTTGCGAGGCAGAAGGAGAGAGGTGTTGCGATGGAAGAGAAGGAGGGTTGTGAAGGGGGGAGCTGGGTGCGCGGGGATGGGTATCAAGACGGCAGAGGTGCTGTGGCGCAAGGGGTGGAGGACGTCGCGGAGGTGGGATGTTGTGCGTGAGGCGGAGGGGGTGTCGCGTAGGTGAGGAGGTGTTGTGGCCCGGCGAACGTTGTGATGTCGCGGGGGTTATGGCACGCAAGGTGGAGGGATGGGGTTGCGGAGGTGTGAGGCGTCGTGGAGCAGGGCGAGGGATAGGTGGCGCACAGGGTGTTGTGGCACAAGGCAAAGGATGGAGTTGCGTAGGCGTGAGGTGTCGTGGAGCAGGGTGAGGGGATAGGTGGCGCACAGGGGTGTTGTGGTGCAAGGCAAAGGATGGGGGCGCTTAGGCGTGAGGCGTCGCGGCGCAGGGTGAGGGGATGGAAAGCGCGCAGGGTGTGGTGGCGCAAGGGAAAGGATGGATGTCGAGGACGCGACCACGTCACTGGTCGGCCATGGCGGCGGTGAGGGACTGGCGGGCGGCGCGACGAGCGGGGAGTAGGGCGGCGAGAGGGGCGGCCAGGACGGCGGCGGCGAGGAGGACGGCGAGGCGGGGGAGGGGGAGGGTGAACAGGACGGGTTCGGCGTCGGTGGAGGCCACGCGGGAGAGGAGCCAGGCGGAGAGGATGCCGACGGACAGGCCACAGAGGGCGCCGAGCAGGGCAACGAAGAGGGACTCGGTCATGACGGTGGCGCGCAGACCGGAACGGGTGAGACCGAGGGCACGCAGGAGGGCGGACTCGCGGGTGCGTTCGAGGACGGACAGGGACAGGGTGTTGGCGATGCCGGCGAAGGCGATGAGCACGGCGAGGGCGGTGAGGGCCCACAGCAGGTTGAGGGTGCCCTGGAGGGGTTTGGCGAGTTGGGACTTGATGTCGGGGATGCTGTTGAGCTGGGTGAGGGGGTCGGCGGACAGGGCGCGGTCCAGGAGCGGGCGGACGTGGGCAGGGTCCACGGTGGACGAGAGCTTGACGAGGAGGCTCTGGTCGTAGGCGAGGCCGCCGGGGACGGCGATGGCGGCCTGCTGGGCCAGGTCGACCAGGGCGAGGCCGAGGTCGGCGCCGGGGGCCTCGACGCTGTCGTAGACGGCGACGACGTGGAGGGGGACCTTGGCCTGGACGGTGTCGCCGACCTTGAGGCCGGTTTCGGTGGCGAGCTGTTTGCTGACGGCGAGTTCGCCGGGGCGCAGGCGGTCCAGCTGGCCGGACAGGACGACGGGACGCAGCATCGAGCTCAGGGCGTCGCCCTGGATGGCGGACATGCCGTAGCCGCCGTACGGGCCGAGATCGCCAGTGAAGGACACGCGTCGAGCGGTGGCGGCGACGCCGGGCACCTGGCCGATGGTCGTGGACAGGGTGTCGGGCAAGGGGTGGTTGTAGACGGCGCTGGTGACCACGAAGTCGGCGGTGAGCTGCTGGTCGACGCCACGGCCGCGGCCGGCCTCGATGCCGGCGGTCATGGTGGTCACGAGGGAGACGACGGCGAGGCCGATGGTGAGGGCGGCGGCCGTGGCGGCGGTGCGACGGGGATTGCGGTCGGCGTTGAGCGCGGCGAGCTTCGCGGGCTGGCCGAGGGCCGGCGCGAACACGGTGCTCAGCGCCCGCACCACGGGACCCACCAGCAGCGGCCCGACGGCCAGCGCGGCTACCAGCAACGTGACCATGGCGACGATGGCCAACGCGGCGGCGGTGTCGAGATCGGTGGTGGACAGGGACAGTGCACTGGCCCCGGCACCTACGACGAATGCCAGCACGGCGCCGACGGCGCGGGCTTTGCCGGCGCGGGCGGCCTTGCCTTCTAGCGGTGTGCGCAGCGCCTCCACGGGGGCGACACGGGTTGCCGCGCGGGCCGGCAGTGCGGCGGCGAGCGCGGTCACCAGCACGCCGATCGCCACGGACTCGATGGCGGTGCGCGCACTGAGCGGCACGTGCACGCCGGCGGGATTGCCGAGCTGCAACAGGGCGGCGATGCCCAGCCCGCCGAACAGCCCGGCCACGGACGCCACCGCGCCGACCACGACGGCCTCGACCAGCACGCTGGTGAACACCTGCGCGCGGCCGGCGCCGACGCAGCGCAGCAGGGCCAGCTCGCGGGCTCGCTGCGTGACGAGGATGGTGAAGGAGTTGACGATCACCAGGCCGGCCACCACCATCGCCAGCACCGCGAAGGCCGTGAAGAACTTGGTCAGGCTGGCCGAGTCCGGCGCGGCGTTGCTGAGCAACGCCGCCGCGGCCTGCTCGCCGGTCTCGGCGTCGACACCGGGCACCGACTGCGTGACGCGATCGGCGAGCTCGGCCGGGCCGACGCCGGGCGCGGCACGCACGACGATCTCGTAGAAGCCGCCATTGGGCGCGAGTTGTCGCACGGCCTCCGGCGTGAGCAGGAGCTCGGTCGAGCCGATGCCGGCGTCGGTCGGCCGCGAGAACGTGCCGACCACGGTGTACTGGTGCTGCTGACCGCCCTGGTCGAACACCGTCACGTGGTCCCCAGGGGAGTACCCGGTCGAAGTTGCGGTGGCGATCTCGTCGGCCCTGCTCGGCAGGCGGCCGTCGGCGAGGTCGAACGGCCGCAGCTGCGTGTCGGCCGGCAGCGCCATCGCGCCGGCGTCGCGGGCATGGCCGTCGACGAGCAAGGGCGCACCTACTGTCGTACGTCCCTCGGCCGCCGCGACACCCGGCAGCTGCCGCACCTTGTTCAGGACGGTGTCGTCCAGATCCCCGTGCTTCACGGTGACGTCCACGTCGGCGCCGCGCAGCTGGTACGCGACGGCGGCGCGCACCCCCGCGTGCAGGGCGTCGGCCAGGATCAGGGAGCTGGACACGAACGCCACGCCGAGCGCGATCGCCACCGCTGACAGCAACAACCGCTTGGGCCGGGCCTTGAGGCCGGCGATGACCGTACGCAGCATCACGCCCCCAGACTCGCGAGGGCGGACAGCACGGTGTCGACGGTCGGCCGCTGGAGGTGCGCGGCGATGCGCCCGTCGGCCAGCAGCACGCCGTGGTCGGCGTAGGAGGCGGCGATGGGGTCGTGCGTCACCATCACCACGGACTGCCCCATCTCGTGCACGGACGCCCGCAGGAAGCCCAGCACCTCCGCGCCGGACCGCGAGTCGAGGTTGCCGGTGGGCTCGTCGGCGAACACCACGTCCGGCTGCCCGACCAGGGCCCGCGCGCAGGCCACGCGCTGCTGCTGGCCGCCGGACAGCTCGCCGGGCTTGTGCCCGAGCCGCGGGCGCAGGCCCAGGGCGTTCACCACGGTGTCGAACCACCGCCGGTCCACCGCCCGGCCGGCCAGCCGCAGGCCGAGCAGGATGTTGTCCTCGGCGGTCAGCGTCGGCAGCAGGTTGAAGGACTGGAACACGAAGCCGACGTGGTCGCGCCGCAACCGGGTGAGCGCCGCGTCAGACAGGCCGGCCACCTCGTGCCGTCCGATCCGCACCCGGCCCGAGTCGACGGTGTCCAGCCCGGCCAGGCAGTGCATCAGCGTGGACTTGCCGGAGCCGGACGGCCCCATGATCGCGGTGAACCGGCGGGCCAAGAAGTTCACGGACACGTGGTCCAGCGCCCGCACCGCGGTGTCGCCACGGCCGTACACCTTCACCACATCGACCACTTCGGCCGCTGGCGGACTGTCCACTGTGCTCTCCCGAGGCGCTCGGCTTGCTGACCCCGGCGATGATGCCGGGCCGCACCTGAACGGATCCTGAAGCAACCTGAAGTTCGCTTCAGGATCGGTCGGCGCGATCTGGGAGGATCGAGACATGCGAGTGCTCGTCGTGGAAGATGAGAGGCGGCTAGCCGAGTCGCTCCAGTGGGGACTGGAGTCGGAGGGCTACGCCGTCGACCTCGCCTACGACGGGCTGGAGGGGCTCCACCTCGCGCAGGAGCACCCGTACCAGGTGATCGTGCTGGACATCATGCTGCCCAAGCTGAACGGGTACAAGGTGTGCGAGAAACTGCGGGCCCGCGGCGTGACGACGCCGATCCTGATGCTCACGGCCAAGAACGGCGAGTACGACGAGGCCGAGGCGCTGGACACGGGCGCCGACGACTTCCTCAGCAAGCCGTTCTCCTACGTGGTGCTCACGGCTCGGCTGCGGGCGCTGACCCGGCGCGGGCGGGCCGCCGGCGCCGGGGTGCTGCTGGAGTTCGGCGACATCGTGCTGGATCCGGCCAAGCACGAGGTGCGCCGGGCCGGGCAGCCGGTGGCGGTGACGTCCAAGCAGTTCGCGGTGCTGGAATGCCTGCTGCGGCACAACGGACAGGTGGTGACCAAACAGGACATCCTCGACCAGGTGTGGGACATGGCCTACGAGGGCGACCCGAACATCGTGGAGGTGTACGTGAGCACGTTGCGCCGCAAGCTCGACACGCCGTTCGGGCGGCGCACCATCGCGACCGTGCGGGGCATCGGCTACCGGCTGGTGGACGATGAGTAGGTGGTGGCCGGCCTCGATCCGGACCAGCATGGCGCTGGCCACCTTCCTGGTGTGCGGCGCGCTGTTCACGCTGGGCTGGATCGGCATCCGGGTCTTCGTCGACGCCCGTCTGTCCATTCAGGCGTCGAGTCAGGCCGACGGCCAGCTGACCCGGTTGGTGGACGCGCTCAACGCCGGCCGGCCGCCGGCACTGGACGGCGACCCGATGTTCGTGGTGCTGGACGCCGCCGGCCGGGTGGTGACAACCAGCGACGCCATCACCCGATTGCGTCCACAGTGGACGCCGCCACCGCCGGCGCCCGCCGGCGCGCGTCCCGACTGGAACACCGAGACCGAGGTGACGCTGAGCTCGGCCGAGCATCCGCAGTGGCGCGAGTTCCGCACGTACACCGTGCTGGGGCGGGTCGCGGGGCCGCTCACCGCGTACGTGTTCGTGCTGCCGTGGGACACACAGAGCACGCTGCGCCTGTTCGACGACACGATGGCGTTCTTCGTGCCGGTGGCGACGCTGATCGCCGTGGTGGTGGCGTGGCTCTCGCTGGGGCGGGCGCTGCGGTCGGTGGAGGCCATCCGCCAGGAGCTGGCCGAGGTCAGCGGCAGCCGGCTGGACCGGCGGGTGCCGGTGCCGCCGTCGCGCGACGAGATCGCCAAGCTGGCCTCGACCACCAACGAGACGCTCGACCGGCTCCAGCGGTCCCACGAGCAGCAAGAACGCCTCGTCGGCGACGCCAGCCACGAGCTGCGCAGCCCGCTGACCAGCCTGCGCACCGGGCTGGAGGTGGCGCTGGCCCATCGCGAGCGCGCCAACTGGCCGGCGGTCGTGCAGCGGTCACTGCTGGACGTGGACCGGCTGCAGCGAATCACTGCCGACCTGTTGCAGCTCGCCGTGCAGGACCGGCCGGTGTCCACCGAGGTGATCGATCTCGTCGACGTGGCGGTCGAGCAGGTCTACGAGGAGAACATGCTCGGCCTGCGCGACGTGCGGGCCGTGGCCGACGGCCCGGCGCTGGTCCGCGGCGACCTGCTCCAGCTGGAGCGGCTGCTGAGCAACCTGATCGGGAACGCCATGCGCCACTGTGTCCGGCACGTGACTGTGACGGTGACGGTGAGCTCCGCCGAGGAGCAGGTGGTCCTGGAGGTGCTCGACGACGGTCCGGGCATCCCGGTCGGCGAGCGCGAGCGGGTGTTCGACCGGTTCGTGCGGCTGGACGACGCCCGGGCGCGGGACGCGGGCGGCTCCGGCCTGGGGCTGACGCTGGCCCGGGACATCGCGGTCCGACACGGCGGCACGCTCACCGTCGAGGACAGCGACGTCGGTGCCTGCTTCGTGCTGCGCTTGCCGGGTGTGCGCGACGAAGGCGGGTTACCGTGAGCGCATGGCGAGCCCGGTCGAGCTGGACGTCGACGGTCTCCCGGTGCGGATCTCCAGCCCGGACCGGGTCTACTTCGCCGCCCGCGGCGAGACCAAGCTGGACCTGGCCAACTACTACCTGGCCGTGGGTCCGGGCATCGTGCGGGCGCTGCGGGAGCGGCCATGCATGATGCACCGGTTCCCGACCGGGACCAGCGGCGAGAAGGTGCACCAGAAGCGGGTGCCGGCCGGCGCGCCGCCGTGGCTGGAGACCGTGCGGGTGCACTTCCCCCGCTACAAGCGCTACGCCGACGAGCTGTGCGTGACCAAGCTGGCCGACGTGATCTGGTCGGTGCAGATGTCGACGGTGGAGTTCCACCCGTGGAACTCGCGGCGGGCCGACACCGAGCGGCCCGACGAGTGGCGCATCGACTTGGACCCGATGCCGGAGTGCGGGTTCGACACGGTGCGCCATGTCGCCGGGGTGGTGCGGGAGTTGCTGGCCGAGCTGGGCATCACCGGCTACCCGAAGACCTCCGGCGGCCGGGGCCTGCACGTCTACGTGCGGATCCGGCCGGACTGGGAGTTCGGCCTGGTGCGCCGGGCCGCGCTGGCCTTCGCCCGCGAGGTGGAGCGGCGGGCGCCCGATGTGGTGACCACGACGTGGTGGCGCAAGGACCGGGATCCGCGGACCTTGTTCGTCGACTACAACCAGAACGCCCGGGACCACACCATCGCCAGCGCCTATTCGGTGCGGGGCAACGCCGAGGCCACGGTGTCGACGCCGATCCGCTGGGACGAGCTGGCCGACGTCGAGCCGCGGGACTTCACCATCGCGACCGTGCCGGCCCGGTTCGCCGAGCTCGGGGACCTCCACGAGGGCATCGACGACGTCGCGCACTCGCTGGAGACCCTGCTGGAGTGGGCCGATCGCGACGGCGTTGAGGAGCCGGACGAGTCAGCAGGTGCTTGACCGGCACGGGCGGCGGCTCAGGGCGTCGAAGAGCACGGCCCGGAACGCGGCGCCGTCCAGGGCCTGATAGGCCTTGCCGCCGGTCGCGGCCGCGATCTGGTTGAGCACGCCCATGTCGGCGTCCGGCCCGAGACCGATGCCGATGATCTCGACCGGACGGGTGGGGTCGTCCTCGGACCGGAGCTTGGCCAGCAGGCCGTTGAGGTCGAGGCCGCCGGTGCGCTCGTTGCGGCCGTCGGTGATCAGCACCTCGGCGTTGACCTTGGTGGCGTCGAAGTTGTTCTGCAGCGCCTCGAAGCCGGCCAGGGCGGTGTCGTAGAGCGCGGTGTTGCCGCCGACCCGGCCGGGCAGCGAGGCCCCGGCCCGTTGTAGCGCGACGCGCTGCGGCACGCCGTTGTCCAGGCTGCCGAGCGGTTCCAGCGGCACGAGTTCGGAGGTGGTGAGCGAGAACGTCCACAGGCCAACGGATGTGCTGTCCGGCATCAGGGACAGCCCGGCCAACGCCCCGTCGCGAGCGACCTCGATGCGGGTCTGGCCGCCGGGCATCGGCTCCTTCATCGAGCCCGAGGTGTCGATGATCGCCAGCGTGCGGCCGTCGAGGTGCACGACGCTCCACGCCCGCAGCACGGTGGTGACCTGGTCCGCGGTCGGGGCCGGGATGAGCGTCGGCGTCTGGGAGCGGACGCCGTCCTTGCCGCCCCACGATGCCGACGCCACGGCGCGCGGGTCGCGGAAGCCGGCGGCGCTGAGGATGCCCATGGACCGCGCCGAGTGGAGCTCGGCCTCGAACGCGGTCGCGGCGGCGTTGGTGCCGGTCGGCTCGGTGGAGGTGGTGACGCGGACGACGGGATAGTCGAACAGGACGCTGCCCTCGGTGGGGTAGACGGCGACGACCTTGTTGCCGGCCGTGTTCTGCGCGACCGCGGCGTTGTGGGCGACGACGGACTGCTCGGTGGCCGAGAAGACCGTGTCGGAATGTTGCTGCAGCGCTTGGAAAGCCGCGTCGGTGGTGGCCACGGTCGCGTTGCGGAGCTTGAGCAACACGGCGATGAGCTGCGGCGGCGGGGCACCGGTGGGCGCGGGGGAGAGGCGCTGCGCCAGGGTCAGCGTCGCGATGCCCTCGGTGTTGCTGAGCGGGTCGGCGATCGTGACGTTGCCGGCGACCAACTGCTGCCAGGACGTCAGCTTGGCGGCCTGCTGCGGGGACGCGGCGATCACGAGCGGCGACGAGGCGATCGAGGGATGCTCGGCCAGCCGCGGCGTCGGTCCGGTGACCCGACCTTCGAGCTGTTGCGCCGTCGGCACCCAGAGCGCGGAGTCGGGGATCCACAGCGCCGGCGGGTCGATCGGGTTGACCGGCAGGTCCTGCACGACCTGGGCGGCCGGCTCTGCGCTCACGTCCACAGTGGCGCACTGGCCGCCGGCGTTGGCGCTGTCGTGGTTGAACCCGTCGGCGATGGCCTGGACCGGGGCGAGCATCGCCGGGGTGACGGCGACGCGCAGCGGCACGTTCGCGCCGTGGCAGTGCGACTGGGCGGCGGCGTTGCCCACGACCAGCCCGGTCACGGCCAGGGAACCGACCAGGAGCGGAAGCAGGAACGGCCGCAGCGGGTGCTGGGGGCTGCGAGACTGGTGACGGGCCGCCATGTGCCTCTCCTCGCGGGTGTGTGGACGTGGATCGCCACGATCTAATACGCGAGGCAGGCCCGGACGGTTCAGCCGGTCACTGTGGCCAGCGTCTTTGCCGCGGTGTCGACGACGACGGTCCATCGTGGATCCTCGGCATATCGGTCATAAGGATGATCCGTGCCGAGGTCGGTGATCATCGGCTGCAGCACGGCGAGCATCGCCGCGACGGCCTCGGCTTCACGGTCGTCGCGCAGCACCTCGCCGATGGTGTGGCGGGGATCGAGACCGGCCAGGCGGAACGCCGCCCAGGTCCGACCGGCGGCCAGGGCCGAGAGCTCCGCGAGCAGCTCGATCCGCCGGCCGGGGCGCCGCACCTCGGTCGCGCCCACGCTCAGCTGGTTCCAGTACCGGGTGAAGTCCTCGGCCAGTTCCTTCGTCTGCCACAGGTTCAGCAGCCGGTCGCCCCAGGATGCCCAGGGTTTCATCAGCTCGCGGTACACCGTCTGGCTGTAGATGCCGCGGACCCGGTAGTTCGTGAGGTGACGGCGCTCGACCACCATCCGCACCAGCTTTCCGGGGCCACGTCCGCGATGCCGCCCGACGACGAAGACGTGTTCCCCGCCGTCGCCCCACTGCGGTGGCAGCACCCACAGCTTGGCCCCGGCCGCGAAGTGCTTGAGCCCGCGGCGCAGCTCGGCGTCCTCACCGTACGACGTCTGCTCGGCCACGTTGGCGACGACGCACCACGCCAGGACCTCGGCCTCGGATTCCCCCATGGCCGTCATTGTGGCAATCAGGCGCCGACGGCCGCCACGACTTTGTCGGTCAGCCGGTCCAGGTAGTTCTGCGCCCGGCCCGGAGTTGATCGCGGTGAGCCGCCAGCAGAGCGGGGCGGCCGGGAAGTCCAGGCGCAGCTTGACGCCCTTGTCGCGCAGGTGGATCCGGACTCGTGCGTTAACCGATCGCCGCCGGCGGGCGGCGCGCTCGAAGCCCGGTACGACGTTCAAGCCGGCGGCGATGTCGCCGTTTGAGCTCGCGGCGGAAGTTCGTCGCCGCGGCGCACGACCGGCTGTCCAGCCGCCGTTCGCGCTGAGCCCGGCGATCCCGGCGCCGACCGAGTCGTTCGATCCCTACGGTTGGTCGGGATCCTGGTCGGCGGCGGAGCCCGCGATGCTGACCGAGTCGATCCGACCCGACTGGACCACGGTGTGCACCTCGCCGTCGACGGTGTTCTTGGTCTCCACCGCCTCGCCCGTCTCGTCCCCGGCGTGCGCGTCGTCCCCGACGGCGATGTTGTCGGCGTTGATGGTGCCGCCGAACATCTGGATGCCCTTGTTCACATGCTGCGCCATGCGCCCATTGTCGCAGCGGACCCTACTATCGTGGGTGTGACCGACACCGAGGTGCTTCGCAAGGACAATCGCTACGAGCTGCGGATCGACGGCAAGCTCGCCGGGCTGGCGGCCTTCCTCGACCGCGACGGGCAGCGGGTCTTCCACCACACGGAGGTCGACAACGCCTATCGCGGCCAGGGACTGTCCACTGTGCTCATCGAGCAGGCGCTGGCCGACGCGAAGGCGTCGGGGATGCGGATCGTGGCGGTGTGCCCGGCGGTGGCGGCGTACCTGGGCAAGCACGACGGGTTCGCCGACGTGACCGACCCGGTCACGGACGAGACCATGGACTGGCTTGAGGAGAAGTTCGACCGGAAGCGCTAGCCAGCACGTCCATCAGGTCGACCGACGCCGGCGGCGGCAGCGGGCGGGCGTGCTCGGCGCGGAACGAGTCGAGCAGATACGCCACCAGCCGTTTGGACGCGGCCAGCGCGGCTTCGGGCGTGTCGGCGACGATGCCGTTGTTGGCCATCAGCACCAGGGTCAGGTCGTCCAGCACGAAGTCGGGCCGCAGCTGCCCGGACGCCTTGGCCCGCTCGATCAGCACCTCGACCTTGCCCATCGCGCGGACGCGCTCGGCCTCGATGTCGACGGCGGTCGGGATGGTCCCCAGGACCGCGGCGCTGAATCCCCGGTTGCCGGCCTGCATCGCGCAGATCTTCTCGATCGCCGCGGTGAGCCCACGCCACGGGTCGGGGTCGGCCATCGCCTCCTCCATGCTGGCCACGCAGGCCCGGAACTGCTCCTCGAACACCGCGACGACCAGCGATTCCTTGGTCGGGAAGCGCCGGTAGAGGGTAGCGACACCGACTCCGGCCCGGCGGGCCACGGTGGCCATCTGCACGTCGAGGCCGTGCTCGGCGAACAGCTCGCGGGCCACTGCCAGGATGCGCCCGCGGTTCTCGGCCGCGTCCGAGCGTAGATGAGACGTCTCGGTGCTCATGCCTCTCACTTTAGCGCAAGTGGACTAGGTACTCCACTTCCGGTGATACCCTTCGGATAATCGCCTATCTGGAGGACCGATGAATTTTCAGGGCACGGTGGCCGGGCGCGTGATAACCGGATTCAACGGAAGATTTATGCGGTTGCGCTCCTCTCGGCTGCTGGGGCCGGTGATCAACCGCTACCTCACGGTGGTCAGCTACACCGGCCGGCGGTCCGGACGCGCCTTCAGCACGCCGGTCGGGTACCGGCGCAGCGGTGATACGGTCGTCATCCAGGTGATGATGGCCGACGCCAAGAACTGGTGGCGCAACTTCACCGGCGACGGCGGCCCGCTGACCCTGGACCTGCCGGGCGGCCCGGTCACCGGGCACGCCGTCGCGCAGCGGCTGCGAAAGAACCGCGTGAACATCACCGTCACGTTGTGACGGTTACTTCCGACTCCAGTTCTGTGCGAACCCCGGAATTTTCTGGCAGCCGCGGGTGGAATAGAACAGCGATGCATTTCCCGGCGTGATGTACGCGTCGTCAACGGTGGAGTCGCCGATCTCCGGGTGGGAGAAGCCATGTGATTGTGGGCTCGGGTGGCGTGTTCGACGCCGACGACGCGTATCGCAAGGTCCGGCTGGGCGCCTCGCTGGTGCAGCTGCTGGCCGCGCTGGTGTGCCGGGGCCGTCGGTGGTGCGGGAAATCAACCGGAGCTTGCCGGAATTACTCACCAGGGACGGATTTGCCACGATACGGGAGGCGGTGGGTGTGGACGTGCAGTCCTGACCGACCGGGCAGTGCGACTTCGCTATTCGGGCATAGCGACGGCCGAGACGAACGGAAAGCGGCGTTAAGCTCAGGCCGTGCTCGTTGGTCGCGCTGCCGAACTCGACCTGTTCCGCGCGCTGCTGCGGGACCTGGTCGCCGGTCGCGGCCGTTCGCTGCTGGTCGAGGGCGAACCGGGAATCGGCAAATCGGCTCTTGTCACGACCGGTTTCGGCCTGGCCGCGACACTGGGCTGCCGGGTGCTGTGGGCCACCGCGGACGAACTGGTGAGCCGCTTTCCGTTGCGAACACTGCTGGACGCGGTGACACCGGAGGAAAGGGAGACATTCAGTCCCTGTCCGGCGGCCGGTGATCCGGTATTGGCCGGAGTTGAGTCATTTCTGGCCTTGATCGACCGGTTGTGCGCGAAATCGCCGGTCGTGTTGTCGCTGGACGATCTGCATTGGGCGGACGAGGCCAGCCTGCTGGTCTGGGGCCGGCTGAGCCGGGCGGTGGACCAACTGCCGCTGTTACTGGTGGGCACGGCCCGGCCGGTGCCGCGGCGGACGCAACTCGCGGAGCTGCGGCGCACGCTGACCGCCCAGGGCGCGACGCTGATGCGCCTGCGGGAACTGCCGTCGGTGCAGGTCGACGAGCTGGTGGACGAGCTCGTGGGCGCGCCGTCGGGGCCGCGGCTGCGGGCGATGGCCCGCCAGGCCGGCGGCAATCCGCTGTACGTGCGCGAGCTGGTCGACGCCCTGGTCCGGGAGAACCGGGTCGAGCGCGAGGACGCGGGCTTCGCCGAGCTGGTGGGGGACGTGGAGCGGGCGCCGGAGTCGTTGGGCCGGGCGATCGCCGACCGGCTGGCTTTCCTGTCCGACCCGACCATTCAGGACCTGCGCCCGGCGGTGTTGCTGGGCACCGAGTTCTCCGTGGCCGACCTGTCCGCCGTGAGTGGAAGAACGTTCTCGGAACTGGCCGAGGGCATCGAAGAGGCGCTGACCGCCGGGGTGCTGGCGGAACGGGGCGACCGGTTCGCCTTCCGACACCCGCTGATCCGACAGGCCCTGTACGCGGCGATCCCGGCGGCGCTGCGCTCGGTGATGCACCAGGACGCCGCGCACGCCCTCGTGCGCACCAACGGCGCGGTGGAACGGATCGCCGCGCAGCTCCTGGCGGCTCGCGGCGACATGGCCGACTGGGTGCCCGCGTGGTTGTCGGAGCACGCGACCTTCCTGACCCAGCAGGCGTCGCAGATCGCCGAACAGCTGATGGAGTGGGCGCTGGAGCGGATTCCGGCGGACGTCGGGCTGCACGAGAAACTCGAATCGCAGCTGGCCGTCGCGGCGTACCTGTCGGGCAACCGGGAGCTGTGCGAGCGTATGGCCCGAAAGGTGTTGGCCCGCACCGGTGATCCCGATCAGGCGGCCCGGATGAGCTGGGCGCTGGGCAGCAGTCTGCAGCGGTCGCGGCAGTTCGGCGCGGCACGGGACACTGTCGACAGAGCACTCCAGGATCCGGAGCTTTCCCCGGTGTGGCAGGCCCGTTTACTGGCGATGAGCGCGAGGCTGCGGCGCAGCGGCCGCCGCTTCGACGACAGCGCGGCCGACAAGGCGCTGGCGCACGCGGAACTCGCTGAGGACGCCGTCGGGATCGGCTACGCGCTGCATGAGGTGAGTGTGGTACGCCTGCGCCAACGGGACACCGCCGGCGCGCTGCGAGCGGTACGCCGCGCCCTGGAGGTGATCGGCGACGACCCGTACACCCTCGACCTGCGACAACTGCTGCTGATCAACGGGACCGCGCTGACCGCCCTGTACGACGACTGGGACGAGACCCGGAAGTCCATGCGGGCGGCCATCACGCTGGCCGAGCGGACCGGCACGCCGCGACTGTGCACCGTGTACACAACCGCCGCGGATTGCTTGTGCGCCATGGGGGAGTGGGACGATGCCATGGCGGTGACCGAGGTTGCCGTCGACTACCTGCCCGATCCCGACGCGTGGCCCGAGCTCTGGGAGCGTGTGTACGGCGTCAGGGCCTTCATTGCCGGGCATCGCGACGACATCGCCTCCGTGGAGGCGGATCTGGCCCCCCCAAGGTCCGTGACTCGGACTCCATCCTGCTGGTCCGGGCCCGGGCCACGCCGGAGGAGCGGGCCGGCCGGCCCGAGCGCGCACTGGCCGTGTTGAAGGAGACCCTGGACCCGGACCGGTCCGAGAAGTACCGGAACTGGCGGCATCGCTGGTCGCCGCTGCTGGTGCGGCTGGCCGTGGAGCTGGGGGAGGATGACACCGCCTTGACCGCGACCGAGTTGCTGGCGTACGAGGCCGAGCTGGACCCGACCCCGCACAGGCTGGCGGCCCTGCGGTGGTGCCGGGGCCTGCTGGCCGGCAACCCCATCCTGGTGCTGCTGGCCGCCGAGTACTTCCGCCAGGCAAAGCGGCCGTTGGAACTGGGCAACTGCCTCGAGGACGCCGCCGTGCTGATGGCCGGCGAGGACCGGGCCACCGCCTTGGCCAGGCTCACCGAGGCCGTCGACGTCTACCTCTCCCTCGGCGCCACCTGGGACGTCATGCGGGCCGACTCCCGCGCCCGCAAGCACGGCGTCCGCCGCGGCCGGCGCGGGCCGCGCAACCGCCCCGAGACCGGCTGGGACGCGCTCACCGGGGCCGAGCTCAAGGTCGCCGTGCTCGTCGCCGACGGACTGTCCAATCCGGACATCGCGGCCCGGCTGTTCCTGTCCCGCCGCACGGTTCAGACCCACGTCTCGCACATCCTGGCCAAGCTCGGCGCGCAGTCCCGCGTCGAGATCGCCCGGCTCAGCGGGCAGCGCTCGGTCGGCTCAGGGTGACGGCGTGGGGAACGCGACCGGGCTGCGGCGGCCGGCGGTGTCGACCGCCCGCACGCCGAAGAACACGTTGTCCTTGGCCAGGTTCACCGTGAACGAGGCGACGTGGCCGGCCCAGATGCCGTGCGTCCAGTCCGGTTCGGTCGCCTCCCGCCACACCACCTCGTAACCGGCGAGATCGGGCTCGGCGCCGGGCTGCCAGGTCAGGGTGGTCGTGTTGCCCAGTTGGGCGTCGAGCAGCAGCGCATTGCGTGGCGTGCCGGGACCATTGGCCAACGACCAGATCGCGGCCGCGTTGACCCGGGCGACCCGCTGCACGAAGTCGAACTCGCAGAACTCGATCAGGTCGCCGAACTGCGTCCCGTTCTGCACCCGCGTGTCCTGGTGCTGGTGGGCGAAGTTCTCGTGCGGCTCGGTGAACCGGCCGGCCGGGAAACCCTGCTGCAGGAACGGGATGTGGTCGCCGCCGCGCAGGTAGCGGTCGCGTCGGTAGATCACCCGCACGGTCATGCCGGTGGCGGCGTTGCTCGCGACGCTGGTGACGAACCGGGCCAGCTGGCGGCTGGGCGAGTCCGCCTCGCTGCCGACCGCCTGCCGCACCGCCATTTGCGCGGGGGTTTCCGTGGTCGGCACGCCCTCGGAGAACAGCCGCAGCGTGTGCGGGTCGCGGCTGCCGTCGTCCGCCCGGCTGCTGCCGACGATGTCGTTGGTGAACATGCCCTGCACGTCCGTGCCGGTCGCCTTGAACAGCTGGGCCATGTGCGTCGAGCCGAACAGGCCCTGTTCCTCGGCGGCGACCGCCGCGAACACGATGGTGGCCTTCGGCCGGTGGGTGGCCATCACCCGGGCCATCTCCAGCACGACCGCCACGCCGGAGGCGTCGTCGTCCGCGCCCGGGGCGTCGCTGGTGAAGTTCATGACGTCGCTGACGCGGGAGTCGTAGTGGCCGGACACCACGTAGACCCGCTCCGGCGAGGTGCTGCCGGTGAGCGTGGCGACCAGGTTCGTGATCACCGTGGGCGTCGGGATGCGGCTGGTGACCGGCTGCACGTAGGACTGCGCCTGCGCGGTCATCGTGCCGGCCGAGGTCGCGGCGATTTCCTGCATCTGGGCCAGGATCCAGTCCCTAGCGGCCCCGATGCCGCGCTGCGGGTCGGTCTGGCTGGACAGGGTGTGGCGGGTGCCGAACGCCGTCAGCCGGCGCACGGTCGCCTCGAGTCGGTGCTGGTCGATGCGGGCCAGGATGCCGCGCAGCTCGGCGTCCGGGGCCCGGGGCCGCAGCCGTTGCCCGGGCCCCGGCGGCCACGCCGTCGCGCCCGTCTCGGCCGCTGCTGGTGGGGCGGTTGTCGCGGCGCCGACGGCCGTCGCCGCTGCTGCGGCGAGGAAACCTCGGCGACCGGGTCGTAAGGGATCCATGGCGCCAAAGCTCCGCCGGGGCGGATCCGCTGTCAACGCGGCCGATCGGCGCGGACCGAACGGTGCAGCCGCACTGCTCCGGTCAACCCAGGTACTGCGCGACCGGTCCGATCGTGACGAGCCCGCTGCCGGCGCCGGCGAGTTCGCCGGACGCCGGCGCGACCCGCTGCCCCAGCTCGCTCAGCAGGGGCTGGTCGTCGAGGGTGCGGGCGGCGGTGATCTGGAGGCAGGTCAGGAACTCGTAGATCAGGTCGGCCGGTGGCTCGGGGGCGGCATGTAGGGCGTCGCGGGCGGCCGAGGAATCCCCGTTGTCCAGCAACAGGAAAGGCTCGATCCACGGGCGGTAGGGACCCCAGTCGGCGGCTGGATCGGCCTGGCGGTCGAGGGAGAACAGGGCCAGCGGGAGCAGACCGCGTTCCACACCGGGCATGCCGGTGCCGGCGAGGCGCGCGGCGGCTTCGCGGTATGCGTTGGCGGAGCGGGAAAACATGGCGCGGTACCAGGTGGTGAAGACGCCGACGAGGGGCAGTTCATGGTGTGCGGCAAGGGCGTCGGCGGCATCGGCGTGTGCGGAGGCGGCGGTGAAGTCGCCGATGGCACTGCGGGCCTGCATGCGGATGAGGTGCCCGAGCACGGTGAAGGTGGCCAGGTCGTGCCGGCTACCGAGGTCGACCAGCTCGGTGCCGATGGCGTCGCGGCTGGGGGACAGGCCGGCGCGGGTGCAGGACTGCATGAAGCGCCCGTTGAGGGCGAACGCCAGCAAACGGGGATCGCCGAGCGACCGGGCGATGGCCTCGGCCTGAGCGGCGGCGGAGGGACCGCGTGGGGATCGGGTGCCGCGCATCTCCAGCGCGACGGTGGCCAGGAGGCGGCACCGCGCAGCGGGAATGTCGGGCAGCAGGGCCAATGTGCGCTCAGCCGCGGCGACGATCTGCTGCGCCTGCACGGGATCGTCGCTGCGGGTCCAGATCGCCGGCACGTCGTAAGCCCCGATGACGCGGGCGGTGAGGGCCGGGTCGCCGAACTCCTCGGCCGCGGTCACGGCGGCAATGCGATGGTCCTGCGCGGCCCGAAGACCGCCGGTCACGGCCAGAGTGCGCAGCAAGCCCACGGTTGTCTCGAGCCGTGCCCGGGAACCGACGGCGACGGTCCGGTCATAGACCTCGGTCGCCCGCGTCCACAGCCCGGACGGGTCGAGCCGGGCGTCCTGAGCGAGGACGTCGGCTTCGAGCCGGCGAAGCTGCGGACCGGGGTCAAGGCCCAACTGGTCGGCCAGCATGGACCTGGCCCGCCGCAACACGGTCAGCGCATCGGCCTGGCGACCGGACTGGTACAACGCCAGCGCCAGTAGCCGCCAGCCCTCTTCACGCCAGGGGTGCGCGGTGACGTGGGCGTCCAGGTCGGGCACGGCCTCCGCCGCCCGACCGGCGGCAAGGCGTTGGGCAGCAAGGCGTTCCACGGCCTGCAAGCGCAGTTCGGCCAGGCGGGAACGCTCGGCGGCGGCCCAGGTCGAGGTCTCGAAGTCGGCGTACGCGGGTCCGCGCCACAAGGCCAGCGCCCTGGGGATATCCGACCGGACAAGGGATTCGAACTCCCAGGCGTCCACATCCGTGGCCAGGAACGCATAGCCCGGACCGGAAGTGACGAGCAACTGTGGCGGCGTTCGGGGCGGGCGCGAGGGTTCGAGGATCCGTCGGAGATCGGCGACGAAGGTCTGCACCGTCCCGACGGCGCCGGGCGGCGGGTCCTCCCACAGATCAGCAACGAGACGAACCACGGGCACGACCCGGCGGCGGGCGATGAGCAACCGGGCGAGGACGGCGCGGTGGCGGGGGCCCTTCAACCCGAGAGGGGAGCCGGCGAGGTGGGCGGCCAACGGGCCGAGGACCGAGAAGCGGACTTGCTGATCGGTTGCTGATTCGCGGCCGGCAGGCTCGTGCACATGACCACTATTCCCGGCTTCGAGACGCACCGCATCCCGGTGGCCGACGGGGTGCGGCTCAACGTGGCGGTGGGCGGCCAGGGCCGTCCGATCGTGTTGCTGCACGGATTTCCGCAGACCCACCTGATGTGGCGGCACGTGGCCAAGGACCTGGCCCGCGACCACCGGGTGATCTGCCCGGACCTGCGCGGCTACGGGTTCAGCGACAAGCCGGACCACGGCTACGACAAGCGCACGATGGCCGCGGACATCGTGGCCCTGGCCCAGGAACTGGGCCACGACGAGTTCGCCCTGGCCGGGCACGACCGGGGCGCGCTGGTGGCCTTCCGGGCCGGCCTCGACCACCCCGCCAAGATCACCCGCCTGACCTGCCTGGACGTGCTGCCGACGCTGGACATGTGGGACGTCATGCACGGCACGACCACCGCGGTCGGCTTCCACCTCTACCTGATGGCGCAGCCGCCCGGCCTGCCGGAGCAGCTGATCGCCGCCGCCCCGGACGCGTTCTTCGGCCACTTCCTCGACGCCTGGACCCGTGACAGCACGGCGATCCCGCCGGAGATCCGGGCCCACTACCTGGACGCCTGCCGGCACGCCGTGCCGTCGATCGTGGCCGACTACCGGGCCTCGGCGACGATCGACGTCGAACACGACACCAGCGACAAGGGCAACCAGCTCCAGATGCCGGTCACCGTGCTGCAACAGCACTGGGGCTTCGGCGGCGACGAGCTGTGGCGGGCCTGGGCCCCGAAGCTGGACCACCGGACCGTCACCTGCGGCCACTTCATGGCCGAGGAGGACCCGCAGCTGATCGCGGACGTGCTCAGGGCTTGACGGCCAGGCCGGCGTAACCGGCGTTCGGGATGTCGAAAGCCGGGCCGGCGTCGGCCGGGTCCGGCCGCCAGTCGGGAATCCACACCACGCCCGGCGGCACCAGCTCCCAGCCGGCGAACAGCGCCTCGACCTCGAGGCGCGTCCGCAGCCGCACCTGGGCCACCGACCGCTCGTACATCTCGCGGGCCTCGTGCAGGTGCTCGTCGGGCATGTTCTCGGTGTTCGGGCTGCCGTGCGCGATGGCCAGCATGCTGCCGGCCGGCAGCGCGTCCCGGAACCGGGTCAGCACGCCGACCGGGTCGTCCGCGTCGTGGACAAAATGCATGACCATGATCAGCATGACCGCCACCGGCCGGTCCAGGTCGAGCGTGCCGTTCAGCTCGGGGCTGTCCAGGATCGCCAGCGGATCACGCAGGTCGGCCCGCAGCACCGTGGTCGTCGGATCGGCGCCCAGCATCTGCCGGGTGTGGCTGACGGCCACCGGATCGGTGTCCACGTACACCACCCGCGACTGCGGGTCGGCGGCGCGGGCGATCTCGTGCACGTTGCCCACGGTCGGAATGCCGGAGCCGATGTCCAGGAACTGGGTCACGCCGGCGGCGGCGCACGTCCGCACCGCGCGGCGCAGGAACGCCCGGCTGGCCTGGGCCATCCGCGGCCCCTCCGGCATCAGGCGCAGCATCTGCTTGGCCACCTCGCGGTCCACCGCGAAGTTGTGCGAGCCGTCCAGGAACCAGTCCCAGATCCGGCTCACGCTCGGCTGGTCGATGTCCACGTCCGGCGGCGCCCAGGAGGGTCGGTCCATGCCCGCCACCCTAGAACACCGCCGGACGGGCCGACATCACCGATCGAACTCGGGGATCAGCTCACCGATCAGGCGGATGCTGGTGGTCACCGCCTCGTCCGGGATGCCGCCGATCTGGTGCAGGCACATCAGCCGGTCGATGCCCAGGTCGGCGTAGGCCCGCAGCTTCTCCCGGCAGGTCTCGGGACTGCCGACGATCAGCGACTGCTGGGCGCTGAGCACCCGGAACACCTCCTCGTCGGGCACGTCCTCGCCCTGCAGCACGCGGCCGATCAGCAGCTGGGCGTCGGTCGGCGCGTTGTCGACCTCGCCGCGCAGGAACTCGCCGGTGAGGCCGCCGCCGTCGGGGGAGTCCAGCAGGTCCTGGTGCCGCTGCATGGTGGCGGCAAATTCGGTGGCGGCTTCGAAGAAGCGCAGCGCCGTCACGGTGTACCAGGCGGCGGCCGCGGCGGCGCCGTTGCGCATGGCCTGTTCGTCGGTCTCCGCGCAGTGCACGAAGGTGAAGTAGCCGACCTGGTTGTTCACGAACGAGCCCACCGGCGAGGTGCAGGACTCGGCCGCCGCCCGGTAGAGCTTGATCATCCGGCCGACCCGTTCCAGCGACTCCCACATCGTCGTGCCCAGCACGCCGACGCCGCGCCGGCCGGCGTCCTCGAACGAGGTCGGGCTGGCCGCGGCCTGCCACAGCGGCGGATGCGGCTGCTGTAACGGCTTCGGGCTGATCGAGATGTTCGAGATCTGGTAGTTCTCGCTGTGGTGCGAGAAATCGTCGCTGGTCCACATCCGCGGCACCATCTCGAACGCCTCCTGGGTCTGCGCCCGGGCCTGCTCCGGCGAGATGTTGAACAGCCGCCACTCCGGGATGGTCGACCGGGTCAGCCCGAGCTCGACCCGGCCGCCGCTGAGGTGGTCCAGCGTGGCCGCCCGCTCGGCCACCCGGATCGGGTGGTTGAACCGTCCGGGCGCGAGCACGGCGGAGTGGCCGATCCGGATCCGGCTGGTGTGCTGGGCGATCGCGGCCAGCACCAGCTCCGGCGCCGAGGACAGGCTGAACTCGCCGGCGCCGTGGTGCTCGACCTGCCACCAGCAGCCGTAACCGAGCTCGTCGGCCAGCTTCGCCTGCTCGATCGCCCGCCGGAACCGTTGCTGTTCGTGACCGGCCGGCCACGGACGGGGATTCTGGATCTCGTTGAACAGATCGATCTTCACGGCGGAAGCCCCTTCGTCGCGACGGTCACTGCACGCTGATGTCTGTCGACCGAGCGTGGTTGTTACACCATCGCGTTCAGCTGGATATACATCCGGGAACGCTCCCGCGCAGTTGCGTCGGAATCGCTCGACTCCGCACGGGTGGCGAAGGTACGGTCTCCCCGCCGGCCCGCGACCGCTCGGGGGACGGGGGGGAAATGCGACCGGACCGGGGTGTCCAGAGATTGTCGTGTCGGCGCGAACACCTCTGCGCTGGTCGAGGCCCGTCTGAAGGAGCACACCGTTGTCGCCGGTCAACCTGCCTGCCACCGTGGCTGTCGTGACGCCGCAGTCCCTGCGTCCGCTGCGTGACGGCTTCGACACGCCCCGTACGCGCGCCGACGAAGGTCTGGTCGCCGACGACTCCGTGCTGCGCCGGTACACCGCGCCGTGGCTGCCGATGGTGCTGGGCGGCTGGTCCGCGTTCACCACGCTGCTGCTCGTCGACCACATGAGACAGTCGATCTCGATGGTCATGGCCCACCGCCCCGGTTTCAACGAGTTCCGGCAGCTCACCCGCGGCATGGTGATCGCCATCTTCGGTGACTCGGAGCAGGTGGAGGAGCAGCGCGTCGGCGCGTGGCACGCGCATGCCCGGTTGCGCGGCGTCGACGCCGACGGTCGCGAGTGGACGGCCAACGACCCGGACCTGACCGCCCGCGTCTACGTCGTCCTGATGTGGCATCTGCTGGCCGCGCAGGAAAAGCTGATCGGCCGATTGGACGAGTCCGATCGGGACGCCTACTGCGCCGACGCGGTGCGCACGGTCGGCCAGGTGTTCGGCACCCCCCTGGTGCTGCCGACGACCTACGAGCAGTTGGCCGCCGACTACGCGACCGTGCTCAAGGAGCTGACCGTCAATCCCGAGGCGCTGGCGGTGTTCCGGGAGAACCGGGCGCTGCGGGTCAAGGGCGTGCCGATGGAAGACCTGGTGACGGCCACCGCCGGCCTGCTCGATCCGGAGGTGGCGGACGTGTTCGGCATCGACCGGACGGCCGCGTTCGAGTTCCCCCGGATCGACCTGTCCACCGTGACCGAGGACGACCTGCTGCCGCTGGCCTGCGTCAGCCGCTGAGGTTCCAGTCGATGTGGTGCAGGTGCAGCCAGTCTGCATCGGGGTGCCGGGCTCGGCGGGCCACGGCCCGGTCCCGCAGCAGCCGGCGCAACGGCCCGGGCACGCGCGGACCGAGCTTGCGGAACCCTGTGCGCACAACACGTTCCACCCGCTCGCGGCGCAGCTGCTCGTACAGGTGCAGCGCCGCAGTGAGGTCCGGCTCGTCGCGTAGGCATTTGGCCAGCGTGACGCCGTCCTCGATGGCCATGGACGCGCCCTGCGTGGTCGACGGCGAGGCCACGTGCAGTGCGTCGCCGACGAGCGTCATGCCGTTGCCGGACCACGTCGGCACGGTCGGAAGTTGGTAGCAGGCGGTCGCGGTCAGCTGCTCGTCGGCGGTGGCGCGAATCGCTTGCACGGTCCCGATCTGGTCGCCGGCGAACAGATCCCCGAGCCGCTGCCGCAGTTGCGCCGGGGTGGCGCCGGCGAGTTCCCGTTCACCGCACGGCACGTTGGCGAACCACCAGGTCTCGCCGTCCGGCGAGGTGATGTGCCCGCAGGTGGCCCGGCGGCCGAAGTACATGTAGTAGCAGTCCCGTCGGGTCGTCGGCAGCACGTCCCGGACCGCGCCCATCGCGATGTTCCAGCCGGTGTATTCGGGTTGTGGCGCCCGTGGGTCGATCAGCGTGCGGGTCGTGGAGCGCACGCCGTCCGCGCCGATCAGCAGGTCGCCTCCGATGCGGGTGTCGTCACCGAAGAACGCGGTCACGGTGCCGTGGTGGCGCACCCCGACCAACCGCTTGCCGTGCTGGATCTCCACGCCGCGCCGCCGCGCTTCCTCGGCGAGAACCCGGTACAGGTCGGCGCGGCGCATCGTGCGCGGGCCGTGCTCCCCGTCGGGGCTGGGGATGCTGAGTTCGCCGAGCCGCCGGTCACGGCCGTTGCGCATGCGGACCTCGTTGGAGGCGAACGACCGGTCCAGCACCAGATGCTCGGCATCGATGGCGCGTAACGCGTCCAGGCCGTTGGCCATGATCGTCAGGAACGCGCCCTTGCCGTCGGCCCCGATCGGATGGGCCTCGAACACCGTGGCCCGAAATCCGGCGTGCCGCAGGGCGATCGCCGCCGTCAGGCCGGCCACACCGCCGCCGACGACGAGAATCCGGCTCATACGCGCAATTCCCGAGACAGCGCGACAAGCTCGCGGACGTCGGCCTCGAGCCCGCCGTCGGCCGGCACCGCGATCGGGTGCGCCGCCACGATGTCGTCCTCGCCGGGCGTGGTCCGCAGGGCAGTGCGCAGCCACGCGGCGATGCCCGCCGGGTCCGTCGGGGTGTCGGCCGGCAGGCGGCCGCTGGCCCGCACGAGGCCGTCACGGCATTCGATGACCCGGCGGTAGAAGCGCCGGTTGACCGCACGGAGGCTGAGCGTGTCCCGCCAGGCGCTGGCCGGGGCGCGGCTGAGCGCGTCCTCGGGGAACGCCTCGTGCAGCATGGTCCACAGTGGACGGAGTTGGTGGTAGTCCCGCAGGTGCCGCCACCACACCCGGCCGGCGACCCAGCGCACGCGGGCGCCCGGCAGCACGAAGCCGATCAGCACCAACAGGTTCGCCACCATGACCACCGGGTTCGGCAGCTCGAGGACGATCGCCGTGTCCGGGTTGGCCAGCCGGATCACCATCGACACGGCGATCAGCGTCGAGCCGAGGCCGATCAGCGCCAGCCCGGCCGACGCGACCGCCAGCCCGCGGGCCAGCCAGCGCTGGGTGATCTTCGAGTGCCGGCGCATCCACACGATGCACGTGATCACGCCGTACACGGTGTAGGTGTTGGCCACGAAGCGAAACGCGTCCATCGTGGCCCGCGGGTACTCGGTCGGGGCCAGCCGCTGCGGCACGGTCGCGGCGAGCATGCCCAGCACCATCAACGTGATCCCCAGCCGCACAGCCTCGCGCACGGCCTGCCGCCAGGCCGCCTTGCCCTGCCCGGCGGAGAAGACGAACACGCAGATCAGCGAGTACAGCATGGTCAGCAGCAGCGCCTCGCCCAGCCACATCAGCCAGATCGGACCGGTGCCGGACACACCGCCCTCGACGCCCGCGCCGGCGGACGGCGCGACACCGAACGCCGCCGCGGACAGCGCGAAGCAGGCCACGACCCACCACAGCGAGATCCGCTTCGGCGTCCGCGCCAGCTGGGACGCCTTCCAGATGCCGATGACCATCGCGGCGAGCACCTGAACCGTCACGGGCCTTCCTCGCTGACGCTCGGCGCACGAAGGTCCGCAGTGCTGGATGGCTCCCTCGCGAGCTCGGTCATAGCCACCCCAACCGGTCGCTCAGCGCGGCGTCGACACCCTCGGCCGCGTCGGCACTCTGCGGCAGCCGCATGGCGTCCAGAATGGACGCCCACTCCAGGATGATCGTCGCCACCGTCTCGGCCTCGCGCTCTTCCCGCTCCTCGTAGGCGGTGCGGCAGCGCAGCGTCTCCGGCGGCTCGGGCAGCTCGCCGGCCGGGCCGGCCAGCAGGTCGCACAGGTTGTCCGCGCCCTCGTCGGACGGGTGATCGGCCAGGATGTGGCCGACCTCGTGCAGGATGATGTGCCGCTGGTGCGGCTTGGTGGTGTGCTCCTGGTAGACGATGAAGTCGGTGGTGCGGCCCTTGAACCACAGCCCGAACGGCCCGTCGGCCCACAGCGGGTAGGGCACCAGCTTGATCGGCCGGCCACGGACCACGGCCAGTCGGGCGCAGAACTCGTGCACGTCCAGCGGCGGCTGCACGTCCAGATCGCGCAGCAGCCCGCGGCACCGCTTGCGCAGCTCGCGCTCGCTGGCGCCGGTGTCGCGGCGGGCGAATCGCATCAGCGGGTCAGCTCCTGGCCGCCGCCGGGATCGATCACTTCGATCATCTCCACCAGCATGCGCAGCCGCTCCGGGCTCATCCGGCCGGCCCGCATGGCGATGGCCCGGACCTGCTCGGCCCGCTCCGGCAGCGCAGATTCCTGTTGAGACGATACCTGCTGGGCCGGCGCCTGGGGCTCGTCGCCCTCGGCCAGCAACCAGGCGGCGGTGACCCGCGGCGCGCCGTCGGGGCGGTGGTCGTCGAAGAACTTGGCGATGGCCCGGACCTTCTCCATGGTCGGATTGGCCTTGCCCTCGCGGACCTTCCACAGCGTCACCCGGGAGATCGAGATCGGATGCGAAGGATCCTCGGTGATGGCGGCGGCCACCTCGGGCGTGGAGAAGCGCACCGGGCGGCCGCGCTTGTCGACGGCCTTCACCGTGGTGGTGAACAGGTGGTTGAGCCGGCGGGCCAACGCGAACTCCGGCGGGGCCGCACCCTCGCTGCTGGCGTCCACGGCAGCCCTCCCTTGTTGCGTGGAACGCACCGATGTTAACCGGAACTGCGCCACCGGGTACAGGGTGTTGCGCCGAGCGGGTGATTCGGCCCGGATCGCGTGACTTTGGTTAATTATATTGTAGCGTGAGTGGCGTTGGGGCTCGCCGGGTTCACCGGCGACGCGCGGGTGGACCTGGGGGAAGACCCGCGATGGCTCCGCGCGCACCAGGCCGGTTGTTCCGGGGGGTAGCCGCTGGCCGACTCGGTGGGGAGGGAGGCGCGCGGGGCCGCCCCGGCCTGAACCCCCGCGAAACGCTCGACCTGCTGACGATCGCCGCGCCGGATGCGCGTGAGCCAGTCGACGGCGAAGACCTACGTCACCTGGCTGCACGAGAAGCTCGGCGTCGGCAACCGCACCCAGGCCCTGATAACCGCCGTGCGGCAGGGGCTCATGTCCATCTCCGACCGCGGTTCTGATCATCATGGCTCTCGCCGTCCGCTGGGAGTGGTGCTTTGCTGCATCATTCATCGCGGGAACGCGAGGTGTGCTACACCATTCCGAGAAATCGCCGCGCGAGCAGGGGGTGGCCGGTGGTCGTGCTCGTGGTCTTCGTCGGGCTGTTGGGGCTGGTCGTGGGCTCCTTTCTGAACGTCGTCGTGCACCGCGTGCCGGCCGGGGCCTCGGTCGTCTCGCCGACGTCGGCATGCCCGAACTGTGATGTGAGGACTCGTGCACGGCGCAACATCCCGGTTGTCGGCTGGTTGTTGCTGCGTGGCAAGTGTTCCGACTGCGGCGAGCCGATCAGCGTGCGCTACCCGCTGATCGAGTTGTTGACCGGCGTGTTGTTCGTGGCGGTGGCGCTGCGGGTCACCGAGCCGGAATTGCCGGCATACCTGTACTTCACGGCGATGGGCATCGCGCTGTCGGTGATCGACCTGGAGACCCGGCGGCTGCCCAACGCCATCGTGCTGCCGTCCTATCCGATCGTCGCGGTCCTGCTGACCGCGGCCGCGGCCTGGCAGTGGGACTTCTGGGCGCTGCTACGGGCCGGCATCGGCGGCGTGGCGCTGTTCGCCTTCTTCTGTGTGCTGGCGGTGTCGTTCCCGGCCGGCATGGGCTTCGGCGACGTGAAGCTGGCCGGCATCATCGGCATCGTGCTCGGCTTCCTGTCGTGGCGCGCACTGGTGATCGGGTGCTTCGCAGGCTTCCTGCTCGGCGCGCTCGCCGGCATCGCGGTCATGGTGACGCGCAAGGGCAACCGCCGCACGGCATTGCCGTTCGGACCGTTCATGGTCGCCGGGGCGCTGCTGGCGGTGTTCACCGCGGACGCGCTGACCGGCGCCTCCCTGCGCACGCTGGGGTTCTTGAGCTGAACAGCCGACGTGGGTCGCCGATCAGACGACGCACGTCGGCCGTTCGGTCGGCAGGTCAGATCACGAC
>DASWRQ010000247.1:0-14429 GCA_036403095.1 Kutzneria sp. | reverse complement strand
GTGATCCTGGACGTCAACCTGCCCGACGCGTCCGGCTTCGACGTGCTGCGCGAGCTACGGGCGGTCAACCCGGCAGTGTGCGTGCTGTTCCTGACCGCCCGCGACGCCGTCGAGGACCGCATCGCCGGGCTCACCGCGGGCGGCGACGACTACGTGACCAAGCCGTTCAGCCTGGAGGAGGTCGTGCTGCGGCTGCGGGCCATCCTGCGCCGCACGCACGCCCTCGACGATCCCGAGCCCAACGACGGCCGGCTCCGCTACGCCGACCTGGAGCTGGACGAGGACGCGCACGAGGTGCGCCGCGACGGCCGGGAGATCCGGTTGTCCCCCACCGAGTTCAACCTGCTGCGCTACCTGTTGGTCAACGCGGAGAAGGTGGTCAGCAAGACGCAGATCCTGGACCGGGTGTGGAACTACGACTTCGGCGGCGACAGCCGGATCGTCGAGTCCTACATCTCGTACCTGCGGCGCAAGGTGGACGCCTCCGGACCGCCGCTGCTGCACACCATTCGCGGCGTCGGCTACACGCTGCGGCTGCCGAGAGCCGACGTCTGACATGGCCCGCCGACCCTGGACGCTGCGCACCCGGTTGTTGGTGTCGCTGCTGGCGTTCGCGGCGGTCGGGCTGGCGCTGTTCGGCGTGGTGACCGGGCTGTTGCTGCGGCAGTCGCTGCTCGGCCGCATCGACGCGCAGCTGCGGGAGGCGGTGGCCAAGTCGGTGGACCGGGACCGGCCGCCGCCGCATCCGGTGTCCAACAACAACTTTCCGTCGCTGCCGACGAATTTCCGGATCTACTTCTTCGATCCCGACGGCAGCGCCGGCCTGGCCCAGACGCCGGACCAGAACGAGACGGCCATGCCGCGGCTGCCGACGATGACCGTCGACTCGGTGCGCCAGCACGGCCAGCTGCCGTTCACCACCGATGACGTCGGCGGGAACGCGACGTGGCAGGTGATCGTCGCCGTGCAGGCGCCGAACCGGTGGCAGCCGGCCGGCGGAACCGTTGCCGTGGCGGCGATGCTGAACGACACCGAGTCCACTGTGGTCAACCAGGCGTGGATCGAGGTGGCGTCGGGGGCGGTGTTGCTGCTGCTGCTCGGGCTGACCGGGCTGGTGGTGGTCCGGGTCGGGCTGCGGCCGCTGACCCGGATCGAGCACACCGCGCAGGCCATCGCCGGCGGCGAGCTCGACCGGCGGGTGGCCGACACCGATCCGCGCACCGAGACCGGGCGGCTCGGCGCGTCGCTGAACGTCATGCTGGCCCGGATCTCGGCCGCGCTGACCGACAGCGCCCGGTCCGAGCAGCGGCTGCGGCGCTTCGTCGCCGACGCCTCGCACGAGCTGCGCACGCCGCTGACCTCCATCCGCGGCTTCGCCGAGCTGTACCGGCGCGGCGGCGCGCCGTCGGCGGCCGACGTCGAGCGGCTGATGGCCCGGATCGAGAGCGAGGCCATCCGGATGGGGCTGCTGGTCGAGGACCTGCTCATGCTGGCCCGCCTGGACCAGGAGCGGTCGCTGGACTTCGCCGAGGTCGATCTGCTGGTCGTCGCCGCCGACGCCGTGCACGACGCCCGCGCCGCGACGCCGGAGCGCGACATCGTGCTGGAGGCCCCGCACGGGGCGGTCCGGGTCATCGGCGACGAGGACAAGCTCCGGCAGGTCGTGATGAACCTCGTCCAGAACGCGGTCACGCACACCCCGGCCGACACCTCGGTTCGGGTCTCCGTGCGGCAGGAACGCACCCGGCCGAGCAACAACGCCGTGGCCGTGGCCGGCGGCGAGCTGCCCAAGACCTCCCGCTTCGCGGTGCTGGAAGTGATCGACAGCGGCCCCGGCATCCCCGAAGACCAGGGCAAACTGGTGTTCGACCGGTTCTACCGGGCCGACCAGGCCCGCTCCCGGTCCAGCGGCGGCTCGGGCCTGGGGCTGGCCATCACCGCCGCCATCCTGGAGGCCCACGCCGGCCGCATCGAGCTGTTGAGCCTGCCCGGCACGGGCACCAAGTTCCGGGTGTTGCTGGCCCCGGCCTGACCACCCCGCGAAGTCCCGGCCACCGTCACATGATGTCCGTCCCGGGCTGGTCGGTCACCACCACAGCGCCGTCGTGCCGATCAGGCGCCGGGCAGCGTGTCGCCCTGCACGGCCTGGATGTCGATCTCCACGCGCAGGGTGGCGCCGATGGCCCCGATGCCGGCCCGCAGCACCTGGTTGTAGGTGATGGCGAAGTCGTCGCGGTGCAGCTCGGTGACGGCGTGGAACGCGGCCCGGGTGCCGCCCCAGGCGTCGGGCCCGGTGCCGAGGTAGGTGAGGTCCAGCGGCACGGACCGGGTGACGCCGTTGAGGGTCAGCTCCCCGTCCAGGGTCCAGCGCTCCTCGCTGAGCTGGGACAGCCCGGTGCTCCGGTAGGCGATCACCGGGTGCCGCTCGACGTCGAGGAAGTCCTTGGAGCGCAAGTGGTCGTCGCGCATCTTGTTGTTGGTGTCGACACTGGCCGCCTGGATCTCGGCGACAACCGAGGACCGCTCGATCGGCTGCGCGATCTCGATGGCGCCGCCGAAGGCGTCGAACCGGCCGCGCACGCTGGACATCCCCAGGTGCCGCGCGGAGACGTTGATCGAGGAGTGCGCGGGGTCGATGGTCCAGACGCCGGGCGGCGGCAGGTCGGCCCCGCCGACGCGGTTGAGGGTGACGGTGCCCAGCGGCGCGGAGCCGCTGGCGGTGACCATCGCGGTGCGCGCGACCGGCGCGTAGCCGGCGGCGGTGAGGATCGCGGTGTACGTGCCGGCGGGTAGCGCATCGGTGCTGACCGCGCCGTCCTGGTCGGCCCCGCTGCGCGCGACCTGGTTGCCGGACAGGTCGGTGACCGTGAGCACCGCGTGCTGCACGGCCCAGCCGTCGCCGGTGCGGATCACCGCGTTGACGCCTTGGCTCATGGCGAATCCCCTTTAGAAGCTCAACTCGATGTCGTGCCGGCCCTGGTTGCCGCCGCCGATGCGCAGGGCACTGGCCGCCGGCGGGTAGCCGGTGGCGATGATCGTGTAGTCGCCCTCGGGCACGTCCTCGAAGACGTAGCTGCCGTCGGTCTCGGTGCTGGTCGCGGCGATGACCGTGCCGGCGGTGTCGACGAGGGTCACTCGCGCCTCGACGGGACGGCCGCTGCCGTTGGTCCGCACGACGCCGCGCACCCGAGCGCCGCCGGCCAGCTCCACGTCCTGGGTGACGCGGCCGGTGGCCGGCACCGTGACGGTCATGGCGACCGGCCGCAGCGCGGGGGCGCTGACGGCGAGGGTGTAGCTGCCGGCGACCAGGTCGTCGAACGAGTAGCCGCCGTCCGCGCCGGTGACGCGGGAGGCGACGACCTCGCCGCGACCGTCGGCCAGCGTCACCGCGGCCGACGGCACGGGCGCGCCGCCGGCCGAGTGCACGAGGCCGGACAGCCCGCTGGTGCCGGTCAGCGTCACGTCGATGCGGGCGCCGTCGGGCGCCACCATCACGGTGACGGCCTGCGGCTGGTGCCCCGGGGCCGTCACGATCAGCACGTGGGCGCCGCTGGCCGCCACGTTGAAGTGGTACGTGCCGTCGACCTCGGAGGAGGTCCGGCCGACCTGCCGCCCCGCCGCGTCGATCAGCGTGAGCGCGGCCCGGCCGATCAGCGCGCCGTCCGCGCCGACCACCCTGCCGCGAATGAGCGAGGAGTCCATCAGTGCCGCTCCTGTTCCGAGCCCGTCGCGAAATCCTCCAGCACCTCGAGCGCGTCGGCCAGCGCACGCACCTGATCGGCCGGCAGCCGGCTGATCCGCTCGGCGAGGTAGCCGGTGCGGATGCCGCGCATCCGCTCCAGCAGGGCCTCGCCCTGCGGGCTCAGCGCGACGTTGCTGACCCGCAGGTCCTTGGTGCTGCACGTGCGCGTGAGCAACGCGTGCTCGACCAGCCAGTCCACCAGGCGGGACATGGTGGCCGCGCTGATGCCGACCCGGTCGGCCAGGTCGCTGATGCGCAGCGGCCCGTGCTCGGCCACGGCGGCCAGGGTGACCAGCCGGGTCGGCGTCAGCTCGTCGCTCGCGGCGCGTGTCTTCATCCGGTGCGAGATGGCGCTGATGGCCATCTGCAGCCGTCCCGCGATGTCCTCGTCACGCACGACGCCAACGGAATCAGCTGAGTGCGTCAACGTGGTCACCTCCCGAATGTGACGTCTGCCGTGCACAGTTCGCCGGCGCGGGCGCTGACCCGCACGGCGACCGGCTCGTACACGCTGGTCACCACCGTGTAGTCGCCGCTGGGCAGCCCGGTCAGCCGGTAGCTGCCGTCCGGCCCGGTCACCGCGGTGGCCACCACCCGGCCGTCACCGTCCACCGCGGTCACGGTCGCGCCGGGCACCACGGGCCCGTCGGGCGCGGTCACGACGCCGTGCACCACGGCGTGCACCGGCAGATCAAGGTCCACAATGGACGGTCGCAGCGCCGAGACGCCCACCGGCTCGGCCGTCGGCTCGTAGCCGGCCGCGCTGGCGGTCAGCACGGCGTCGCCGTCGGGCAGGCCCTCGATCCGGTACCGGCCGGACTCGTCCGCCGCGACCTGAGCCAGGATCTGGCCGTCCACATCGCTGGCGACGATCGCGGCCAGCGGCACCGGGATGCCGTCGGAACGGACCATGCCGCTGACCAGACCGCCGCCGGCCAGCTCGAAGTCCTGCGCGCCGGGCTTGTCCGTGATGGCGATCGTGCCGGCGGCCGGGCGGTAGCCGACGGCCGTGACGATCAGCGTGTACGTGCCCTTGCGCAGGTCGACCAGCTGGTAGCGGCCATCGGGGTCGACCGGCACGCGGTCCACCTGGCCGCCGTCCAGGCCGGTCACGGTGATCACCGCGCCGGCGATGCCCGAGCCGCTGCGGGTGTGCACCCGGCCGCCCAGCACCACGTTGCCGACCGGGACGACCAGGTCGGCGTCGCTGAAGGCGCCTTCGCCGGCCACCGCGGCCAGCTCCTCGCCGACCGGCTCGGGCAGGATCGCCTTGTTGCGCTTGCCGACCAGCCAGGAAGCGACCGCCGCTACGATGCAGGCGACGACCGCGAACCAGAACACGACCTGCAGGCCCTGCTGGAACGGTCCGGAGATCAGGTTCGGGAAGAAGCTGCGACCGGTCAGGAAGCTCGCTTTGTCCGCCGGCAGCTGCTGCAGCGTCGGGCCGAGCAGCTGCTGGATCGGGTTGTAGCCGAGGAACGCCGCGAACAGCACGCCCACCGCGGGCAGCGCGGCCACCTGGTCGGCGGCGGCCTGCGGCACGCCGTTGGAGACCAGGCCCGTCGACAGCGTGCCGGGCAGGCTGGCCGACAGGCCGGCGATGATCAGGCTGAAGAAGATGCCGATGGACAGCACCATGGCCGAGTTCTGGAAGGTGGCGGTCATGCCGGCGCCGACGCCGCGGGCGTTGGTGGGCAGGCTGTTCATCACGTCCGCCCGGTTCGGCGAGGAGAACAGGCCCATGCCGAGGCCGTTGACCAGCAGGATGACCGCGAAGATCCAGTAGTTGAAGTCGACCGGCAGCACGATCAGCGCCACGAAGCTGGCCGCCGTGATCAGCATGCCGCCGGTGGTGAAGGCGCGGGCGCCGAGGCGGTCCGACAGCACGCCGGACAGCGGCGCCGAGACCAGGAAGCCGACGGTCAGCGGCAGCATGTAGATGCCGGCCCACAGCGGCGTCGACTCGAAGCTGTAGCCGTGCTGCGGCAGCCAGATGCCCTGCAACCAGATGATCAGCACGAACTGGAGGCCGCCGCGGCCGAGCGAGGCCAGCAGGTTGGCCACGTTGCCCGCGGTGAACGCCCTGATCTTGAACAGGCTCAGGTTGAACAGCGGGTTGGCCACCCTGGTCTCGATGATGCCGAAGGCCACCAGCACGGCGACGCCGCCGATCAGCGAGCCGTAGACCCAGGGGTTGCCCCAGCCCATGCTGGAGTCGCCGTAGGGCTGGATGCCGTAGGTGATCGCGACCAGCACCACGATGAGGCCCACCGCGAAGGTGATGTTGCCCCACCAGTCCATCTTGGCCTTCTGGCGCAGGCCGTTGTCGTGCAGCTTCAGGTAGGCCCAGATGGTGCCGAAGACGCCGAACGGGGCGGAGACGATGAAGACCAGGTGCCAGTCCACCGGGGCGAGCACGCCGCCGAGGACCAGGCCGAGGAAGGAGCCGGCGATCGCGGCCACGGCGTTGAGGCCGAGCGCGGTGCCGCGCTGGTTGGCCGGGAAGGCGTCGGTCAGGATGGCGCTGGAGTTGGCCATCAGGAACGCGCCGCCGATGCCCTGCACGACCCGCCAGCCGATCAGCCAGAGGGCCGCGTTGGTGCCGTCGAACCAGGTGACGCTCAGCAGGACCGAGGAGATCGCGAAGATCGCGAAGCCCATGTTGTACATCTTCACGCGGCCGTACATGTCGCCCAGCCGGCCGAAGCTGACCACCAGCACGGCGGTGACGACGAGGAAGCCCATCATCATCCACAGCAGGTAGCTGGTGTTGTCCGGCGCCAGCGGGTTGATGCCGATGCCCTTGAAGATGTCGGGCAGCGCGATCAGCACGATGGACGAGTTGATGGTCGCCATCAGCATGCCCAACGTGGTGTTGGACAGGGCGATCCACTTGTACCGCGGCCCTAACCCGGCCGTCGTCCTGGTCGGCGCCTTGGCGTGCTGAGCCGTCGACACTGGTCCTCCCCTCGCACGGAACTTGCTTGACGTAGGCTAACCGATATTGTTGCTTCGCACAACTATTCAGCGCCCGTGGTCATTCCTTGACGAGGGGAGAACGTGGGTCGGTTCACACGAAACAGCGGACCTCCGGGTAGCGGTTCCAGCCGGGATCCCCGAGTCAGGGTCGCAGCAGGACCTTGACGGCGCGACGCTCGTCCATCGCCCGGTAGGCGTCGGCGGCCCGATCGAGGGGCAGGGTGAGGTCGAAGACCTTGCCGGGGTCGATCGTCCGGTTCCAGATCAGGTCGATCAGGTGGGGCAGGTACTGGCGGACGGGGGCGGGGCCGCCGTGCAGGTGGACGTGGGAGTAGAACAGCTCCTCGCCGTCGAGGGCGACGTCGTGGGCGACGCCGACGTACCCGACGTGGCCGCCGGGGCGGGTGGAGCGGATGGCCTGGAGCATCGATTCCTGGGTGCCGACCGCTTCGATGACGCTGTGGGCGCCGTAGCCGCCGGTCAGTTCCTTGATGCGGGCCACGCCCTCGTCCCCGCGCTCGGTGACGATGTCGGTGGCGCCGAAGTCCAGGGCGAGTTTCTGCCGCGACTCGTGGCGGCTCATGGCGATGACGCGCTCGGCGCCGAGCTGCCTGGCGGCCAGCACGCCGAGCAGGCCGACCGCGCCGTCGCCGACCACGGCGACCGTCTTGCCCGGTCCCGCCTGCGCGGTCACGGCGGCGAACCAGCCGGTGCCGAGCACATCGGAGGCGGTCAGCAGGTTCGGGACCAGGTCGTCGTCGGGCATGCCGGGGGTGGCGACGAGCGTGCCGTCGGCCAGCGGGACGAGCAGCCGCTCGGCCTGGGCGCCCATCACGTTCATCCACTGTCGCTGGACGCAGGAGGTCTGGTAGCCGGCGCGGCAGTTCTCACAGGTGTTGTCCGAAGTGGAGAAGGCGCCGACCACGAACTGGCCGGGGCGGACGGTGGTGACGTCGGCGCCGACCTCCTCGACGACGCCCACGTACTCGTGGCCGATCGGCGAGGGGCCGTCGATGGGCTCGGCGCCGCGGTAGGGCCACAGGTCGGACCCGCACACGCAGGTCGCCGACAACCGGATGACGGCATCGGTAGGAAGCAGGATCTGGGGGTCTTCACGTTCCTCGACCCGGAAGTCACCGGGGGCGTGCATCAGGACACCGCGCATGAGATTGCTCCTCGTCTCGGGGGTATCGGCTGCCGGAGGGTTGACCGGCACATCAGCCAGACAACCGCCGTGCCGGGTGATTAGCGAGGTGCTGGTGATGGGTGTACCGGCAGTACATCGCTGCGGCCGGGCGAGTGGCCTACGGTCGAGGTGTGGACAACCGTGACGAAGTCCGCGAGTTCCTGACCTCGCGGCGAGCCCGCATCGCCCCCGAGCGGGCCGGTCTGCCGGCCGGCGCCCGGCGCCGCGTGCCCGGTCTGCGCCGCAGCGAGGTCGCCGCCCTGGCCGACGTCAGCGTCGAGTACTACGCCAAGCTGGAACGCGGCAACCTCGCCGGCGCCTCACCCGCCGTGCTCGACGCCGTCGCCCGCGCCCTTCAGCTCGACGACGCCGAACGGGTCCACCTGCTCCACCTCGCCCAGGCCGCAGAAGGCTCCGACGTCCTGGCCCGGCCCCGGACGCGGCCCGGCCGGCAGTGGAAGCCGTCCAGGAGTCTGCAATGGACCTTGGACGCCGTCACCGGCGGGCCGGCGTTCATCCTCAACGGCCGCCTGGACATCCTGGTCGCCAACCAGCTCGCCCGCGCCTTCTTCAGCGATCTCTACGACGGCGGCGGCCGGCCGCCGAACCTGGCCCGCTTCCAGTTCCTCGACCCGGCGGCCTCGCGCTTCTACCCCGACTGGGACCTCATCGCCGACATGACCGTCGACGTGCTGCGCACCGAAGCCGGCCGCAATCCGCACGACGCGGGCCTGCACGACCTGGTGGGCGAGCTGTGCACCCGCAGCGACGCCTTCCGCACCCGTTGGGGCGCACACAACGTGCGCCGTCACGGCACCGGCGTCAAACGCTTCCACCATCCGGTTGTCGGTGACCTCACCCTCGGCTGGCACGGCTCGACCGTGGACGACGAACCCGGTCTCACCCTGCTGATCTACACGGCGGAACCGGGCTCGCCCTCGGCAGAGAGGCTGGCGCTGCTCGCCTCCTGGGCCGCGACCGTCATCCCCCAGCCGGAAGACGCCTGACCCGGCCCTGGTGCTGGTGATCGGGGGACTGAGCGGCCAACGTCAAGGTCAGCGGGATGGACAGACCGGTGATGGGGTGGGCCAGGGCGGCGGAGATCCACTCAACGGAAGGGCCGTCCTGCCAACGGAGTTCGCCGGACTCGACCTGAGGCGGCGACGGGAACAGGCAGATGCGGCGGAGCAGGGAGCTGAGCAAGGGGTCGAGGGAAACGGGCGGAGCGGGGGCGGCGGACGGGGTGAAGCCGTCCATCAACGACGCCCAGCGATCGGAGCCGACGCCGGTGAGGACAACGGTGGCGGGACCTTGCGCCAAGAAGACATGCATGCCGATGGGCCGGGAGACGAGGGAAGGGACAAGGGCATAGAGGGCCTGGACGAGTGCGGCCGCCGCGTCGGGCATGACGGACAGACGGACCTGGTCGGGGCGGGGCTGGACCATCCAGAACACGGGCCGAGGGATGGTGGAGGCGGCGGCGAAGACGGCGGCCTCGAGGGACTGCTGCACGGGATCGAGGGCATCGGGCAGGACGGTGCGGCAGACCCGGGCCGGCACGGGGCCAGCAGCCTGGCCGAGGAGATGGGCCAGCTCGAGCGGACTGAGATCGGCCAGTGCGCCACCGACCTCGGGCTCGACGGCCCACTGGGGCTCGCCGGTGTAGGGACGGCGAAGGCGGGCGACGGCAGCGACCAGCGGGGAATGACGGGGCATGGGGGCGTCCTCGAGACGAGCCGCCCGGCACGGCACACCGATGGGGAAGGACGCGGTGGGCTGAAGACAAACCCTCTGGCGAGAAGCGCCACCGAAGCCGGGGAGCGACGCCGCGCGGCACCCGCGTGGGGGCCTTAGCGACGGACTGTACCCGGCGGTGGCGGATCAGTCACCAAGGGTCACCCGGCTGCGCCGGCCTGGAAGGCGAGAATGGCCAGCTGGGTGCGGTTGTCCAGGCCGAGCTTGGTCATGGCCCGGCTGACGTGGACCTTGACGGTGGCCTCGCTGACCGACAGACGTGAGGCGATCTCGGTGTTGCCGGCGCCGGTGGCGACGGCCAGCACGACCTCGCGTTCACGGTCGGTGAGGGCGTCCAGCCGGGCCTGGGCGGCGGCCTGCTTGGCCATGATGCCGCCGGAATAGCGGACGGCCATGCGCTTGAGCACCGAAGGGGCCAGCACGGCGTTGCCGGCGGCGACCATCTCGACGGCACGGATGAGGTCGCGCGGCGGGGTGTCCTTGAGCAGGAAGCCGGCGGCACCGGCGCCGAGGGCCTCGTAGACGTACTCGTCGAGGTCGAAGGTGGTGAGCAGCAGGATGGGCGGCGGCCCGACGAGGTCGTGCAGCCGGCGGGTGACCTCGAGACCGTCCACAGTGGGCATCCGGATGTCGGTGACCACGACGTCCGGCCGGAACTCCCGCACCAGCTCGACGGCGTCGACCCCGTCGTCCCGGTCGGCGACGACCTCGACGCGGCCGCTGCTCTCCAGGATCATCTTGATGCTGAGCCGAACCAGCTCCTCGTCCTCCAACAACACGGCCTTGATCACCGGGGCTCCTTCGGAAACGTGGCGGCCACCTCGAACCCGCCGTCCAGCAGCGGTCCGGCGGTGAGGGTGCCACCGGACAGCGCGACCCGCTCGCGCATGCCGATCAGGCCGAAACCGGACCGGGGCACGGGGACCGCCCGCGGCAGGCCGGCGGTGTTGGCGACCCGCACGTCCAGCCGGCCGTCATGGTCACGCAGGCTGACCGAGATGTCGGAGCCGGGGGCGTGCTTGCCGGCGTTGACCAGGGACTCGTGCAGCAGCCAGTACACGGCGCGAGCGGTGGAACCGGGCACCTCGGGCAACTCCGGGGGCAGCTCGGCCCGCACGTGCTGGCCGGCCGACACCGCCTCGGTGATCAGCTCGCACGCGGCGGCGAGCGTGGGCTGAGGGTGCTTGGGGGCGTCGACGTCGCCGTCCTCACGGCGCAGCACGCTGAGCATCTCCCGCAACTCCTCCATGGCGGCGGCGCCGTGCTGGCGGATGCCCTCGGCGAAGTCGGCCAGCTCCTGGTTGGGCGACAGCGACACCGCGCCGGCCTGCACGGTCAGCAGGCTGACCCGGTGCGCCACGACGTCGTGCAGCTCCCGGGCGATCCGCGCCCGCTCGTCGGTGACCGCCTTGGCGGCCAGCATGTCCCGCTGCTGCTCGGCCTGGACGGCCCGCTCCCGCAGGCTGGCCATGAGCTGCCGGCGCTGCCACACCCACAGCCCGAGCACCAGTGGGAAGGCCACAAAAACCACCGGGAAAACGGGCAGCAGGAGCAGGAATGCCGGGTCCCACCCGTCCCCGAAGGACACTCGGAAACCGGGCCGCCACGGCACGATCACGGTCAGCGCGGCCCACGCGGCGATGAGCCAGGTGTCCCTCGTGTTACCCCGCCGCACGCCGAGCGACCACATGGCGAACATCAGCGGCAGGGACACGCCGTCGAGCACCACGGCCAGCGTGGTCAGCAGCGCGACCGTGCGCGGGAAACGGCTGCGCACCACCAACACCGCGGCCCCGGCGATGGCCACCGCGACCGCTGCCGGGCCGTCGTGGAGCAGGCCCGCGCCGGTGGTGTGCGCCTCGGAGACCGTCATCGAGGCAACCACCGCGGCGATCAGGGCGTCCCGCCCCATCACCGCGTACGGACTGTCCAACCAGGACAGGAGCTTGTTCACGCGGAGAACCCTAGGCGTCGCGGCGGCGCAGCGTCACCCAGCTGCCGGCGAGGAACACCGCGGCCAGCACGAGCAGCGCGAGCGGCGAAGTCCAGCGTCCGGTGGTGATGAGCCTGGCCGCGGAGGTGAACGGGAACAGCACCGGGTCGAGCTTGGTGAACAGCAGCAACGTCTCGATGATGGTCGGGAAGCCGATCATGGCGACGAGGGCGACCGTGGCGTTGCGGCTGACGGCTGCGACGCCGAGCCCGAGCAGTGAGCTGAGCACGGTGAACACGACCGCGCCGGCGAACGCCCGGCCGATCGCGGCGCCGTCGGTGAACGGCTCGCCGCCGACGGCCTCGGCCAGCAGGGTCACGGCGACGAGGGCGACGCCGGTGACGGCGCCGCACAGCGCGACGGTGATCGCCTTGGCGCCGAGGATGCGGCCCGGGGTGCGCAGCGTCAACGTGGTCGTGACGATGGTGCGGTACCGGTATTCGTGGCCGAACGACGACACGCCGACGGCCACCGCCGGCAGCACGGCCAGCACCAGGAACAGGCCGATGAAGGCGTTGTCGAACCGGGTCCGCACCGGCATGTCGTGGTGCGTGGCCCAGATGAAGGCGAACAGGAACTGGAGCACGGGCCCGGTCGCGAGCAGCACCCAGGTGGAGCGCAGCGAGCGAAGTCGGATGAACTCGTAGCGGACGGCGTCGAGCATCGGGTCAGGCCCTCCCACGGAACTGCGCGGCGCCGGCGGTCGCGGTGAAGAACGCGTCCTCCAGGCTGCTGTGACGGACGGTCAGCTCACGGAGCACGATGCCGGCGCGCATAGCGATGGTGGCGATGGCGTCGGTGTCGGGCGTGGCGACGACGAGCGAGCCGTCGGGGTGCGCAACGACCTGGAAACCGGCCCGGACCAACAGGTCCGTCAGCAGGCCGGGGTCGGCCGGGCGGACCAGCACCTCCGGCCGGGAGTTGCGGGCGACGAACGCGTCGGTCGCCTCGGCGGCCACGAGCCGGCCCTGCCCGATCACCACGAGGGCGTCGGCCAGCACGGCCATCTCGTTGAGCTGGTGGGAGGAGACGAACACGGTCCGGCCCTCGGCCGCCAGCGCCTTGAGCAGGTCACGCAGCCAGCGCACGCCCTCCGGGTCCAGGCCGTTGGCCGGCTCGTCCAGCATCAGCGCCCGCGGGTCGCCCAGCAGCGCGCCGGCCAGGCCGAGCCGCTGCGACATGCCCATGCTGAAGCCGCCGGCCCGGCGGTCGGCCACGTCCAGCAGGCCGACGCGGTCCAGCGCCTGGTCGACCCGGTCGGCCGGCAGGCCGCTGCCGGCGGCGATCATCCGCAGGTGGGCCCGGGCGGTGCGGCCCGGGTGCACGGCGCGGGCGTCGAGCATGACGCCGACGGTCCGGGCCGGGTGGGCCAGCTCGCCGAAGCCGCGGCCGTCGAACTCGGTGCGGCCGGCCCCGTGGTCCAGGCCCAGCATCAGCCGCATGGTGGTGGACTTGCCGGCCCCGTTCGGGCCGAGGAAGCCGGTCACCACCCCGGGCCGCACGGTGAACGACAGGTCGTCCACCGCCGTCACCGATCCATAGCGCTTGGTCAGTCCGCGCGCGACGATCATCCGCTCACAACCTCGCGGTCCGGCCGTGGCCCGGCTGGCCACGGCTCCCGAGGTCACAAAGATCGCCCGGGCCGGCCTGCCGCGTCGTCACCACGAGGTCGAGTTCCGGGTACGACAAAAGATGTACGAGCCCCTGCGGCGGCCGCGTGGCTCGCGGCCGCCGCAGGGGCCAGGTGCGCCGCCCGCCGGCTCAGCCGGCCCTCCGCGTCAGGCGGCGCACAACCTTCAGAAGTAGGTGATGTCCCAGTGGTTGCCCTCGTCGCAGTAGAGGTTGCCGGAGGCCGCCTTCCACTGGGGGTAGCCGTCGCCGCGCAGGCCGATGTAGGTGAAGCTGTTCTTCACGTAGCCGTCGATGCAGCTGTTGTGCGAGATGTCCACCTTGTAGCCGTTGTAGTGGCTGTAGGTGCCGGACGCGTGGCCGACCTCGGTGCCGCCGGTGATGTTGATGGCGCAGCCGCTGGCGTGCCGCAGGGTGATCACGCCGTCGACCGTGCTGGCGTTGATCTGGTCGAACGAGGTGCAGTGCGAGTTGGTGCGGGTGGTGCAGTTGCCGCTGGAGGACCAGGTGATCCCGGCCGCCCGCAGCTCCGACGCGGCCTGCGACTGGGACAGCTTGGTCACGGCCGGCGCCGCGCTCGCAGCGCCGGCACCAGCAATCAGGGCCCCGGCAATGGCCACGGCCACCAGAACGGCTCTCATAAGCACACTCCTCCGTACGAGCAGGGGCGCCCAGTGAAACCGGCAGCCTTAAACACCCGCTAAACGGCGGTCAGGCGGCGCAATGTCCGCCTTGCCTCGGCCTGCCAGCCGGTGAAGCCCAGGGCGGCGAACAGCCGCAGAGACTCCCGGACGGCCCGTCGCCCGGCCGCGCGGTCGCCGGCGCGGTGTCGGATCTGCCCGAGCCCCAGCAACGCGTAGGCCCGCCCCCGGCGATCGTCGATGTCCTCGAAGACGTCGAGACTGGCCCGCAGCAAGGCATCGGCCCGATCGTCCTGGCCACGTCGGCGATGCCACTCCCCCAGCGACCGCAAGGCATACCCGCTGGCGTGCTCGTGCCCGGCCTCCTGGAACATCGCCAGTGAGCGGGTCAACGGGTCTTCGGCATCGGCCAGCTCGCCCAGGCTGCGCAACACGTGCGCTTCCCAGTGCCGGTCGACGAGACGAACGCTGGCGGCCAGTGCGGACTCCAACAACGCGCCGGCT
>DASWRQ010000246.1:0-9786 GCA_036403095.1 Kutzneria sp. | reverse complement strand
CGACGTCACCGAGGCCGGTACCGAGAAGCGGCTGGCGGTATGGGTGACGGGCGATCCTGCTCAGATCGAGAACGTGGCCACGCTCGGACCCGACCCGCTCGATGCGACGTTCGACGTCGCCACGTTCGCCCACGCGCTGGCCGAAGCCGGCAACACCCAGATCAAGGGGGCGCTCACCAACCAGCGCCTCATCGCCGGCGTCGGCAACGCGTACTCCGACGACGCGTTGCACCTGGCCAGGCTGTCGCCGTTCAAGCCGGCGTCGAAGCTCACCGACGAGGAGGTCGCCCGGCTGCACAGCGCGGTCGTCACGGTCCTCACCGACGCGTTGCAGCGGTCGCTGGGGTTGCCGGCCAAAGGGCTCAAGGGCGAGAAGAAGGAAGGCCTGCGGGTGCACGGCCGGGCCGGCCAGCCGTGCCCGGTATGCGGCGACACGATCCGCGAGGTCCACTTCGCCACCAAGTCGCTCCAGTACTGCGCCACCTGCCAGACCGGCGGCAAGCCCCTCGCCGACCGCCGCCTGTCGAGGCTCCTCAAATAACCCCAGTTCCGGCCCCCGCTCGACCCGCCCACGCCCTCCTTTGCCACATGTGGCATTTGCTGGGCCGTTGGGGGTGGGCAAGTGGGGTCAGTCGGCGATGATCACGTGCAGGGTGCGGGGGCCGTGCACGCCTTCCACGCGGTCCAGCTCGATGTCGCTGGTGGCGGACGGCCCGCTGATGAAGGTCAGGGGGCGGGTCGGCTCCAGTCGGGCCAGCGCCTCCGGCACGATGCCGACGATCTGGTCGGTGCGCACCACGCACAGGTGGTAGTCCGGCACGAGGGTCAGCGCCCGCCGGCCCTGGGTCTCGCCGCCGTCCAAAACGATGGTGCCGGTCTCGGCGATCGCCACCGCACAGCCGGTCAGCACACCGTCGGCGCCGTCCAATTGATCGATCGACAGCGCCGGCGAGTCGATCAGCCATTCCGCCGCGTCAACTTGCCACGACGGCGGCAGGTCGACAGGTCCGACCATTCGGGTAGCGCCGCGCGCCGTGAGCAACGAGGCGATCTTCGCCGGCACGTCCGACAAGGCCACCCGGTGCACCTCGGCCCGGTAGTCGGCGATCCGCTCGGCCGCCAGCTCGACCAGGTCGCCGAGCGGCCGGCTGCTGTCGTACGAACGGGGGATCTCGGTCGCCGCCGGCCGGTCCGCCAAGGCGCGGCGGATGCGACCGAGAACCACCGAACGAGCGTCAGCCATGGTTGCGCCTCCACCAGGTTCGGAACGACTCGGCCGGGGGTACCGGCACATCCCGGCTCGACGTCCACTTGGAGCCGGGCCACGGCAGGCTGCTGATCCGCCCGGACGGCGCCAGGTGCCGGGCCAGCGACCCGACCTTCTGCGCGTTCTCGTACCGCCGGGCATCGGAGAAGATCCAGCTCAGTGCGGCCATTCCGACGGACTCCGGGGTGCGGCCTTTGGCCTCGACGGCCTCGGCCCGCAGGTGCACCAGCACCTCGGGGATGTTGATCCGCACCGGGCAGACCTCGTAGCAGGCGCCGCACAGCGAGGACGCGTACGGCAGCGACGCCGCCTGCTTGTCGTGCATGTCGTTGACCAGTTGCGGCGACAGGATCGCGCCGATCGGCCCCGGGTACACCGACCCGTACGCCTGCCCGCCGGTCCGCTCGTACACCGGGCACACGTTGAGGCAGGCCGAGCAACGAATGCAGCGCAGCGCCTGCCGTCCGACGCGGTCGGCCAGCGCGTCGGTGCGGCCGTTGTCCAGCAGCACCAGGTGGAACTGCTGCGGACCGTCGCCGGGCGTCACTCCCGTCCAGACCGAGGTGTACGGGTTCATCCGCTCCGCCGTGGACGACCGCGGCAGCAGCTGGAGGAACACCTCGAGGTCCTGCCAGGTCGGCACCAGCTTCTCGATGCCCATCACGGTGATCAGCACTTCCGGCAGGGTCAGGCACATCCGCCCGTTGCCCTCGGACTCCACCACCACGATCGACCCGGTGTCGGCGACGCCGAAGTTGGCCCCGGACACGGCAACCCGAGCCGAGAGGAACTTGCGCCGCAGGTGCCGGCGGGCGGCCTCGGCCAGCTCACGGGGCTCGTCCGACGCGGGCTTCTCGGTCATCTCCCGCTGGAAGATCTCCTTGATCTCCGAACGGTTGCGGTGGATGGCCGGCACCAGGATGTGCGACGGCCGGTCGTGGCCCAGCTGCACGATCAGCTCGGCCAGGTCGGTCTCGACGGCCCGGATGCCGCCGGCCGCCAGCGCCTCGTTCAGCTCGATCTCGGCGGTGGCCATGGACTTGACCTTGACGACCTCGTCAGTGCCGGCCTCGCGCGCCAGTCGCAGCACGATCTCGTTGGCCTCACGGGCATCCCGGGCCCAGTGCACGACCCCGCCGCGGGCGGTGACGGCGGCCTCGATCCGTTCCAGATAAGTGTCCAAATTGGACAGAACATCGTCCTTGATCGCCGCGCCGGCCAGTCGGAGCTGCTCCCAGTCGGGCAGTTCGGCGACGGCCTTCGCGCGCTTGTCGCGGATGGTGTGGGTGGCCTTGCGCAGGTTGCGCCGCAGCTGGGTGTCGGCCAGCGCGGCCTTGGCCGCCTTGGGGAAGACCGGGCTGCCCAGCCAGGTCACGGGGTTGCGGCCCACGGCTCCTCCTCGGTGCTGGCCAGAATCTCCGCCAGGTGGACGGTTCGCACGCCGGTGCGCAGGCGGGACAGGCCGCCGCCGATGTGCATCAGGCACGAGTTGTCGCCGGCGCACAGCACTTCGGCGCCGGTGTTGAGCACGCAACGCATCTTGTCGCCGAGCATGGCGGTCGAGGTGTCCGCGTTCTTCACGGCGAAGGTGCCGCCGAAGCCGCAGCAGGTCTCGGCCGCCGGCAGCTCGGCCAGGTCCAGACCACGCACCGCGCGCAGCAGCGACAGCGGCTTGTCGCCGACGCCGAGCATCCGCAGCGAGTGGCAGGTCGGGTGGTAGGTCACCCGATGTGGGAAGTACGCGCCGACATCCGTCACGCCCAGCACGTCGACGATGAACTCCGACAACTCGTACGTGCGGGCGAAGGCATCGGATGTCCCGTGCAGCTCCGGATTGATCTCCCGCACCATGCCGGCGCACGACCCGGACGGCGCCACGATCGCGTCGTAGCCGGCGAACACGGTCGCGTACTTGGCCGCCAGCGACCGCGCCTCGTCCCGGTAGCCGGTGTTGTAGTGCATCTGGCCGCAGCAGGTCTGGTCCATCGGGAAGTCGACGTCGCAGCCCAGCCGCGCCAGCAGCCGGACCACCGCGCGGGCCGTCGACGGATAGAAGGTGTCGGTAAGGCAGGTGGCGAACAGGCCTACACGTGGAGCTGGCACGCGACCACCCTGCCCGCTGATTCATCGGATGTCTACTCGTCGCTGGCGGTAGTGGACCGTTCACCGATGCACCCGTCCGTCAGTCTGACGAGAGCTTGCCCATCGGCCTTGTTCGGCGGAGCATTGCGGGGTGGTCGAGCTCCTGACCGAGCAAACAGTGCTCGGCATCATCGCGACGCTCGCCGTGCTCGGGCTGTTCGTACTGTTGTGCCGGGCGCGGCGGGTCAGCACGTCCGTCGACGAAGCCGTCGCCGACGCGCTGCACCGCATGTCCAAGGCCGCGCCGGACCTGCGGGACGGACTGACGCCCGACGCCGCCGACAAGGCGTGCAAGAACCTGGTCGAGCTGCTCAAGTGCGTCGCGGTCGGCATGACCGACGAGCGCGGGGCGCTGCTGTCCTGGGACGGCGACGCCAACGAGCACTACGTCGACCTGCAGGACGCGATCGTCAAGGCGATCAGCGGTGAGCGCAAGGAGTTCGTCGAGCACGACACGCTCGACTGCACCGACAAGAGCAACTGCAAGATGCACCAGGCGATCATCGTGCCGTTGATCGTGGAGTCGCGGACCCGCGGCTCGCTGATCATCGTCGGCGGCGTGGGACACAAGCGCCTGCTGCGGATGTCCCAGGAAGTGGCCCGCTTCGTCTGCACCGAGCTGGAGCTGGGCGAGCTGCAGGAGTCCCGGCAGCGACTGGCCCAGGCCGAGGTCAAGGCGCTGCGCGCGCAGATCTCCCCGCACTTCGTCTACAACGCGCTCAACGCCATCAGCTCGCTCGTGCGCACCGACCCGGAGCACGCCCGCGAGCTGCTCCAGGAGTTCGCCGAGTTCACCCGCTACTCCTTCCGGGCGAACGGCCTGTTCACCACGCTGGCCGAGGAGCTGCGCAACATCGACCGGTACCTGACCATCCAGCGGGCCCGCTACAACGAGCGGCTGTCCGTGCGGCTGCGCATCTCGCCCGAGGTGCTCAACGTGGTCGTGCCGTTCCTGGTGCTCCAGCCGCTGGTGGAGAACGCCGTGCAGCACGGGCTGGCCAACAAGCCCGGCGGCGGCACCGTCACCATCATCGCCCAGGACAACGGCAGCGAGGCCCTGATCAGCGTCGAGGACGACGGCGTCGGCATGGACGCCGACCTGCTGCTGGACGACCTCAAGGACGCCCACAAGAGCGGCGCCCACGTCGGCATCGGCAACATCAACCACCGGATGCGCACCGTGTTCGGCGAGGACTACGCGCTGATGGTGGAGACCGCGCCGGACGCCGGCATGAAGGTGACCATGCGGGTGCCCAAGTTCAGCCCGGGTGTGCGGCCGGTGCTGGCCGTGGTCCCGGACGACGGGGCCGACGACGGGCCCGGCCCGGATGATCGCCGGGCCAAGCTCAGCCCGGTCCGCTGAAGCGTCGCGGCGGGAAGTCCTTGCCGCGCTGAACACCGTTCACGCGTAGATTCGAACCATGAACGTCCCGGAGAAGCTGGCCGACAAGTTGGCCGCGAAGCTGCCCCTGCTCGGCGACCGGGTGGACCGGTCCCCGGTGGTCGCCGTGGTGCGGCTGCACGGCGTGATCACGCCGACCCCGCAGCCGCTGGGCCGGGGCGCGATCAACCTGAACGCCGTCGAGCCGGCGCTGGCCAAGGCGTTCGGCCACGACCGGCTGCAGGCGGTGGCGCTGGCGATCAACTCCCCGGGCGGGTCGCCCACCCAGTCGGCGCTGGTCGGCGAGCGGATCCGCGAGCTCGCGGCCAAGAAGAACGTGCCGGTGCTGGCCTTCTGCGAGGACGTCGCGGCCTCCGGCGGCTACTGGCTGGCCTGCGCGGCCGACGAGATCTACGCGCACCGCACGTCCATGGTCGGCTCCATCGGCGTGATCACCGCCGGCTTCGGCCTGACCGGACTGCTGGAGCGCTTCGGCGTCGAGCGCCGGGTCTACACCGCCGGCGAGCACAAGCACCGGCTCGACCCGTTCAGCCCGGTCAAGCCCGAGGACATCGCCTGGCTCAAGGGGCTGCAGGGCGAGCTGCACACCGAGTTCACCGATTGGGTGAAACAGCGCCGCGGCGCCAAGCTGGCCGACAACCCGGAGCTGTTCACCGGCGAGGTGTGGACCGGGGCCAGGGCGGCGGAGCTGGGTCTGGTCGACGGGCTCGGCTCGCTGCGCGAGATCGTCGCGAAGAAGTACCCGGAGGCCGACATCGCCGTGGCCGAGCCGCGCAAGTCGTTGTTGGCCCGGCTGGGCATCGCCGGCGGGAGCTCGGTGTTCGCCGGCGCCGGGGACAAGGTGCTGGCCGCGATCGACGCCGTGGAGCAGCGGGCGCACTGGTCCCGCTTCGGGCTCTGAACCGGCTCGATGGCCGGCCACGTACATCACCGTGCGTGGCCGTGCCCGGCCGTCCGACGGGGCCGGCTTCACCCCGATCGAACGGTGGTCGAAGATGGACACAACCACCGGTCGATCGGCAAGATTGCGCGGCACAGTGAGCATTCAGGACACCACCACCGGTCTCCTCGTGTTGGCCGTCGATGACGAGGCGCACGGGCTCGACGAGCTGGCCTACCTACTCGGCCAGAACCCGCTGGTCAGCAGGGTCATCACGGCCTTCGACGCGGCCGAGGCGCTACGGGTCATCCGCGGCAGCGTGCCCGAGACCAAGGCTCGGCTGGACCGCGGGCTGTGCCCGGTGGACGCGGTGTTCGCCGACATCTCCATGCCCGGCCTGTCCGGCCTCGAGCTGGCCCAGGTCATCAACGCGTTCCACGACAAGCCGCAGCTGGTGTTCGTGACCGGGCTGTCCGAGGAGGCGGTCACCGCCTTCGAGCTCGGCGCGCTGGACTACATCGTGAAGCCGCCGCAGCAGGCCCGGGTGGACATGGCCATCGACCGGGTGGCCAAGTTCCGGATGCTCACCGCGGCCCCGGCGGCGCCGGTCGGCGGCGTGGTCGAGCAGGCCGGCGACGACGAGGTGATCCCGGTCGAGCTGGCCGGCACCACCAAGCTGGTGCCCCGGTCCACCGTCCGGTATGTGGAGGCCCAGGGCGACTATGCCCGGCTGCACACCGCGGAGGGCAGCCACCTGGTCCGCATTCCGCTGGCCCAGCTGGAGGAGCGCTGGGCCGACGCCGGCTTCATCCGCATCCACCGGTCCTTCCTGGTGTCACTGCCGCTGGTCACCGAGCTGCGGATGGGCTCGTCCGGCTACACCGTCGTGGTCGGCGCCGGCGCCGACGAGAAGGAGCTGCCGGTCAGCCGCCGGCACACCCGTGAGCTCAAGGACCGGCTGGTCCGCCAGCCCAAGCACGGCTGGGGCGCCGGCACATGACCGGTGACCGGGAGCCCGCGAAGCCCTCGACCGAGCTGGTGCCGGTCGAGCAGCCGCAGCCGCCCCGCAAGCCGCCGCGCCGCAAGAAGGTCGTGCTGGCCGAGGCCAAGGGCTCGCGCACGGTCGCCCGCACCATCGTCGAGCTGGAGGAGCAGACCAGCGTCGGCGAGCACCTGGTGCGCAGCCTCGTCTGGGCGCAGTTCCGCACGTCGTTCTGGATGGCGGTGCTGCTGATCTTCACGATCGCCAGCCTGCCGCTGCTGTTCTACGTGTTCCCGTCCTTCGGCGACCTGACGATCTTCGGCATCCGGCTGCCATGGGTGCTGCTCGGCGCGCTGCCGTATCCGCTGCTCTACGGCCTGGGCGTGTGGTACGTGCGCCGCGCGGAACGGCACGAGCGCGACTTCGTCAGCATGGTCGACCACTGACATGGGTATCAACGCGTGGGCGTGGGTGAGCATCGCGATCATCGTGCTCAGCACCTTCTACCTGGGCTATCACGGCTCGCGCACGGCCAACACCACCCGGGACTTCCTGGTCGCGCGGCGGCGGGTGTCGGCCCACCAGAACGCGGCCGCCATCGCCGGCGAGTTCCTGTCCGCGGCCTCGTTCATCGGCATCGTCGGCCTGGTCCTCAAGAACGGGCCGGACGAGCTCTGGTACGCCATCGGCTTCACCGCCGGCTATCTGGCGCTGCTGCTGTTCGTGGCGGCGCCGCTGCGCCGCTCGGGGGCGTACACGCTGCCCGACTTCGTCGAGGCCCGGCTCGGCTCCCGAGGCCTGCGCGGCGTCGCCGCGGTGATCACCGTGGCCATCGGCTACATCTACCTGATCCCGCAGCTGCAGGGCGCCGGCCTGACCCTGAACAGCGTGCTGCCGTGGGCCCCGAACTGGCTCGGCGTCGTGGTCGTGACCATCGTGGTCGTGATCAACGTGCTCAGCGGCGGCATGCGGGCGATCACCCTGGTCCAGGCGTTCCAATACTGGGTGAAGCTGTTCGCGATCAGCGTGCCGGCCTTCGTGCTGTGCGTGGTGTTCGCCGGCGGTGGGCCGCCCAGCGGGCAGCAGAGCCTGGCCGCCGACGGGCCGCCGATGTTCACCTCGGACACCACCGTGACCCTGGAACAGCCGGTGAAGCTGCGGGTCGAGCACCCCGTCCGGCTCACCGCCAACGGCTCGGTGAACGGGCACCAGGTGGACGGCGAGACCGTCTGGTACGCCGGTGACCAGGCGATCGGGGCCAAGACGACGCTGTCGTTCAAGGCCGGCAGCCCGGTGCCGATGGTCTCCGGAGCCGTGCAGGACAACGCCGACTGGCTGCGGCCGCAGTCCGGCGGGCTGCCCGAGCTGTTCGACACCTACTCGCTGATCTTCGCCACGTTCCTGGGCATTCTCGGCCTGCCGCACGTGCTGGCCCGCTTCTACACCAACCCCGACGGGCGATCGGCCCGCCGCACCACCCTGCACGTGTTGCTGCTGCTGGGCGCGTTCTACCTGTTCCCGGCTTTACTCGGCGCGCTGTCCCGCATCTACGAGCCGCAGTTGCTGGTCACCGGCAAGACCGACGCGGCGGTGCTGCTGCTGCCGTCGGCGATGCTGCCCGGCGTCGCCGGCCAGGTGCTGGGCGCGGTCGTCGCGGCCGGCGCCTTCGCCGCGTTCATGTCCACCTCGTCCGGCCTGCTGGTCAGCCTGGCCGGCGTGGTCTCCACCGACGTCTCCCGCGGCCGGGTCCGGGACTTCCGCTGGTCGACGGTGCTGGTCGTGCTGGCGCCGCTGATCGCCGCGCTGGTGCTGCGCAGCAACGACGTGTCCCTGGGCGTGGGCATGGCGCTGGCCATGGCCGCGTCCACCTTCTGCCCGGTGCTGATGCTGGGCATCTGGTGGCGGGGCCTGACCTGGGTCGGCGCCGGCGTCGGCATGGTGCTGGGCGGCAGCCTGGTCGCGCTGGCCCTGATCGGCGACATCGTCAGCGGCTACACCGGCAACTGGGCGCCCGCCGTGCTCCAGCAGCCGGCCCTGGTCACCGTGCCGGTCGCGTTCATCACGATGATCATCGTCAGCAAGGCCACGCACCGGCGGCGGCCCGAGGACGTCAACCGGATCATGCTGCGGCTGCACGCCCCCGACCCGCTCGGCTTCACCCGCGACCGGGACGTGCTGCGCTTCGGCGAAGGACAGACCGACGGCCGGCACCGGCGGCTGGCCATCCGGCCGCGGCTGCGGTCACGGCGGTCGTCCTCGCCGGCTTGAGCTGGGCGGGCAACCCGTTCGGGGGACGGAACGTCCAACCAGCGTGGCAACCCGCGACGACGGCTTCGCCGAGTTCTTCACCAGCCGTTTCGACGGGGCGCGGCGGACGGCGCACGCCCTGTGCGGCAACTGGCTGGAGGCCGAGGAGATCGCCCAGACCGCGTTCGTGAGCATGTACGCGCGCTGGAACAAGGTTCGGTTCGACAGCGCCGACGCGTACCTGCACACCGTGCTGACCCGGGCCTTCCTCGACACCAAGCGGCGCGGCCGGCGGCGTGAGCAGGTGATGGCCGAGCCGCCGGAAGTCGTCGTCGAGCAGAACACCTCCAGCGTCGAGGATCGGCCGTCGCTGCTGAAGGCGCTCCAGGCGGTGCCGGCGCGGCAGCGGGCCGTGCTGGTGCTGCGGTTCATCGAGGACCTGTCCGTCGAGGAGGTGGCCAACGCGCTCGGCTGCACCACGGGCACCGTGAAGAGCCAGACCGCCCGCGGTCTGGCCACCCTGCGCAAGGCGTACGGTGCCGTGACCGGCTTGTTGCAGGTGGCGAGGTGAGCAGCGTGGACACCGAGGACGAGGAGCTGCTTGCCCAGCTGCGGGCCGAGCTCTCGGGCCAGGCGCCGCCGCCCGTGGCCACCGCCCTGGACGACGTGGTGCGGCGCGGCCGTCGTCGGCTGCGGGTTCGTCGCCTGGGCGCCTCGCTCGGCGTGGTCGCCGTGGTGGCCGTCGTCGGTGTCGCCACATCGGTGCTACGGGCCAACGTGCCCGGTGGCATGACCGCCGACCAGCTGAGCACCGCGTCCACCTCCAGCGTCGTGCCCACGACAACCGGCTGGACCTCGTCGGCCAA
>DASWRQ010000245.1:0-45211 GCA_036403095.1 Kutzneria sp. | reverse complement strand
CAGGTTCGCCGCCACCAACCCGTTGTGCCCGGCCCCGAAAACCACCGCGTCGAAGTCCACGCCTCATTCTAGGATCGGCCCATGATCGCGCTCTTCGATCTCGACGGCACCCTGGTCGACCGCGCCGCCGGCCTGCACGCCTGGGCCGTGGAGTTCTGCGCGGACCACGGACTGGCGCCGGGCGAGGCCGACTGGTTGGTCGAGGCCGATGGGGACGGGCGCGTGGCCAAGGGGGTGTTCTTCGCCGGCGTCCGCGAGCGCTACGGGCTGTCGACCACGTTCGAGGACCTCTTTCGACAGTACAGCGAACGGCAGCCGACCCTGATCCCCGTTTACGACGGCGTGCTGGCCGGCCTCGCCCGACTTCGGGCCGCCGGCTGGCGGATCGGCGTTGTCACCAACGGGTACGAGACCGTGCAGACCAACACCCTGACCAGCAGCGGCATCGCCGATCTTGTCGACGGCTGGGCGATCTCCGGCGCGGAGGACATCTGGAAGCCGGACGTGCGCCTGTTCGAGATCGCGGCCACCCGGGCCGGCGCGAAGCTCGGCGACGGCTGGATGGTCGGCGACAGCACGGCCGACATCATCGGCGGCCGCGCTGCGGGCCTGCGCACGGCGTGGTTGCCCCGCGGCCGTTCCTGGACGGCAGATGTCCCATCGCCGGACCACATCGTGGCCGCCGTCGCAGACGTCGTAAACCTCATCCTGGACTGATCACACCTGTGAACACGTGATCCTTGTCCGCCCCGGCGGTGCCCGGGCACCATGGAGGGTGCGTCGCGCTGACAACGATGTCAAAGCACCGCCGCCACGGTGCCAGGATGAATGGGGACCTCCGTGGCCAGGATCTGGACCGCGTTGCTCGCCGCCGTGACGGCCGTCGCCCTGGCCGGCCCGACCACGGCCCAGGCGGCGACGACGATCACCATCGACGGCACGCACAGCGGCCGGACCTTCGACGGCATCGGCGCGATCAGCGGCGGCGGAGGCAACTCCAGGCTGCTGATCGACTACCCGGAGCCGCAGCGCAGCCAGGTGCTGGACTACCTGTTCAAGCCCGGCTACGGCGCCGACCTCCAGGTGCTGAAGCTCGAGATCGGCGGCGACGCCAACTCCACCGACGGCTCGGAGCCAAGCATCGAGCACACCAGGGGAGCGGTGAACTGCGACGGCGGCTACGAGTGGTGGCTGGCCGAGCAGGCCAAGGCCCGCAACCCCGGCATCGAGCTGTACGGCCTGGCCTGGGCCGCCCCGGGCTGGATCGGCAACGGGAACTTCTGGTCCCAGGACATGGTCGACTACCTGATGACCTGGCTGGGCTGCGCGGAGCAGCACGGCCTGGCGATCAGCTTCCTCGGCGGCTGGAACGAGCGCGGCTACGACAAGGGCTGGTACGAGAACCTGCACAACACCCTGGCGGCCAAGGGGTACAGCGGGGTCAAGGTGGTCGGCGCGGACTCCGGCTGGGAGATCGCCGACGACATGGTCAAGGACGCGACCTTCGCCCGGTCGGTGGACATCGTCGGCGCGCACTACCCATGCCACGGCGGCGACGGCGGCGACGCGGTCTCGTGCAGCACCACCTCGAACGCGCTGAGCACCGGAAAACCGCTGTGGGCCAGCGAGAACGGCTCGCAGGACGTCAACTCCGGCACCGCGGCCCTGATCCGTTCCATCACCCGCGGCTATCTCGACGCGAAGATGACGGCCTACCTGAACTGGCCGCTGCTCGCGGCGATCTACCCCAACCTGCCGTACAGCACCGTCGGTCTGGCGGTCGCGCCGTCGCCGTGGTCGGGCGCGTACCGGACGGGCAAGAGCACCTGGGCGACCGCGCAGGTCACGCAGTTCACCAAGCCCGGCTGGCACTTCATCGACTCCGCCAGCGGCTACCTCGGCACCAGCGGCAGCTACGTCACCCTGACCGACGGCCATGACTACAGCACCATCATCGAGACCTCCACGGCAACAACGGCCCAACCGGTGAGTTTCGCCGTGACCGGCGGCCTGAACTCGGGCTCCGCGCACGTGTGGACCACGAGCCTGGGCAGTGGCCCCGACTTCCAGCACACCGCCGACGTGACCGGGCCCGGCTACACGCTCACCCTGCAGCCGAACACGATCTACACCATCTCCACGACCACCGGGCAGGGCAAGGGAACCGCGACCAGCCCGGCCGAACACGGCCTCGCGTTGCCGTACAACGACAACTTCGACGGCTACGCCACCGGCACGGAGGCCAGGTACCTCTCGGACATGCAGGGCTCGTACGAGATCCAGCCGTGCGTGGGCCGTAACGGTAAGTGCGTTACGCAGATGGCCCCGGTCCGGCCGATCGAATGGCAGGACGACTCGGACGCGTTTTCCCTGCTCGGCGACCAGGACTGGGGCAACTACACCGTCTCCGCCGACGTCCGGCTGGCCGCCGCCGGGACCGTGGAGCTGATGGGCCGGGCCAACGCCCAGTCCCGCCCGCAGTCCCATCAGGACGCCTACTACTTCCGGGTGAGCAACACCGGCGCGTGGTCGATCGTGTCCGGCGACACCAGCGGCGCCCTGACCACCTTGGCCGGCGGCACCACCACCGCCCTCGGCACGAACACGTGGCACACGCTTTCCGTGACGTTCCAAGGCCACACCATCACCGGCGCGGTCGACGGACACACCGCGGGCTCGGCCACCGACGGCCGGTGGACCAACGGCCAGGCCGGCATCGGCATCGTCGGCTACGCGACCGACCAGTTCGACAACCTCGCCATCACGCCCGGCAGCGGATCACCGACGGTCCAGGGGCCGATCACGTCCGGTATCGCGGGCAAGTGCGCCCAGGCCGGCGCCCAGGTCGTGCTGGCCGACTGTGACGGCTCCGCCGCGCAGAACTGGACGGTCCGCAATGGAACGCTGGTGAATTCGGGGCAGTGCATGGACGTCACGGGCCAGGGCACCGCCAACGGCACGCTCGTCGAGCTGTGGCAGTGCAACGGCGGCGGCAACCAGCAGTGGACGCAGGCGGCCGACGGCAGCCTGCGCAGCGCCCAGTCCGGCAGGTGTCTCGACGATCCGGGCTTCGCCACCGCCAACGGCACCCAGTTGGAGATCTGGGACTGCAACGGCGGCGCCAACCAGCTCTGGCGGCTGCCCTGAGCGCCCGCTCGGGCAGCCGCGAACCGGCTGCCCGAGCGGTTTGATCAGGTCGTGACGGTCTTCAGTATCCAGCCCAGGTGCGCCGGCACGCTGGTGTAGAAGGTCGGCGCGGTGCCCGGCTCCGTCTGCGGGAACTTGTCCGACACGGCGGGTCCGTGGCTGCACACGCCGAGCAGCAGCCACTGACCGCCGGCCTTGGCCAACGCGGGGCCGCCGGAGTCGCCGCCGGCGGGGTTGGCCTTCTTGGTGACGCTGCCGACGCACAGCTCGTACGTCGGGTTCTGCGACGGGGCCGCCGGGACAGAGCACGGCTTCTGCGGCAGGATCTCGGTGTCCAGCTGTTGTAGACGGGTCGGGTTGGCGTAGGTCGTGCAGGCGGCGTCCGCACACACCCGTCCCCAGCCGATCGCACTGACCGACTGCGGTCCGTGAACAGTCCAATGTGGACAGGTCGGTCCGGCACCGGCGCGCTCAACTTCACCAAGGCCATGTCGGCCTCGTAACGGTCGGTGCCGTCGTCCGGCCAACTTCGGTACCCGGGATTGGTGACGATCTTCGACACGGCGCGGACATCGCCGCCGGTGGTGTTGTCGGCCGAGCCGACCCGCACCTGGTACAGCTCGGGGTGGTCCTCGGCGCCGCTCACGCAGTGTGCCGCGGTGATCACCCACTGCGGTGCGATCAGCGAGACGCCACACCAGTGCCCCAACGGGGCGCCGGCCGGGTACTTCGTCTGCAGCGAGGCCATGAACGGAAAGGGCTTGTCGGCCGGCTGCCCGCCGATGATCGCCCCGGCTTGCGGGGCGGCGACGAGGCCGGTGGCGAGGGTCAGGGTCAGCAGCGCGATCAGCTGCGGAGTTCGCATGCCGCGGACGTTAGGGGGCCGACATTTCACCGGCGTATCAGCGCACAGGCGCCGCCGGCCGGAACGCATACCGAATGTGTCGCCATCGCACTGTCCTCCTTAGCCTGTTCGGGCAGAGGTCGGTCGACGCGGATGACTGAGCGTGGCGATGTGCGTCAGGATAAGCGAGCGACGGCAACGTGATCGCCCATTTCCGACTGATCGACAATGTCGTACATGGACGCCAATTCCATTGGTACTGGGGAGGGTTCGCGCAGGCGCCGCTGACCGCGGACGCCAAGCGTCCGTCGTCGGTGTGCGCAGGTGCTGGACTTGCACACTGCTGGCCTACGCCGACAAGCCTTGCCGTCGCCGTGACGTGCGAGGACAATTCGGCGCGGGACGGCATCATCGTCAACCCGCGAGCACGACCCGGGCGGTCGTGTCGAACGACAGTGGACCGGCGCGCGTATTTCACCGCCGGAATGCTTTGGTCGGCGTTGCGAATCGGAAAGGGATGATCATGCTCGGTCTCGACTACAGCGGCGGCCGCCCGTCCGGTGCCGCGGTGGCGCGCGCCGGTTACGGCTTTGTCGTGCGCTACCTGGTCAACGGCTTGTCGGGCCGGGTCAATCTGTCCGCCGGCGAGGTGTCCGACATGCACGCCAACGGCGTGGCGGTGGCGCTGGTCTGGGAGCGCAAGATCATCGGACAGCCGGACCGGGCCACCGAGGGCCACGGGGCCGGCGTGGCCGACGCCCAGGCGGCCGCGGCGCAGGCCGGCGACGTCGGACTGCCGGACAACCCGATCTACTTCTGCGTCGACTTCGACATCCCCGACTACAGCCCGGGCAACGCCACCGCCCGGGCCAAGCTCGGCCCCGTCGGCGACTACTTCGAGGGCGTGCTCAGCGTGCTGCCGCGCGAGCGGGTGGGCGTGTACGGCGGCTTCTACGCGGTAACCCGGATCCTGGACGCCGGACTGGCCGAGTGGGCGTGGCAGACCGCGGCGTGGTCGGGCGGCCAGGAAGACCCGCGCATCCACCTGTTCCAGCGTGTCGGCACGGTCACCGTGGACGGTGTCGACTGCGACGTCAACGAGGCCCGCAAGGACGACTTCGGGCAGCAGGGAGACACCATGACCCCCGAGGACCTACTCGACCTCCCGATCAACCGCCAGGGCTCCGAGACCGGCGCGACCAGCCTGCGCCAGATCGTCGCCTGGTTCGACTCGGACCTCAACGGGATCAAGGCCGAGGTCGGCAAGCAGCTGGACGCGTTGAAGGCCGAGATGGAGCAGAAGATCGCCGGCATCGCCGCGCCGACCATCGACTACGACCAGCTGGCCGCGAAGATCGCCGCGCAGCTTCACCTGAACGGCGCCGCGGCCACCGACAGCGCCAAGCAGGACGGCTGACGGGTTTCCCTTGCCGTGTAAGGCGCAGCGGGCGCCTTACACGGCGGCCGGCCCGCGCACGCCGGGTCAGCAGGGTCCGGGCCACCATCAGCGACACGTGCACCTCGCCGCCGCCTCGCACGTGATCCACGCCCCCGACTCCCAGCGGCCGGCCGTGCATGGCTTGCACGCTCGTCAGCGTGCCCATCCGGCCGTCCAGCCGCACCTTGATCTTCTTGATCTCGCAACGCCGCGCCCACCCGTGACCAGCGCGGACCGGTGACGCTGCCGCGCTCCTCCTCGCGCCCTGGATCCCGCAGCCGAAACTCGTCCGAAAAAAGGCGCGACGGTCTGTCGAGAACGCCGGGCCCGCTCCGTCCCAGGGGCACAACACCCCGTCGAGAGGAGCCCGTCATGCAGGCCACCGAGATCGCAGAGATCCTCAACCGTCCGTACAGCCAGGAACTGCTCGCCCGCGACCTCTGCCGGCTGGCCTACGTCGCCAAGGACGGCACGCCCCGGACCATCCCCATCGCCTTCACCTGGAACGGCTCGACCCTGGTCATGTGCACCACCCTCAACGCTCCCAAGCTGCACTCCCTGCGCCGCAACCCCGCCGTCGCCATCACCATCGACACCGAGGTCCACCCGCCCAAGATCCTGCTCATCCGCGGCCGCGTCGAGCTCGACGTCGTCGACGGCATCCCCGAGGAGTACCTCCAGATCAACGGCTCCTACGAGATGACCGCCGAGCAGCGCGTCGCCTGGGAGGCCGAGGTCCGGTCCCTCTACCAGGGCATGGTCCGCGTGGTCGTCACCCCCACCTGGGCCAAGCTCATCGACTTCGAGACCACCCTGCCCACCGCCGTCGAGGAACTGGTCGAGCAGCGTGCCGAGCGCCAGAGTGCTTAATGCACTATGACTTCAGTGACGAGTGAAAACGATGCTGAAAACCGACAGACCACCAACCACGGCCAGGAAGGCGACCCCGCCACTCGTGCCTGAGACGTTCGGGTGATCTTTGTCGGAAGGCGATGCGCTGACCGGTGTCCGGACGACAGTCGAGCGTTCCTACGACTCGACCGTGGAGGCGACGTGCCAGGTGGTCCGGATCAGCCCAGGGGCCCCGACGGACGGTGGATCAAGGGGAAAGCCGCTGGCGGGTTCGTTGGCGCAGCGTTGGTGGCGGGCTTGATGGCGGCGGCGAACGGCGGGGATGTCACGACATCGGTCGGCACGGCGCTGGACACCGCGGCCAGCCAGAGCTCGGCCGAGGCGGAAACCGCCAGCAGTCGCGAGGCGGCGAAGAAGGGGAACGAGCAACAGGCCTGGCAGCGGCTGGCCCTGCGGCAGCTCGAACGCGAGGTGAAGAACGAACTTCGGTGTGCCGTGCAGTCCTTCGGTCAGGTCCGACAGTTCTTCGTGACACATCCCTGCAAGAAGCTCAGCCAGGTCGTGTACGCGTTGCGGGACAAGGACGGCGATGACATCGTCGGCACGGTGATGTGGGTGACCATGCCGACGGCCGACGACGCGATTCAGCTCGAGCAGGTGGAGGACACCTACGGCACCGGCGACGTCACCCCGTTCACCACCGAGATCCTGGGCGTCGCCGGCATCAAGTTCACCGGCCAGCACTACCGGTCCCGACGAGACGGGTCCCTGTTTGTCATCTCGGAGACCGAGCCGTTGCACGGCCGCCCGTCGGACGAGTTCTTGCTGGACGTGGCCACGGTCCTGGACGTGCTGCCGCCGCCGTGAATGCCTAGAAGGCCGGCAGTGTGTGCCAGGCCTGGCCGGGGTCGGGCGCGTCGTCGCGCAGGACGGTGCCCTCGATCAGCCCGTACGGGCGGTCGGCGGCGTAGAAGACCTCGTTGTCGTTGACCAGGCCGAACTTGCTGAGGTCGACGACGAAGTGGTGCTTGTTGGGCAGGGACAGGCGCACCTCGGCGATCTCGGCACGGGCGCCGAGGACGGCCTCGCCCATGGCGTAGAGGGTCTGCTGCAGGGAAAGGCTGTGGGTGTCGGCGAAGGCGGCGAGCAGGGCGTCGCGGGCCTCGACGAAGCTTTTGGCCCAGTCGACGTCCAGGCCGGCGAAGCGCCACTGGGCGCTGACGGCGGTGGCGAGAATACGATCGGAGGTCTCGGGCAGGGTGGTGTACCTGTCCCGCGGATAGCCATGGAACTCGGAACCGGTGGTCTTGAGTACGACGAGGTCCCGAAGCCCCGACACGACCCAGGCGTCGGAACCGGCGATGGTGACGGCGGTGGTGCGCTTCTCGTCGGAGCCCCGCACGAAGGAGTGGGAGTTGGCGGGAATGCGGCCCCAGCCGTGTTCCTCGATCAGCACCCGGGCGCCGGTGATCTGGTCGAAGGAGCCGACGAAGTGCCGGCCGAGCCGCAGAGCGAACTCCTCGATCTCGCCGACGGGAGCTTCCTTGGCGAAGGCGTAGACGGTGTTCTTCTGCGTGTCGGTGGGCACGACGCCGGAGTTGTCGCCGGTCAGGTGGGTGGCGGCGAGCTCGCCGCGCAGCGAAGTGCTGACGGTGAGGTCCCGGAGCGAGTGCACGCAACCGTTGCGGGACACCGTCACCAGCCGGTTCTCGGCCTTGCCGTACTGGTTGGGGCCAAGGTGGACGGCCACGCGGATCAGCTCCCTCGGTAGCTGGTGAAGGAAAACGGGCTCAGCAGGACCGGCACGTGGTGGTGCCGGCCGGTGTCGGTGATCCGGAACGTCACGGTCACCTCGGGGAAGAACGCCTCGCGTCCCACCCGCGCGAAGTAGGTGTCGGTGTCGAAGACGAGGCGGTAGACGCCGGCCTCGACGTGTTCGGGACCGAGCGTGCGGCAGCGGCCGTCGTCATCGGTGACGCCGTCGCCGATGATTCGGCCGCGGAACTCCAACCGCACCAACACGCCCGGCGCGGGCTGGCCGGAGGTGGTGTCGAGCACATGCGTGGTGATCATTGGACGACCTTCGCCAGGCGCAGCAGCGCGATCTTGCCGAGTTCTCGGACGGTGACGGCCAGTTCGGCCTCGGGATCGTGGGTGAGCCGCTCGCGGAGATCGGCCAGCAGCTCGTCGCCACCGCGGCCGGCGGCGCAGACGAGGTAGATCCGCCCGAACCGCTGCTCGTACTCGCGGTTGGCCGCCACGAACTCGTCGACGTTGTCCACTCCGGACTGTTCGGCCCGGGACGTGGCGCTGCCGGTCTTGTCGCCGATGCGCGGATGGTCGGCCAATGCCTGCGCGACCTCGTCGGCGGTCAGTGTCGCCGCGGCCCGCTCGGCCACCGCGAACAGCGCGTCGGGGGAGTCGTAGGGCTGACCGTCGAGCACCGCCCGCACCCAACGGGGAACCGCCAGGCACTGCGTCAGCGAAGCCTCGTCGAGGTTCATGTGCAGCGACGGTAGAAGCGGCGGGCAACTCGTGTCAACAATTTGTTGAAGTCGATCATGAATCGGACCGGTTCAGGTAGTTGTAGACGGTGAAGCGGGTGACGCCGAGCGCCTCGGCCACCGCGGGCACGGACTTGCGCATCTCGAACGCCCCGCGCTCCTCCAGGAGTCGCACCGCGCGCTGCTTGTCGACCCGGGACAGCGAGCTCAGCGGCCCGCCGACCTCGGACTCGACCTCGGCGATGACCCGTTCCAGTGAACCGACGCCGACCGGAGCCTCGTCGCTGCCGGGCGCGCCCAGCCGTAACGTCATGCGGGTTGCGCCACCGGCCAGCGCCGCGCGGAAGATCGCCGGCAGGGCGTCCAACACCTCGTCCGACGAACCGCGCACGGTGGTGCCGAGCGGCCCGAACGTCGTGTCCAGACCGGCCTTTCGCGCCTGCTCGGCGGCCTCGACGGCGTGCGCGGGCGGCTCGCCGCCGGCCTCGGCTCGGAACGGTTCGGTGGTGAACTCGGCCTCCAGATCCACCGCCGAACCGTAGCGCCGACCGTTGACCGGCCGCAGCGGCGCGTTCTACTCTCTCACTAATCGGAAAAGTAATTCCGCGATACGGAAATCGGAGTGATCCGGTGCTTCTCGACGCCAACCTCTCGATCCTGTTCACCGAACTGCCCCTGCTGGACCGCCCGCAGGCGGCCAAGAAGGTCGGCTTCGACGCGGTGGAGTTCTGGTGGCCGTTCGACACCGCGAGCCCGACCACGGCCGAGGTCGACGCGTTCGTCGCCGCCCTGGCCGACGCCGGCACGGAACTGGTCGGCCTCAACTTCTTCGCCGGCGACATGCCGGCCGGCGACCGCGGCCTGGTGTCCTGGCCCAACCGTCAGTCGGAGTTCAACGCCAGCGTGGAGATCGCCGTCGACATCGCCCGCCGCACCGGCTGCCGCACCTTCAACGCCCTGTACGGCAACCGGGTCAACGGCTTCGCACCGTCCGAACAGGACGAACTGGCCACCGCCAACCTGACCGTCGCGGCCACCGCCGTGCAGGCCGTCGGCGGCACGATCGTGCTGGAGCCGCTGTCCGGCGCGCCGGACTACCCGCTGCTGACCGCGGCCGACGCGCTGGCCGTGGCCGACCGGGTACCGCTGGACAACGTCGCCCTGCTGTGCGACCTCTACCACCTCGCGGTCAACGGCGACGACCTCGACACCGTGACCAGCAAGCACATTGAGCGCATCGGGCACGTCCAGTTCGCCGACGCCCCGGGCCGCGGCGAGCCCGGCAGCGGGCAGTTGGAGCTGCTGCGACACCTGACCACCTTGGCCGCCAACGGTTATCGCGGCCACGTCGGCGCCGAGTACCGGCCGACCGGCGCGACCATCGACAGCTTCGGTTGGCTGTCCCAATTCCAGGAGGCGCAATGACCAAGATCGGCTTCATCGGCCTCGGCATCATGGGCTCGCCGATGGCCGGCCACCTGGTGGCCGCCGGCCACACCGTGACCGGGTTCGACCTGTCCGAACCGGCGCTGGCCAAGCTGGTCGAGGACGGCGGCCAGCGGGCCGGCGACGTCGCCGAGGCCATCGCCGGCGCCGAGGTCGTGATCACCATGCTGCCGCAGGACGAGCACGTCGAAGCGGTGACGAGCGAGGTCATCGCGGCCGGCGGCGACGGACTGCTGCTGATCGACATGAGCACGATCCGCCCCGAGACGTCCAAGAACGTGGCGGAATCGGCCGCCGCCAAGGGAATCCGCGTGCTGGACGCGCCGGTGTCCGGCGGCGAGACCGGGGCCAAGAACGCGGCGCTGTCCATTATGGTCGGCGGCACGGCCGAGGACTTCGCCGAGGCGCTGCCGCTGTTCGAGGCCCTGGGCAAGACCATCGTGCACGTCGGCCCGCACGGCGCCGGCCAGGTCGTGAAGGCGGCCAACCAACTGGTCGTCGGCGGCACCTACGCGCTGGTGGCCGAGGCGATCGTGCTGCTGGAAGCGGCCGGCGTGGACGCCAAGGCCGGCATGGACGTGCTGGCCGGCGGCCTGGCCGCCAGCCGCATCCTGGACCTCAAGCGGGACTCCATGATCGCCCGCGACTTCCGGCCCGGCTTCCGGATCGATCTGCACCACAAGGACATGGGCATCGTTCAGGCCGCCGCCCGGCAGGCAGGCGTCTCGCTGCCGATGGCCGGCCTCACCGCCCAGCTGATCGCCGCCGCCCGCGCCATGGGCCACGGCTCGCTCGACCACTCCGCCCTGCTCAAGGTCGTCGAGACCCTGTCCGGAAGGGACTGAACGATGCCGAAGATCCCCGTCATGCAGGCGGTTGTCGAGGTGCTCGCGTCCGAAGGCGTCGACATCGTGTACGGCTGCCCCGGCGCCGCGATCCTGCCGTTCTACGCGGCCCTGGAAGACAGTCCGCTGAACCACCTCATCGTGCGGCACGAGGAGGGCGCGACCCACATGGCCGACGGCTGGTCCCGCACCACCGGCAACGTCGGCGTCGCGGTCGGCACCTCCGGCCCGGCCGGCACGAACATGATCACCGGCCTGTACACCGCGCAGGCCGACTCGGTGCCGATCCTGTGCATCACCGGCCAGGCCGTGTCGACAAAGCTGCACCAGGAGGCCTTCCAGGCGGTCGACATCGTGGAGATCGCCAAGCCGGTCACCAAGTGGGCCGTGCAGGTCAAGGAGGCCGCGCAGGCCCCGTGGATCTTCCGCGAGGCGTTCCGGATCGCCCGCTCCGGCCGTCCCGGCCCGGTGTTGATCGACCTGCCGCTGGACGTGCAGAAGCAGGAGATCGAGTGGGACGGCTCGATCGACGCCCCGCTGCCGATCGAGTCGGTCAACCCGCACCTGCCCCGGGTCGAGCGGGCGCTGGAGATGCTGCTGGCGGCCGAGCGGCCGCTGCTGCTGGCCGGCGGCGGCGTGATCAGCGGCGAGGCTTCCGGCGTGCTGCGCGAGGTGGCCGAGCTGCTGGGCGTGCCGGTGCAGATCACGTTGATGGGCAAGGGATGCCTGCCCGAGGACCACGAGCTGTTCGCCGGCATGGCCGGCATCCAGACCAGCCAGCGGTGGGCCAACGCGCTGTTCCTGGAGTCCGACTTCGTGCTGGCCCTGGGCGCGCGGTTCGGCGACCGCCACACCGGTGATCTCTCCGTCTACCGCGGCGACCGCAAGTTCGTGCACGTGGACGTGGACCCGTTGCAGATCGGCCGCGTCTTCGGGCCGGACCTCGGCATCGTGTCCGACACCAAGCTTTTCCTGGAGGCGTTGCTCGAAGCCGCTCGCAAGCACGAGGCCAAGCGGCGTTGGCAGCAGTGGGTGGCACGAATCGAGGAGCTGCGGACGCGGCTGCCGCGCCGGGACGACTTCGACACCGTGCCGATCAAGGCGCCGCGGGTGTTCCGGGAGATCAACGAGTTCTACGGCCCGGAGACCTACTTCGTCACCGCGATCGGGCTCTACCAGATCTGGTCGGGCCAGTTCCAGCGCGCGCACCTGCCCCGGCACTACCAGGTCTGCGGCCAGGCCGGCCCGCTCGGGTGGGAGATCCCGGCGGCCATCGGGGTGCGCACGGCCAAGCCGGACGCCGAGGTCGTCGCCGTGGTCGGCGACTACTCGTTCCAGTTCCTGGTCGAGGAGCTGGCGGTGGCCGCGCAGTACGACGTGCCGTTCGTGCTGATCATGCTGAACAACGAGTACCTCGGCCTCATCCGGCAGGCCGAGACCGGCTACAACATGAACTACCAGGTGGACATCCACTACGACGAGTACGGCGCCGACAACGTCAAGATCATGCAGGCCTACGGCTGCGCCGGCCGCCGCGTGACCGAGCCCGGCGACATCACCGACGCCCTGGCCTGGGCCCGCATGGAGGCCGAACGGACCAGCCGGCCGGTGCTGGTCGAGATCATGATCGACCGGGCCGCCAACGCCTCCATGGGCAGCGCGCTGAACACCGTGGTCGAGTTCGAGCCGGTCAGCTGAGGGCGATGAAGGTCCTGCTGGCCCCGGACAAGTTCAAGGGCACGCTCGCCGCCGGCCAGGTCGCCGACCATCTGGCGGCCGGCCTGCGGCGGGCCGACCCGGCGCTGGAGGTGCGGGTGGTGCCGGTCGCCGACGGCGGCGAGGGCACCGTGGACGCCGCCTGCGCCGCCGGCTTCGACCGGCTCGTCACCACGGTGACCGGGCCGCTGGGCACGCCGGTCCGCGCGATGCTGGCGCTGCGCGGCCACACTGCCGTCATCGAGCTCGCGCAGGCGTCCGGGCTCGGCTGGGGCAGCTCGCCGATGTCCGCCACCAGCTACGGCGTCGGCGAGCTGATCGGGGTGGCGATGGACCTCGGCTGCTCGCGGATCGTGCTCGGCCTGGGCGGCAGCGCCTGCACCGACGGCGGCGCCGGCATGCTCCGGGCCCTCGGCGCGCTCGTGCTGGACGTCGAGGGCGTGCCGGTCGAACCGGGCGGCAGTGGCCTCGCGCGTGTCGACCGGCTCGACCTGAGCGGCCTCGACAGTCGGTTGTCGCAGGTAGAGCTCGTGCTGGCGACCGACGTCGACAACCCGCTGTCCGACGCCGCGCCGGTCTACGGCCCGCAGAAGGGGGCCGGCCCGGCGCAGGTGACGTTGCTGGCCGAGGCGCTGACCCGCTGGGCCAAGGTGGTCGGCGGCGACCCGGACCTGCCCGGCGCCGGGGCGGCCGGGGGCGTGGGTTACGCGGCCATGGCCGTGCTCGGCGCGGTCCGCCGATCCGGCGTGGACGTGCTGCTCGACCTGCTCGGCTTCGGCGAGGCCCTGCACGACGCCGCGCTCGTGATCACGGGCGAGGGCTCCCTGGACGCCCAGTCGCTGCGCGGCAAGGCCCCGGTCGGCGTGGCGCGGGCGGCCGGGGGCGTGCCGGTGGTCGCGGTCGCCGGCGTGTGCTCGTTGACCGCCGACGACCTGGTCGGCACGGGAATCAGCGCCGCGTACGCGCTGACCGACCTCGAACCCGACCCGGCGCGCTGCCGGGCCCGACCGGGCCCCTTGCTGGAGGCGACGGCCGAGCGCATCGTGAGAGATCACCTATGCTGCTGAGCGGGGCCGAGGAGGATCTATGTCCACAATGGATCTGACGGTGGTGGCGCGGCGAGCGGTGACGCCGGAGGGGATTCGGCCGGTCGCCGTCGGCATCAAGGACGGGCGCATCGCGGCACTCGAGCCGATGGAGAACCCGCCGGTCTCGGCGTCGACGATTTGGCTCGACGACGACGAGGTGCTGCTGCCGGGCCTGGTCGACACGCACGTGCACGTCAACGATCCCGGCCGCAGCGAGTGGGAGGGCTTCGACACCGCGACCCGGGCGGCCGCGGCCGGCGGCGTCACGACCATCGTCGACATGCCGCTCAACAGCCTGCCGCCGACCGTCGACCCGGACGCGTTGCGGGTCAAGCGCAAGGCCGCGGCCGGCCGGGTGTACGTCGACGTCGGCTTCTGGGGCGGCGCGGTGCCCGGCAACCTGCCCCAGCTGGCCCCGCTGCACAAGGCCGGCGTGTTCGGCTTCAAGTGCTTCCTGCTCGACTCCGGCGTGCCGGAGTTCCCGCCGCTGACCCATTTCGAGCTGGCCGACGCGCTGCGGGCGCTGCGGGAGTTCGACGGCCTGATGATCGTGCACGCCGAGGACGCCGAGGTCATCGACGCCGCGCCGCCCTCGTGCGGCCGCCGCTACCGCGACTTCCTGGCTTCCCGGCCGCGGAAGGCCGAGAACGAGGCGATCAAGGCCGTGATCGCGCTGGCCCGGCGCACCGGGGCCCGCGTGCACGTCCTGCACCTGTCCTCGGCCGACGCGCTGCCGCTGATCGCCGAGGCCAAGGCCGACGGCCTGCGCATCACCGCCGAGACCTGCCCGCACTACCTGTGCTTCAACGCCGAGGACATCCCCGACGGCGCCACCCAGTTCAAGTGCTGCCCGCCGATCCGCGAGGACGCCAATCGGGACGCGCTCTGGCAGGGCCTGGCCGACGGCGTGATCGACTTCATCGTCAGCGACCACTCGCCGTGCACCGAGGACCTGAAACGCCTGGACACCGGCGATTTCGGGCACGCCTGGGGCGGCGTCGCCAGTCTCCAGCTCGGGCTGCCGGCCGTGTGGACCGAGGCCCGGCGACGCGGCTTCGACCTGTCCCGGGTCGTCGCCTGGATGGCCACCAAACCGGCCTTGCTGGCGGGATTCGCCCGTAAAGGCCGGATCGCGGTCGGGGCCGACGCCGATCTGAGCACGTTCGCCCCGGATGAGCCGTTCACCGTCGACGTGCACAAGCTCGCCCACCGCAACCCCGTCACCCCCTATCACGGCCGCGAGCTCACCGGCGTCGTGCGCACCACCTGGCTGCGCGGCCGCGCCATCGCCGGCTCCGAACCGTTCGGACAGCTACTCACCAGAGGAGATTCATGACACCGGCTTGGACCACGCTGCCCGATCTCGCCTCTCGCCGGCTGGGCGGCGCGGTGCCGTGGGCGAACGACGAGTTCTTCGCGGAGCGGGAGAACCTGATCAAGCCGGAACCGCCCGTGTTCCAGACCTACACCTTCGGCCACAAGGGCCAGGTCTACGACGGCTGGGAGACGCGCCGCCGCCGTGAGCCCGGCGTCGACCAGGCGATCGTCCGGCTGGGCGTGGCCGGCGTGGTGCGGGGCGTCATCATCGACACGGCGTTCTTCAAGGGCAACTATCCGCCGGAGGGCTCGGTCGAGGCGTGCGCGCTGGAGGGCTATCCCTCGGCTGAGGAGCTGGCCGCCGCCTCCTGGCAGCCGATCGTCTCGCGGGCCAAGCTCGCCGGCGACGCGGAGAACGTCTTCGACGTCGACTCCGATCGCCGCTGGACCCACGTGCGCCTGACGATCTACCCCGACGGCGGCGTGGCTCGCCTGCGCGTGCACGGCGACCCGATCGCCGACCCGCGCTTACTGGTCGGCGCCGTCGACCTCGCGGCGTTGGAGAACGGCGGCGAGATCCTCGACGCCAGCAACGTCTTCTACTCCAAGCCCACCAACCTGATCGCCCCCGGCTTCGCCGCCGTGATGGGCGACGGCTGGGAGACCGCCCGCCGCCGCGACGACGGCAACGACTGGGTGCTGCTGCGCCTGGCCGCCGAGGGCGTCGTGCGGATCGCCGAGCTCGACACCAGCCACTTCAAGGGCAACGCCCCCGGCTGGGCGTCGCTGAGCGGCTGCGCCGACCGGGTGGACGACCCGTCCGCATGGTTCGAGCTGATGCCCAGGACACGGCTGCAGCCCGACACCCGGCACCGCTTCGTGCTGGACGTCGACCGGGCCGTGCAGCACGTGCGCCTGGACGTCTTCCCCGACGGCGGCATGGCCCGTCTGCGCCTGACCGGCCTCCCCACGGAAAAAGGCCGGTCGTACCTGTTGCGCCGCTGGTTCAACGCGCTGCCGGCCGACCACGCGATGTCCGTGTTCGACAACAAGGCCGTCGTCGACGCCCGGCCGCTGGACGCCGACCAGCCGCTGCCGCACGTGCTCAGCGGGCTTGTTCGTTGATCACGCCGAACGGGACGTGCACGCCGGGTATGCGCAGGCCCTCCAGGTTCCGCGGCTGATCGTCGAAGAAGATGTGCGGCCGCAGCACGTCGAGCACGCCGGCTTTGCCTACGCCGCCAAGGAAAAAGGCATCGTTGACCATGAGGCCCCACCGCTTGAGGCTCGTCACGGCCCGCTCGTGCGCCGGCGCGCCGCGGGCCGTGACGATCGAGATACGCAAGCGGCTGACGTACTCGGGATTCGCGGCGCGGTGTTGCTCCTCGCGCCGCTGGATCCGGTGCAGGCCGGCCAGAAAGTCCCGGAGCGGCCCCGGTTCGTGCGGCGTCACCATGTTCGCCACCTCGTGGCCCTGGAACGCCGGCAGGCCCTCCCGCTGCCACACCTGGTCCGAGGCGTCGTCGGCCAGGATGCCGTCGAAGTCGAAGGCCACCCGGAGTTCCCGGTCCTCGGGGTCGTCGGTGAAGGCCGAGTCGAGCACCCGCCCGGCCGGCAGCTCGGCCGCCACCGCCGCGCGGACGTCGGATTCGTTGGCCGACAGGAAAAGCGACATGTTCAGCGCCGGCATGAACCGGTACGGCGCGCGGCCCTGGTTGAACACGGCCCGGGTGATGCCCAGCCCGTGGTGCTCGACCGACCGCATCACCCGCAGGCCGGTGTCGGGATCGTTCTGCGACAGCACGATCACCTCGACCAACGGGTCGTTCGGGCTGATGTCGTTGAGCGACAACAGCCGCCGGACGAACGGGAAGGCCGTGCCCGGCCGCAACGGCTGGCCGAGCTCGGCCTCCTGGTAGCGGCGGTACGCCTCCTCGCCCTGCTGCCGGAACACCGCGTCCGACTCGGCCAGGTCGAACAGGGCGCTCGACGCGATGCCGACCACGAGTCGGCTCTTCAGGTCGTAGCCCATGCTCGGGAAGTCGCTCCGTGCCCGCCGGCGGTTACTCGGTCGCGTTGAGCTGGTCGATCAGCGCCGGGGCCAGTGCGCCGTCCAGCGACTCGCGGATGATGTCGGCGTGGCCGGCATGCCGGGCGGTCTCCTCGATCAGGTGCAGCAGCACCCAGCGGGCGTTGAACGGCGCGGCCTGCTCGTTGCGGCACGGCACGTCAAGCGACTCCCGAGCGTTGACGATCTCCTCCGTGCCGCGGGCGGTCTCGCGGTAGGCGGCGATGCAGTCGGCGATGGAGTCCTCGGGGTCGAGCACGAACTCCCTGGACCAGTCCGCGGGCGGCCACTCGCCCGGCAGCTCCTGGCCGTCCAAAGCGGCCAGCACCCAGCGGCGTTCGGTGCGATTGGCGTGCCGGAGCAGGGCCAGCGGCGACAGGGCGCTGGCCGTGGACGTCTTGCCGGCGTCCGCGTCGGTCAGGCCCTGCACGGCGGCCATCAGCGCATCTCGCTGGTTGGCCAGGAACGTCAGGAGGGCGGCCCGCTCGTCGGTGCCGGTCGGGGGCGTCATCAGTGTTGCCATACGGCCATCCTCGCGTAAGAGACTGACAACTACTGGCAGGATTTCGCGGTTCGGCCCTTCCAGGCGCCGCCCCGGCCCAACCAGTGCCGGCGGGCCGAGTCGACCGTCATCGCCGTGTACAGCACCGCCACCGCCGGCAGCGTCGGCGCCAGCCACAGCGGCAGCCGGTACAACCGCAGCATCGGCCCGTAAGTCGCGGCCATCACCAACCAGGCCAGCAGCCCCGGCAGTCGCACGTCCATCGGTCCGACGACCACGGCCAGCACCGGCGTCACGAAGATCAGCAGCAGTCCCAGCACGCAGCCCACCAGCAGCAAGGGCGAGGTCCGCAGCTGCGTGTAGGCCGAGCGGGTCACCATGTGCCACAGGTCGGCCAGCCTCGGATACGGCCGCCGGCTCGTGATCGCAGTCGTCAGTCCCAACCACGTCCGGTGGCCGTTGCGCTTGAGCAGCCGCCCGAACGCCACGTCGTCGATCAGCGCGTCCTTGATCGCCGCCAGGCCGCCGGCCCGCTCCAGCGCCTCCTGCCGCACCAGCATGCAGCCGCCGGCCGCCGCCCCGATCCGCGACCTGGGGTCGTTCACCTTGCCGAACGGGTACAGCAGGCTGAAGAAGTACACGAAGGCCGGCACGATCAGGCGCTCCCATCGCGTTTCCGTTCGTAGCAACGCCATCTGCGACACCAGCGCCCGGTCGTCGGCCAGCGCCGCCGTCACCAGCTTGCGCACCCCGTCCGGCGGATGCGCGATGTCCGCGTCCGTGAACAGCAGGTACTCGCCGTCGCTGGCGTTGCGGATCCCCGTCTGCATCGCCGCCACCTTGCCCGCCCAGCCCGGCGGCGGTCCCTCGCTGCGGACGATGTCCAGCCGCCCCGTCCCGACCGCCAGCGCCGCCTGCGCCGTGCCGTCCGTGCTCGCGTCGTCCACCAGCACCACCCGGAACGGGCCCGGGTAGTCCTGTCCCAGCAGCGTCGGCAGCGTCAGCCCCAGGATGTCGGCCTCGTCCCTCGCCGGCACCACCGCCACCACCGCCGGCCACCTCGCGGGCGGCCCGCCCGCCGGCAGCCGCTGGGTCGTCCGCCAGAAGCCTCCGTGCGCCAGCAGCAGATACAGCCACGCCAGCGCCGCCACCCCGGTCACGATCAGCACGCCGGCGAGTATTGCCGATCATGGCCGGTTTGCTCGTGACGACAGACCGTGACACGGGGTGGAGACTGGGCCCGTGATGATCCGGAAGAGCACCCTGGGCCAGAGATCCACCGTCGCGCGGCTGATCGCCGCCCTGGAGCGGCGGGAGCTGACGATCTTCGCGCACATCGACCACGCAGCCCACGCCCGGCAGGCGGAGTTGTCGCTGGCGCCGCTCGACGTGGTGATCTTCGGCAACCCGACGGCCGGCACCGGCCTGATGGCCGCCGACCCTCGGGTCGGCCTGGACCTGCCGCTGCGCATGCTGGTGTGGGAGGACGCGCCGCAGCTGGCCTTCGTCGGCCACCACGACCCGCGCGACCTGGCCGGAAGTTACGAGCTGGCCGAGCAGAAGGAGACCTTGGACCGGATGGCCGAGCTGCTGGCCTCGGTGTCGGCGGAGGCCGCGGGGCAGTGACGGCCGGGCGTGGCACCAAGCAGGAGTCCTACGCCGACTTCGTCCGCATGTTCGCCGACCAGCCGGACGCGCTGAAGACGGCCCGCCCGGACGCCGTGCCGGCGCTGGTCAAGGTGCGGCCCAATGGGGGCGCGTCGGCGAGTGCGCTGGCCGACACCCCTCACCGAGCAGTTGCCGCCGCCGGCGGAGATCCACCGCCTCATCCGCGGTGAATTGCACGGGTCGCACTGAGGGCTGTCCCGACCGCGGCCCGTATGTCCACTGTCGCGTCATGGATACGTCACGGAAAACGTCACGACCACTGCTACCTTATGCGACGACGCCGGACGGCAGGGGGCTGCGGTGAGCGGCAAAGCTAGACATGGGGGACGGGATCACCTTGGCGGTACAGAAGCATGCCCAGTTGGACGGCGTCTTACGGATGATCGCCGACAAATCATGCTCGGTTCTCTCGCTGGATATTTTCGACACCATCCTGTGGCGTCGGGTGCCGCGACCGACTGACCTGTTCACGGTGCTGGGCGCCCATCTTCGGGCATCCGGCCGCGCGCCGGAATGGATCAGTGACGCCGCGTTCCGGCGCATGCGCATCGGCGCCGAGGAGAAAGCGCGTAGCCGTCGCGGCTCACTCGGCTCGGAGGTTTCCCTGTACGACATCTGGCAGGCGATGCCGGATGACATCTTCGACAGCGCGAATCTGGCTGAACTCGTCGCCGCCGAGTTGCATATCGAACGCGATTTCACCGTTGTCGACCATGATATCGCGGCGGTGATCTCGGCGGCGAAGCAGCGCGGCATCCCGGTTGTCCTTGTCTCGGACACCTATTTCACCGAGGATCAGCTGGCCTACCTGCTCGACCGACCGGAGATCGGCCCGCTGGAGGACGTCCACATCTTTCGTTCCCATCAGCACGGCACCGACAAGGGGTCCGGCCTGTGGGAAATCGTGCTGAGCAATATCGGCCGGACACCGTCGCAGGTCCTGCACATCGGGGACAACGCGGTCGCCGACCACGCGGTGCCGGCCGGGCTCGGCGTGCGCACCGTGCACTACCAGCGGATCGACGCGGACTTCGAGCACATCATCAGGCGTGAAGGCGAGACACTGGACTCCGCCGGCCGGTTCGGCGAGCTGGTCGACCCGGTGCACGGCGACTTCGGCATCACCACGTTGCGGGCACGAACCCTGCAGGCGCACGCACCCTCGGTCACCGCGGCGGTGCTCACGGCCTGGCGCTACGGCGCCTCCGTCCTCGGACCGGTGCTCACCGGGTTCGCCGAGTGGGTGGCGCTCAAGGCGCATGAGGCGGGCACGCCCGTGGTGTGGTGCCCGATGCGGGAAGGCGAGTTGCTCTCCGCCCTGGTCAACAATGCCGCGAGGGAACGGGGCTGGCAGGTCGAGGCGAAGCCGCTGTGGCTGTCCAGACACGTCACCTCCGTGGCCGCGCTGGACGCTCTCGACCCGGATGCGGTGCGGGAGTTCATCCGCCAGCGCTATCAGCTCACGGTGCGCCAACTGTTGACGATGCTGCACCTGCACCCCGGCGACGTGCCCAGTCTGGTGGAGTCCTTGGACACCGTGCTGGACACCGAGCACATCGTCGACCAGGTGACCGTCGCCCTCACCGAGACCCCGCACCTGCGCAACCGACTCGCGGTGACGGTCACCGCGGCTCGGGAGCGACTGCTCCGGTCGCTGCAGGACAGGGGTGCGCTGGACGGCAAGGAGTTGACCCTGGTCGACCTGGGCTGGGGCGGCACCATTCAGTACCAGCTGGCGAAGATACTGCGGATCGCCGAGATCGACCTGGCTCCCGCCGGGCTGTACCTGGCCACCGACGAGCGCTCCACCCGAGTGCTGCTGTCGGGCCTGCGGATCGAGGGCTATCTGGGGCAGGCGGGGCACCCACGGGAGGTGGTCGGCGCGGTATGCCGCAGCCCCGAGGTGGTGGAGCAGTGCGTGAACGCGCTGTGCGGTTCCCTGATCGGCTTCACCGAGGACGGTGAACCGGTGCTCGGTCCCGCGGCCGGCAGCTCCTCGCAGAACGCTGAGCGCAAGGCTGCGCAGGACGGCATCCTCGCGTTTCAATCGAACTGGAACCGGTACGTGCGTGCCGGCGGTGGCGACTGGCCCACACTCACCACGCTGGCCGCACCGAGACTGGCCAACATACTGACCGCCGCGCTGCGGGCCCCCACCGCACAGGAGGCCGCCGTGCTGGGGAATTGGGCCCACGAGGACAACTTCGGCTCCGCTGTGGTCACCAGGGTCGTGCCGGAGGACCTGGTGTCGGCGATTCCGTACCTGTCCCCGAACGACCTCGACGACCTGCACATGCGTGATTCGTTCTGGCCCGCCCTGCTCGCCGCGTCCGATCCACAGCTGGGTGCGGCGGTGCGCGCGGTGGCCACCGGTGCGATCGAGCCGAGCGTGTTCGACCCGGCCGGCGAGCCGTTCGAGACACGCCTGCGGTACCGCGTCAAGAACGGCCAGTGGCACGATGGTCCACGCCGCCGGGTGCGGATCAACCACAACGGGCTGTCCTTCGCACGGCTGAACCTCACCGGCCGTGACGTCTCCGACGTGTCGGTGGCCATTCCGGGTCGTCCGGCGATCGTGCGAGTGGACTGGATCGAAGCTCGGGTCATCGCGGGTGGTGACGTGGTGCCGCAGGTGCTGTTGTGGAACAAGCCCGAGGACTTCGCCGGGCTGACGTTCGCCGAGTGCACCTGGCTGGGCGGCAACCTCGTGGAGTTCGAACATCCACACTCCGCGATGTGGCTGCCGCTGGCGGTGCGCAGTGGGGCGCCGGTGTCCTCGGCGCAGATCACCATCGCCTTTGCCATGCTGCCGCAGTCGATGTCCAAGCTGGGTCCCCGCATGCCGGCCGCGGCGGTGCTGTCCCGCATGTCGGGCCGAATCGTGGAGGAGTACCGCGCACACGGACGGGCCGGCGTCCTGGCCGGGGCGGCCAGGGTCGTCGCGCGCAAGTTGGCCGGCAACCGATGACCTCGTCGCCGGACGGATCCGGCATCACCGGCACTCGAACCGATCCGCACGCCCAGTCGAGGCAGGCCCGCAGGCAGCCGATCCTGCTGCACTCGATGTCGGTGTTCCGGGAGATCTTCGAGCTGATCTTCGCCAACCGGTCGATCTCGACCGTGGTGGAGATCGGGGTGGAGTCGGGCCAGGTCAGCGGGATCTACGCCGAGCTGGGCGCGTCGGCGGTCTACGGCGTCGACCCGCGACCCGATGACGGGCTGCGCGCCACGTTCGCCGCCAACGACGCCCTACACCTGGTGGCGAAGGCTTCACCGGGCGTTCTCGCCGAGTTGCCGGTCGCGGATCTGTACGTGCTGGACGGAGACCACAACTACGCGGTCGTGCACGAGGAGCTGAGCTGGATCCTGCGCAACGCGCCGGACGCGGTGGTGCTGATGCACGACGTGCTGTGGCCGTGCTCCCGACGGGACCTCTACTACGAGCCGTCGCCGCTGTCCGCCGATGACAAGCTGCCCTCCAGCGACGACGGCCCCACGGTCTGGCACGACGAGCTGACTCCGGCGGGTTTTGTCGGTGCCGGCGCGTTCACCTCGGCGCTCCAGGCGGGTGGGGAACGCAATGGCGTGATGACCGCGGTGGAGGACGCACTCGCCGGCACCGACTGGTCGTTCACCCTGATTCCCGCCGTCTTCGGCTTGGGTGTCTCGCTGCGGTCGGGTTCGCCTGCCGCCGCTGAGCTGGTTGCCGCCCTGCGTCCGTACAGCGGGTCGGCCCTGCTCGCAGCGATGGAGAACAACCGAATCGCGCTGTACACGCGGGTGTTGGAGCAACAGTTCGAGGCTGCCGCACGGATCGAGGACAGCGCCGCCCTGGTCGAGACGATCGCCGCCCAGCGCAAGGAGATCGAACAGCTCACGGGGCGTCTGCGCCGCCGCCCGGTCACCGGGCGCTTGTCACCCCTGCTCGCTCGCCTACTCCGCTGACTTCGCGGATCGGCCGACCTGCACCGCATGTCTTTTCGCTCTGTACACCCGCCGAACGGCCGGTGTCCGATTAGTCGCTTCCCTCATAGGGTGACCCTCAAATGGGTGACCCTGAGGAGGGAACATGACACGGCGCATACGCGCGCTCGTGGCGGGTGTCGCGCTGGTGGCCCCGCTGCTCACCGTGACCGGCGCGACCGCCTCGGCCGCGCAGGACTCGTCGTACAAGATCCCGTCGATGCTGCGGCAGCAGGCGCAACAGGTCTCCCAGCTCGGCGCGACCGGGGCCAGACGGTTGTCGGCCAACGCGCTGCAGGCCGACCAGCACGGCATCGGCGTCCAGGTGTACGCCGACGGCCCGGTCACCACCGAGCAGGAGAGCCAGCTGCGCTCACTCGGCGTGACGGTCCAGACCAACGCGGCCAAGCTGGCATCGGTCCCCGGCGTGGACGACCTGCCGGTCACCGGCCTGGTCAGCACGCTCGTGCCGGCCGACAAGCTGGACGCCGTCGCGGCCCTGCCGTGGGTGGCGACGCTGCGGCCGAGCATCCGCCCGGCGACCGACGTCGGCCCGAACGAGGCCGAGGGCGTGCGGCTGCACAAGGCCGACATCGCCCAGCAGCACGGCCTGACCGGCAAGGGCCAGACCGTCGGTGTCATGTCCGGCGACGCCGACCACGTGGCCGAGGCCATCGCCCGCGGCGAGCTGCCGGCCGACACGAAGATCATCAGCCAGGCCGCGTACGACAACGACGAGGGCACGGCGATGATGGAGATCGTCCACGACGAGGCCCCCGACGCGAAGCTGATGTACGCCACCAGCGGCGAGACGCTGGCCGACTACGTCAAGGGCTTCCACGACCTCGCGGCCAACGGCGCCACCATCATCACCGAGGACCTGGCCTTCGACGACGAGCCCGCCTTCCAGCAGGGCCTCGGCGCGACCACCGCGGAGAACCTGGCCAAGCACGGCATCTGGGTCTCCTCGTCGGCCGGCAACCTCGGCACCCGGCACGCCCCGCGCGTCCCGGCCAAGGGCACCGGCCGCACGCCCGACGACCAGACGGGCGCGCAGGCCAACTGCCCCACGCCCGTCCGCAACACCGTGAACCTGCGCGGCACGGACAACTCCTACAACCTCAACCTGCTGCCCGGCGCCTCGGTCATGCCGACCCTGCAGTGGAGCGAGCCGCGGGCCATCTACCCGACCACCGGCCAGGGCGGTTTCACCGACCTGAACCTGTACCTGGTCGACGCCGCCGGCAACTGCCTGGCCTACAGCAATGCCAAGCAGGCCGACGGTGTCGGCGACACCATCGAGCAGTTCATCTACACCAACGAGACCGGCGTCGCCCAGCCGGCGCGGCTCGTGGTCGACGTGGCCGGCACCTCCTCGGCTCGCGCCGTGCCCACGCTCGATCTCCGGTGGCGCGCCCTGTCCGCCGGCGTGCAGACCCTGGACCCGGTCGACCGGGCCGGCTCGCTGAACCCGGACTCGAACTACCTGGGCTACGCCACCAGCGCCGGGGCCACCGATGCCACCACCTCGGTCGACCCCAAGACCAGCCCGCTGGAGGCGTACAGCGCCGCCGGTCCGGTGCAGATCGTCACCACCACTCACTGCCCCGGCAAGGGAATCGGGCCGTGCAGGGGTGTCCCGGGTGGACACCCGCGGACCTTCGGCGCGCCGACCTACACCGCCACTGACGGCGTCCAGGTCAGCGGCGTCGGTCCCTTCGGCGCCGGCACCTGTCCCTCGGTCAAGCCCGGCGACTGCCGTTTCTACGGCACCTCCGCCGCCACCCCGAGCTCCGCCGGTGTCGCCGCCCTGACCCGCCAGGAGTTCGGCGGCCGGTGGATCTCGCCGGAGCTGCTGACCTTCATCCTCAAGGCCCGGGCCGTGCACCGCGACGGTGACGGCTGGGGCGCGGGCGTGCTCAGCGCGATCTAGCCGATGACCGCTGAGGGGTGTTCGGGGCTGCCCGAACACCCCTCAGTCATATCCGTCTCAGGGGTAGAAAGCCTCCACGGCCTCCTGCACCCGCAACGCGTCGGCGAAGTCGGCCAAGTTGGCGGGCCGCTGGCCGCGAATGGCCTGGGCGAACAGGGAAAGCCGGGTGGACTCGGCGCCGGTGCCGTCGCCGGCGAGCTCGACCGGCGTCCACGGACCACCGTCCGAAGTGGACAGCTGCGCCCAGTTGGTCAGCCGGTACGATCGAGAAGTGCCCCACAGCGTCCACTCGTAGTGCTCGGGCGTGGCGGCATTGGCGTACCCGGTCACCTGCACGGGCACGTCCCCGGCTCGCAGCAGACCCCGTGCGGCGACCTCGCTGCCCTCGCCGAGGTAGTCCACTGTGGCCTGTTCCGTACGAATGGGCCCGACCAGCCGGTCGGTCAGGTAGGCGAAGTGCGAGAAGACCTCGCGGATGAAGCCGCCCTCGGCCCGCTCGCCTACCCACGCCGCCGGCGCCTGGAACGGCCGCGGCCACTGCGGGAACGTCATCCGCACGTCCACGCCCAGCAGCCGTCCCGCGTCGGGGATGGCCTTCTCCAGGTACACCGTCGCGTTCGTGTCGGACAGCGGGAAGTTCACGGCCGTCACCCCGCCCGCGGCCACCATCTCCCGCCCCTCGGCCAGATCCACGGCCAGCGGCTTCTCACAGAACACGGCAGTGCCCTGCCTCAACGCCAAGAGCGCGTACGGGGCGTGCAACGACGGGGGAGTGGCGATGTAGATCGCGTCCACGTGGTCCGGGAACTCGGTCGGCGCGAGGAACGGGATCTCCGGATACTCGGCCTGCAGCGTCTCGACCACTGAGGGGTTGGCGTCGGCGGCGAACGTCACCTCGAAGTCGGGGTGCCGCAGGGCCTGCTCGAACGTCCGCCGACCCATCACCCCGAGGCCGATGACGCCCAGTCGGATCGGTGTCGCAGTCACTCCCGCATCCTTCACAGTCGGCCGACGGGACGTCAACGTGAACGGCCCAAGGGCCGGGTGGTGCCACCGGGCGATTGCCGACGATGGTGGGGCCGGGCTGGAATCGGACGGTGAGCCTGGCGGGAAAGGGCAATCCGGCCGGCTTCTGGAATCGCCTCACCGAGGACGACCAGTCGGCCTTCAAGAAGCTCGCGCGAAGCAGGACCTTCGCGCCGCGCACGCGGTTGATCGAGGCCGGCGAGGCCGGCACCTGGGCGGCGGTGCTGGTCAAGGGCACCGTTCAGGTGCTGGCGGCGGACGAGAGCCGCAAGATCGCGGTGCGGCGGAGCGCCGACATCATCGGCGAGCAGGCCGTGCTCGACGGGGGCGTGCGGTCGGCGACGGTGCTGGCCGAAACAGTCGTGGAGGCGCTGGTGATCAGCCGCCGGGACCTCGAACACCTGCTCCACCTGCGTCCGCAGGTCACGCGGCTGCTGGTCGCGATCATGTCGGAGCGGCTGCGCGAGTCGGACGGCCGGCAGGGCGGCGGCCCGGTTGTGGTGCGGCTGGCGCGGCTGATCGTGGCACTGGCCGCTGAGCGGGGCGTGCAAGTAGGCGGACGACTCCACATTCGGGTCAACTCACAGCAGGCCCTGGCCGCGACCCTCGGCGTTGCGCGGATGTCGGTGGTCCGGGGTCTCGACACGCTCCGCCGGGAGGGCCTGGTGACCGCCTCACGGGGGCTGCTGGTGGTGCACGACCTCGACGGACTGCGTGAACGCCCGGTTCGGTGACCACTTTTCCCTTCTGCCACATGTGAAGCAGAACGAGGACGCGTCACGACCGCGGCTGGTGTGTCATTGCGCCGGCCGGGTGACACCGAGAAGCGGAGCGGAACCATGTACGAAGTCGAGCTGGCGGACTCGGTCGTCCACGAGCTGTCGGGCTACCTGCTCAGCGGCGACCCGGGTGCGGGGCACTTCGCCGCCGAGCGGCTGCTCTCGGTGGTGGAGGGCCGGATCAGCGTCGGACTGCCGGACACGGTGTACCTGACATTCCGTGCCGATCCGGGCGACGACGCGGCGATCGCCGCGCTGAAGGTGTACGTCGCCCGCGAGGCCAAGCGGGACGGCGCCTTCGCGCGTGCCCTCAAGGAGACCCTGGGCGACCAGGCACCGAGGCGACCCGCCCTGCTGCTGCGCCGGGTACAGGCACCTGTGGCCGTGCTGGGGGTGATCGGCCTGGTCGGGCTGGGCGCGGGTTTCGGCATCGGTAGCGTCAGCAGCACAGCCACGCCCGCATTCCATGACACGACGACCATCACGGCGCCGCCGGCGACCCTCACCACCACACCGACGACTACCACCGTCAGCAGCACGACGACCTCGACATCGGGTGCTGGCGGCACATCCACCAGCACGGCACCCACGTCGGGCGACGGCAGCACCCTGCCCAAGGGTTCCCCGGTCTACCTCGCCGACCTGCCGGTGCCGAGTGGGCGGTCGGTGTTCGACCACGGCGACCATGACGTGCAGCTCAAGCAGTACCAGGACGCCCTGTGGTACCCGCTCAACGCGTGCAGCGACTCGTACACCAGCGGCGAGCAGGAGTTCCGGCTGACGAACTTCACGCAGCTGGTGGTGAAGGGCGCCGGCACCGACGGCACCTCGGATTCGTCGTTGACCGTCAAGTTCGAGGTCTTCGCCAACGACGACGCGGTGCACGCGCTCGGCTCGGTCGTGGCCAACCCGGGCCAGACGGTGCCGCTCGAGGTGAACCTGCCGGCCGGCGTCTTCGCCGTGACGCTGCGGGTGTCGCTCGTGACGCTGGACAAGAAGAAATGCCCGCGGGGCTATGCGGTGTGGGGCTCGCCGTACGTCGTCGCCGCGGGCCAATGACGAGAAGGAGAAGCAGCCATCGCCGCCGTCTTCATCAACTTCCGGGTGGGGGACACCGATCAGGCGGCAGTCCTGGTCGACACCAAACTTCGCGCGACGCTCGGCACGGACGCCGTGTTTCGGTCCAGTCGCTCCATCCCGGCTGCCACCGAGTTCGATCCGGCGCTGCGGGCCGCCGCCGCGGATGCCGCGGTCATGGTGGTCCTGATCGGTCCGCACTGGTTCCTGGCCGGCAAGAACGTGGTGCCGCGGCTGTACGACGCAGGTGACTGGGTGCGCACGGAGATCGAGCTCGCCCTCGCCGGCGGCAAGCAGGTCATTCCGGTGCTGGTCGGCGAGGCCGGCCGGCCGGACGCACGGACGCTGCCTTCGTCCATCGCGAAGCTGGCCGGACTCCAGTACCTCCGCCTCGGTCACCGGTCGGCGGAGTTCGACCTGATGCACCTGGTCGACGAAGTGGCCCGGAATCTGCCGGACGGTCACAGGACACGACGGCCCCGGGCCACGGCGCCGGTCCGGCTGACCGCACTCGGACCGACCCATCCGGCCGCCGATGTCCGGCTGGGACCGGCGAGCATCAACGGCTGGCATTACGGCGACAGCGTGGTGCACCGCTGCCAGGACTTCGCGAACGCCGCGCGCGGCGTGATCAGCTTCGACCTCGGCCTGGGCTACCGCCGGTTCGAGTCGACGGTCGGTGTGCTCGACGGTGCCCGCGAGCCGGGCCAGACCGGGGTGTTCCGGGTCGTGCTCGACGGCGTGGTCAAGACGGAGATCCAGGTGCGGCAGGGCGATCCCCGCCAGGTGAAGGTCGACGTCACCGATGGGCTGACCCTCACGCTGGTCAGCTACCGGCCGGGCATGACGGAGAATCCGATGCTGGCCGGGGCGCGGATGGCCGGCGGACTGTCCAACAACCTGCCCGAGCTGGCCTGGGGCGATCCGACGGTCTATCCCTAGTGGACGGTCACTTCGCGTCGGCGTAGCACTCGACGGCCGCGATATCGAGCGGAAACCGGGCCGGGGTGTCGCCGAAGACGACCCGACCGGCCGTCTCGGCGGCCTGTTCGAGCACGGCGGTGACCTCGTCGGCGTCCTCGGCCCGGCAGTGCACGATCACCTCGTCGTGCTGGAAGAACACCAGCTCGGGCCGCGATCCCTCGACGCCGATGCCGGTCAACGCCGGACGCAGCGTGGCCAACAGGGCCAAGGCCCAGTCGGCGGCGCTGGCCTGCACCACGAAGTTGCGGGTGAACCGCCCCCTTGCCCGGTTCCGGGCCCCCGAGTCGGAGACCTCCTCCACGGGCTCGGGGTCCAGGGAGCCGCCGGTCCAGCCGGAGGTCGCCGGGGGACAGGTGCGCCCCAGCCACGACCGCACCAGCCCGCCGGACTCGCCGATCTGCGCGGCCTTCTCCACGTAGTCGACGGCCCGAGGGAACTTGCGCCGCAGAGCGGCCACCAACGCCGCCCCTTCGCCGCTGGTCTGCCCGTACAGCGCGGCCAACATGCCGATCTTGGCCCGCGGCCGGTCACCGCCGAACGCCTCATCGGCCAGCGCCCGGTACAGGTCGCCGGAACTGCCGGCCAGGGCCAGCTTGTCGTCGCCGGCCAACGCGGCCAGCACTCGCGGCTCCAGCTGCCCGGCGTCGGCCACCACGAGCACCCACCCGGGGTCGGCGATGGCCGCCCGCCGCACCCGCTTGTGGATCTGCAGAGCTCCGCCGCCTCGCGTGGCCCACCGCCCGGACACCACACCGCCGGGCACGTACTCGGGCCGGAACCGCCCGTCGTGCACCCACGACGACAGCCAGGACCAGCCGTGCGCGGTGTAGATCCGGTACAGCTCCTTGTACTCCAGCAACAGCGGCACCGCCGGATGATCCACTTCCTTCAACACCCAGGACCGGGTCGACGTCAGGCGGATCCCGACCCGGCCGAACGCCTTGAGCACCTCGGCCGGCGAGTCGGGATGCAGCCGATGATCACCCAACGCCGCCCCGATCCGCTCGGACAGGTCGCTCAGCTTGCGTGGCGGCACGCCGTAGGCCTGACGAGCGCCCAACATCTCGGTGAGCAGCGCCGAGTGCACGTCCGCACGCCACGGCAGCCCGGCGTGCCCCATCTCGGCCGCGGCCAACGCGCCGGCCGACTCCGCCGCCACCAGTAGCCGAAATCGCGACGGCAGCGCCGTCTCGCCGATCCGCCGCAGCTGGTCGGCGTGCACGGCGACCAGCACCGCCAGCGGATCCGCCCCACCCAGCGGGTCCGCGGGCTGCTCGGCGTCGAACAGGGTCGGCTGCGTCTCACGGGCCCGCGGCGCCCGGTCCGCCGGCACCGGCCCACCGGTCAGCCGCGCCCACGCCGCCGGCACACTGCGCGGCTCGCCCCAGCGGCCGATGTACCCCAGCAGCAGCGTCTCGGTCAGCTCGACGTCGTGACAGCGCTCCACCCGCACCCCGGCGGCCAGCAGCCGGGGGTAGATGTCCATCGTGTGCGCCCACACCCATCGCGGCGCCGACCGTTCCAGCTCCGAGATCGCGGCCACAAGATCGTCCACGAAGCGCGCGTCACCGACGGGCCGACCGTCGTCGGTCAGCTCCTGCGTCCACGCCCCACCCTCGCCGGTGGGCACCACGGCAACCCGCACAGGTCCATCTTGACCTGCACCCCTGACAGTTCCGGGACACACCACAGTAGATCTTGGAAGCAATTGTCAGCCCGGTGTGAAACTCTTGACGCGTGGCTTCCAGCGCATCACCGGGCCGGTCCCCGGCCGAGGCATATGCGGCGTCCAAGCGCCGTGCCGGCCGGCCCCGGCTCGCCGACTTCGTCTCGGTGCTCTCCTTCGAACTCGACCCGTTCCAGCGCGAGGCCTGCGAGGCTCTCGAGGACGGGCACGGCGTGCTGGTCTGCGCCCCCACCGGCGCGGGCAAGACCGTGGTCGGCGAGTTCGCCGTGCATCTCGCGCTGGGCCAGGGCGCCAAGTGCTTCTACACCACCCCGATCAAGGCGCTGTCCAACCAGAAGTTCGCCGACCTGACCGCGCGCTACGGCGCCGACAAGGTGGGCCTGCTGACCGGCGACTCCTCGATCAACGGCGACGCCCCGGTGGTGGTGATGACCACCGAGGTGCTCCGCAACATGCTGTACGCGGGCTCGTCGGCGCTGCACAACCTGGCCTTCGTGGTGATGGACGAGATCCATTACCTGGCCGACCGGTTCCGCGGCGCGGTGTGGGAGGAGGTGATCCTGCACCTGCCGGAGACGGTCAAGGTGGTCGGCCTGTCGGCCACGGTCAGCAACGCCGAGGAGTTCGGCGAGTGGCTGATCGAGGTCCGTGGCGACACCACGGTGGTGGTGGACGAGATCCGCCCGGTGCCGCTGTGGCAGCACATGATGCTCGGCGGCCGGGTCATCGACCTGTTCGCCGACGACGGCGGCGACGAGGCCCGGATCAACCCCACGCTGCTGCGCCGCGCCGAGGAGCTGGGCCGCCACCACGTGCCGTTCAGCCAGGGCCGCGGTCCCCGCGCGACCCGGTCCCGCGGCGGCCCCCCGCGCTTCCGGCCGCCGTCGCGGGTGGACGTGGTCAGCCGGCTGGAGCAGGCCGACCTGCTGCCGGCCATCGACTTCGTGTTCAGCCGGGCCGGCTGCGAGGCGGCGGTCACGCAGTGCGTTCGGGCGGGCATGCGCCTGACGTCCGTGGAGGACCTGGAGGTCATCCGCGGCATCATCGACGAGCGCACGAAGGACCTGCCCGAGGGCGACCTGATGGTGCTCGGCTACTGGGAGTGGCGGGAGGCCCTGGAGCGGGGCATCGCCAGCCACCACGCCGGCCTGCTGCCGGCGTTCAAGGAGACGGTCGAGGAGCTGTTCGTCCGCGGCCTGGTCAAGGTCGTGTTCGCCACCGAGACGCTGGCCCTGGGCATCAACATGCCGGCCCGCACGGTGGTGCTGGAGAAGCTGGTCAAGTACAACGGCGAGGCCCACGTCGACCTGACGCCGGGGGAGTACACGCAACTCACCGGCCGGGCCGGCCGGCGTGGCATCGACGTCGAGGGCCACGCCGTGGTGGTGTGGCAGCCGGGCGTCGACCCCAAGCAGGTCGGCGGTCTGGCCTCGACCCGCACCTACCCGCTGCGCTCCAGCTTCCGTCCCGGCTACAACATGGCCGTCAACCTGGTGCAGCAGCTCGGCGCGCAGGCCGCCCGGGAGATGCTGGAGCAGTCCTTCGCCCAGTTCCAGGCCGACCGCTCGGTGGTGGGCCTGTCCCGCCGCATCGAGCGCGGCAAGGAGGCGCTGGCCGGCTACGCCCAGTCCATGACCTGCCATCTCGGCGACTTCACCGAGTACGCCGAGCTGCGCCGCAAGCTCACCGACCGGGAGAAGGCGCTGTCCCGGCAGAACAGCGCCAGCCGCCGCGCGGCGGCCGCGGAGTCGCTGGAGAAGCTGCGCAAGGGCGACGTCATCGCGGTGCCGTCGGGCCGCCGCTCGGGCATCGCCGTGGTGATCGACCCGGGCCTGGACGCGCTGGGCGAGCCCCGGCCGTTCGTGCTGACCGAGGACCGCTGGGCCGGCACGCTGTCGGTGGCCGACTTCCCGGCCCCGGTGTCGGCGCTGGGCCGGATGAGGCTGCCCAAGAACGTCGACTGGCGGTCCCCGCGGATCCGCCGCGACCTGGCCAACAGCCTCCGTGAGACGGGGATCACCCCGCCGCACCGGCAGGGGCGGCGCGGCAAGGCCGACGCCAACGACGACGCCGAGCTGAACGCGTTGCGGCGGGCCATGCGCGCGCACCCGTGCCACGGCTGCGACGACCGCGAGGCGCACGCCCGCTGGGCCGAGCGCTACCACCGGCTGCTGGCCGAGACCGAGCGGGTGGAGCGCCAGGTCGCGTCGACCACGCACTCCCTGGCCCGGGCGTTCGACCGGATCCGCAACCTGCTGCGCGAGCGTGGCTACCTGGCCGCCGACGGCGACGGCGTCACCCCGCACGGCAGCCGGCTGGCCCGCCTGTACAGCGAGTCCGACCTGCTGGCGGCCGAGTGCCTGCGCGAGGGCGTGTGGGAGAACCTGACGGTCCCGGAGCTGGCCGCGGTGGTGTCCTCGCTGGTGTTCGAGGCCCGCCGGGACGGCGCCGTGGACACGCGGCTGCCAACGGCGGAGGTGTCGGCGGCGATGCAGGAGACCATGCGCCTGTGGTCGTCCATCGAGGAGGACGAGCGCCGGCACAAGCTGGACCGCACCCGGCAGCCCGACACCGGGTTCGCCTGGCCGGTGTACCGCTGGGCCCGTGGCGAGTCCCTGGAGAAGGTGCTCACCGCGGCCGAGACCAACGGCCAGGAGGTGTCGGCCGGCGACTTCGTGCGCTGGTGCCGGCAGGTGATCGACCTGCTCGACCAGCTGCGCGACGTGGTCGGCAAGTCCGACCCGGTCGGCGCGACGGCGGCCGAGGCGGTCAAGGCGCTGCGCCGCGGGGTGGTGGCGATGGGGACCCTCTGATCGGCGGATCCGCGCCCGCGTGAATGGTGGCAGCGTGCTGGGCGACACGCGTTTGTCCATGGCGGCCACGCGGTGGGGCCGGGCTGTGGTTTGATCGCGGCCAAGCGGCCGGATGTCGGTGTTGAAGTAGAAGCGCGGAGGCAACAATGACCAGCCCGTACGGACCGTCCGGGGGCAACGACCCGCAGCAGTGGGGGCAGCAGCCCCAGGGTGGGTACCCCGGCACACCGTCCGGTGGCTTCCCGGCCCAGCCGCAGCAGTGGGGACAGCAACCGCAGCAGCCTCAGCAACCGCAGCAGCCCAACCCGTACGGCCAGCCCCAGCAGCCCCAGCCGGGGCAGTACCAGCAGCCCAACCCGTACGGCGGCCAGCAGCCGGCCTATCCCCAGCAGCAGCCGCCGCAGCCCGGCTTCAACCCCTACGGCCAGCCGGCGCAGCAGACCGCCCAGTGGGGCCAGCAGCCCGCGCCCGGCCAGCAGCCGCAGTGGGGTCAGCAGCCCGGCCAGTTCGGCGGCCCCGGCTTCCCCGGCGTGCCCGCGCCCAAGGCCGGCGGCAAGAAGGGCCTGATCATCGGCATCGTCGTGGTGGCGGTGCTGATCGTCGTCGCGGTGGTCGTGCTGTTGGTGACCGGGGTGTTCACCAAGAAGGTGTTCGACACGGCCAAGGTCGAGCAGGGCGTCACCGGCGTGCTGACCAACGACTACAAGCTCAAGGCCAGCGACGTGAAGTGCCCGGACAACCAGGCCGTGAAGGCCGGCAGCACCTTCACCTGCACGGTGACCGTGGACGGCGCGCAGAAGAACGTGCAGATCACGGTGAAGAGCGACGACGGCCACTACGAGGTCGGGCAGCCGCAATAAGTCGGTCTGGGGCGTAAGTAGAGTCGGGATCATGAGCAACCCGCACGACGTCCGGACCGTCACCGGCGAGGAGGAGCTGCGCGCCGCGCTCACGCTGTTCCGGCAGTGCCTGCACGGCGAGGCGCCCAGCGACGAGGACTGGCCGCGCGCGTACGGCTCGTTCGACCGCGCGACCGTCCTCGGCACGTACGACGACACCGGTATCATCGGCACCCTGACCGCCAACAGCAGCGTGCTCGCGCTGCCCGGCGGCAAGGTCGTGCCGATGGACGCCGTCAGCCGGGTCGGCGTGCGGCCCGACCGCACCCGCCGCGGCATCATCACCGCGATCATGCGGGCCCACCTGGCCGGCACGTCCGCGCCGATCGCCACGCTGCGAGCCACCGAGGGCACGATCTACCGCCGCTTCGGCTACGGCGTGGCCACCCGGTACCGCCGCACGGAGTTGGACTTCGCCAAGGCCCGCCTGCGCGATCGCGCGCCGGTGGCCGGCGACGTCCGGCTGGTGCAGGACATGGACGAGATCAAGCGGCTGGTGCCGCAACTGGCACAGCGCTTCGGGACGGCCCGGCCCGGCGGTGTCACGTTGTCCGAGGGCTACTGGAACATGACGCTGGGGCGCGAGAAGAACCTGCGACTGGCGATCCACGAGGACGGCTTCGCCGCGTACAAGGTGAAGGAGCTCCCGGACCGGCACTACGCCTACCTGATGGACGTGCAGCCGATGTTCGCCAGCACGCCGGCCGCGCTGGCGACGCTGCTGAAGTTTCTGCTCGGCATCGATCTCGTGGGGAAGGCGATCTTCGAAGGCCGGCCGCTGGACGAGGACCTGGAGCTGCTGCTGGTCGACCCGCGGGCCGTCACGTACTCGAGTTACGAGGACGAGACCTGGCTGCGCCTGGTCGATGTGCCGGCGGCGCTGGCCGCCCGCACCTACGGCGATGCCGAGCCGGTGGTGCTCGAAGTTGTCGACGACTTGCTGCCGGCCAACAGCGGCCGCTACCTGGTCGGGCCGGACGGCGCCGAGCGCACCGACCGGGAGGCGCAGCTCCGGCTGGGCGTGGCCGACCTGGGCGCGGCCTATCTCGGCGACCGGCCGCTGAGCCAGTACGCTGCGGCCGGCCTGGTCGACGTGCGCGACCCGGCGGTGCTGCCCGCCGCCGACCGGCTGTTCCTGCTCGACCGCGCTCCCTGGTGCGGCACGTACTTCTGACGGTTTTCTCCTGGCTGGAGCTCCATGACCACGCTTGCCGGCTGGCGACGCGGTGTTGATCGTTTCGGGCTGATCCGGGCGCTGGCGGCACTCCGGCGTGCCCCGTTCACGATCGGCCTGATCGGCCTGCTGTGGCTGACCGCGATCGTCACCGGCAGCCTGCCCGGCGGCCCGCCGGACAACCTGTTCGACGTGGTCGCCGTGTCCTGGGACGACCTGGCCGGCGGTCGCTTGTGGACGGTCGTCACCAACGGCATGTGGTGCTTCGACCTCACCGGCTATCTGGCCACGACCGGGCTGCTGCTGGGCATCGGCGTGCCGGCCGAGCGCCGGCTCGGGGCCCGGCGCGCCATGCTGGTGCTGCTGGCCAGCCAGGTCGGCGGCGTGCTGGTGGCGATCCCGCTGGTGTGGCTGGTGTCGCTGACCGGCGAGCCGTGGACCACTCAGATCGTCATCGACACCACGCTCGGACCGTCGCCCGGCATCGTCGGCCTCGGGCTGGCACTGTCCGGCCAGCTGGGCGCGATGTGGCGGCGCCGGCTGCGGCTGTTCCTGCTGGTCGGGGCGGGCGTGATGGTGCTGTACTCCGGGACGATCCAGGACGTGGTGCGGTTGGTCGCCGGCCTGGTCGGACTGGTCATCGGCCTGACCGTGCTGCGGCGGCCGCAGCGGGTCGCGATCAACGCGCCGTCCCGGTCGGAGACCAGGGTCCTGGTGGCGCTGCTGGTGGCGGCGACCGCCCTCGGCCCGGTCGCGACGCTGTTCTCCAAGACCGCCATCGGCCCGCTGGGCCTGCTCCAGTACATGTTCGCCTCGCCGGCCGTGGACGCCGCCACCGTTTCCGAGTACTGCTCGAACGGGCTGCAGGACACCGTGAACTGCCGGGTGGTCACCGCCGAGACGATCGGCACCGGCATCGGCTCGGCCATCACCTCGATCGGTCCGGCGCTGCTGCTGCTCGCCGTGGCCGAGGGCCTGCGCCGGGGCCGCCGGTTCGCGTGGTGGCTGGCGCTGGTGTTCAACGTGATGCTCGGCCTGGGCTGCGTCGCCTTCGTCACCGGCTACCTTTACGGCGAGACCGACTTCACCGACGTCATCCCGAACATCGCGCCGATCGTGCTGCCGTTCGCGGTGTGCGCGCTGCTGCTCGGCACCCGCCGCGTGTTCACGGTGACCGCGCCGCAGCGCACCTACCGCCGGCTCGCGGTCGGCCTGCTCGTCACGTTCCTGCTCACCTCGGCGGTCTACGTCGGCATCGGCTACCTGGACCGGGCGCACTTCAGGCCGGTGCCGGACCTGACGCTGCTGCTGACCGACCTGCCGACCCGCTACCTGCCGCCCGGCTACGCCCTGCTGACCGACATCGACTTCCTGCCCACCGGCGGCCTGGCCGTCCTGGTCTGGGAGTACACCGGCGCGGTGTTCTGGGTGGTGCTGCTGATCGGGCTGCTGATCAGCTTCTGGCGGGCCAAGCCCGTGCAGGACGCCGTGGCCGCGGTGGATGCCCGCAAGCTGATGGAGCACCACGGCGGGTCCTCGCTGGCGTACATGACGACCTGGCCGGGCAACCAGTACTGGTTCACGCCCTGTCGGCAGGCCGCCCTGGCCTACCGGGTGTCGGCGACGGTCGCGCTGACCACCGGCGGCCCGGTCGGCGATCCGGGCCTGCACCGCGACGTTGTTGTCGGCTTCCAACAGTTCTGTGCCGACAACGGTTGGACGCCGTGCCTGTACAGCGTGACCGACCAGGTGCGTGACGCCGCCGTGGGGCTGGGCTGGCGGGCCGTGCAGGTGGCCGAGGACACTGTGGTCGGCCTGGCCGACCTGGAGTTCACCGGCAAGAAGTGGCAGGACGTGCGGACGGCGCTGAACAAGGCCGGCAAGGAGGGCATCGCCGCCGAGTGGCTGTCCTATTCGGACGCGCCGCTGGCCATCAGCGACCAGGTGCGGGCGATCTCCGAGGAATGGGTGGCGGACAAGGGAATGCCCGAGATGGGCTTCACCCTCGGCGGCCTGGACGAGCTGGCCGACCGCTCGGTGCGCTGCCTGATCGCGGTGGACGCGGACCGGACCGTGCACGGCGTCACCAGCTGGCTGCCCGTGTTCGAGGACGGCGAGCCGGTCGGCTGGACGCTGGACTTCATGCGCCGCCGCGGGGCCGGCTTCCGCGGCGTCACCGAGTTCATGATCGCCTCGGCGGCGCTGTCGCTGAAGGAGGAGGGCGCCCGGTTCCTCAGCCTGTCCGGCGCGCCGTTGGCCCGGCTGGACCGGGGCGAGGAAGTGTCGTCGCTGCAACGGATTCTCGACGTCACCGGCCAGGCTTTGGAGCCGGTGTACGGGTTCCGCTCGCTGCTGTCGTTCAAGGCCAAGTTCCAGCCCGAGTACCGGCCGCTGTTCATGGCCTATCCGGACTCCTCGGCGCTGCCGTCGATCGGCAACGCCATCGGCCGCGCCTACCTGCCGCACCTGACGGCGCGGCAGGGGCTGCGGCTGGTCAGCAAGCTGCTCAAGAACTGAGGTAGCGCACGTCCGTCAGTTCCTCGGACAGCTCCCACAGGCGGCGGCCGAGGCGCGGATCGGTCGCCTTGGGGGAGGGCTTCTCGGGACGAGGCGCTCCCTTGCTGCGCAACAGGTTGCCCGGGCCGACCAGGGTTCCGCCGGGCAGGTTGGGTGCGGTCGCGGCGTACAGCGTGGGCCGTGCGCCGCCGGCCATGTCCTGCACGATCGGCTTGGCCAGCACGTCGATCACCGGGTTGCCCAGGCCGATCTCCGGGTCCACCGCGAAGCCGGGGTGGGCGGCGTAGCTGGCGATGCCGGTGCCGGCCAGCCGGCGGTCCAGCTCCAGCGTGAAGATCAGGTTGGCCAGCTTGGACCGGCCGTAGGCCCGCATCGGCCGGTAGGCCCGCTCCTGCTGCGGGTCGTCGATGTCGAACGCGTTGAACCGGTGCGAGCCGCTGGTGATCGTCACGACCCTCGCCCCCTCACGCAGGGCCGGCAGCAGCAGGCCGGTCAGCGCGAAGTGCCCCAGGTGGTTCGTGCCGAACTGGGCCTCGAAGCCGTCCTTGGTGGTGCGCCGCTTCGGCACCACCTTCTCGCCGGCGTTGTTCACCAGCAGATCCAGGTGCTCGTGCTCGGCCAGCACCGCCTTGGCCGTCTCGCGCACGTTGGCCAGGTCGGCCAGGTCGAGACGGAGCAGCTCGATCCGGGCGTCCGGCAGCTTGGCCTTCGCCGCCGCGACCGCCTTCTCGCCGCGTTCCGGGTTGCGAGCCGCGAGCAGCACGTGGGCGCCGTGCTCGGCCAGGCCCAGCACCGCGTGGTAACCGATGCCGCTGTTGGCCCCCGTCACCAGCGCGGTCTTGCCGGTGAGGTCGGGCATGTCGGCGGTCCGCCAGGAGGTCATGGCACAAAAGTGGCACAGCCTGCCACTTGGCGTCAAATGACACTTTCCTCCGGTAGGGTGACCGGGTGACCAAGCTGTGCGGGCTGCGGGAGCGCAAGAAGCAGCAGACCAGGGCCGCCCTGGTGGACGCCGCGCTGGCGCTGTTCGAGGCCAAGGGCTTCGAGGCCACCACCGTCGAGGAGATCTCCGCCGCCGCCGACGTCTCGCCCCGCACCTTCTTCCGCTACTTCACCGCCAAGGAAGGCGTGCTGCTCGCCGTGCACGACGAGGAGTTCGCCCGCCTGCTCGACGCCGTCGACACCGCCTCGACCCTGGCCGACGCCGTGGTCAGCACCATCGACGGCGACCACGAGCGGTTCCGTCGCGTCCAGGAGCTCCTCGCCCGCACGCCCGCCCTGCGCGCCACGTTCCTGGAGCGGAGCGTCGAGCAGGAGCGTCAACTCGTCGACAAGCTTCTGCCCGCCGAGCCCACCGCGCAGCAGGTCCTGCGCACCCGCCTGCTCGTCGCCGCCACCTACGCCGCGCTGCGCGTGGCCATCGAGACCTGGCTGACCACGCCCGACTCCGACTGCGCCGCGCACGTGCAGGAAGCCGTGGCCATGGTCGCCGTCACAGGCTGAATAGGATGCCGCGCACGATCACCGCGGCCACGAACACCAGCGTGAACGCCAGGTCGATGCCGATGCCGCCGGCACGGATTGGCGGCACCACGCGGCGGACCGGTGCCAGCACCGGCTCGGTGCCGGCGTGCGCCAGCCGGCGGGCGCGGACCGTCCAGTACGGGCCGCGACCGGCGACCGACACCCAGTCCAGGATCATCCGGGCGATCAGCAACAGGATGAACAGCGTCACCACGAAGCCGAGCAGCGTACCGATCAGGCCCATGCCATCTCCTTCATCTCAACGGTGCAACGTCCGGGCCGGTGGGGAAGTGTCCGGTTCGGACCTGTCGATACGCTCAGCGCGTGATTTCCGGCGAGGTGGGGGAGCGGGCCCTGGCCAGGGCGACCTGGCGACTGGTCCCGCTGATGGCCGTCTGCTACTTCTTCGCGTACCTGGACCGGACCAACCTGTCGGTGGCCGCGCTGACCATGAACAAGCAGCTCGGTCTGTCGGCCACCGCGTACGGGCTGGGCGCCGGGCTGCTGTTCGTCGGCTACGTGCTGCTGGACGCGCCGAGCAACCTGATCCTGCACCGGGTCGGGGCGCGGGTGTGGATGGCTCGGATCATGGTCGTGTGGGGGATCGTGGCCAGCGCCTGTGCGGCGATCCAGGGCGAGGCCAGCTTCTTCGTGCTGCGTTTCCTGCTGGGCGTGGCCGAGGCCGGCTTCTTCCCCGGCATGATCCTGTACCTGAGCTACTGGTTCCCGGCGGCGCGGCGGGCCACCGTCACCGGTCTGTTCATGGTCGCCGTGCCGTTGTCCACGGCGTTGGGCGCGCCGGTCGGCGGCCTGCTGCTCGGCCTGGACGGGGTCGGTGGGCTGGCCGGCTGGCGTTGGCTGTTCCTGCTGGAGGGCCTGCCGTCGATCGTGCTCGGCGTGCTGCTGCTGTGGCTGCTGCCCAACCGGCCCGCCGACGCCCGCTGGCTCAGCGCCGACGAACGGGAGTGGATCACCGCGACGCTGGCCCGTGAGGACTCGGCCGTGCCCGAGATGCCCGTGCGACAGGCCGTGCTGCACCCGCGGGTGATCGCGCTGGGCCTGGTGTACTTCGCCATCGCGTTCGGCCTGTACGGGCTCGGGTTCTGGATGCCGACCATTCTCAAGACCTCACTCGGCCTGGCCAACCTGCCCGTCACCCTGTTGACCGCCGCGCCTTACGCCGTCGGGGCCATCGCGATGGTCTGGTGGGGTCGTCGTTGTGACCGGATCGGGCGACCTGTGGCCCACACCCTGGCCCCGATGGCCGCCGGCGGCGTACTGCTGGCCGTGTCCGCCTTCCTGACCTCTGCCCCGTGGCTCGGCTACGCCGGGCTGTGCGCGTGCGCGATCGGCGTGATGGCCGCGTTCCCCTGCTTCTGGACGCTGCCGTCCGCGTTCCTGTCCGGCGCCGCCGTGGCCGCCGGCATCGGCGTGATCAACTCCATCGGCAACCTGTCCGGCTTCCTCGGGCCGTACTGGGTCGGGTGGATGACCGACCTGTTCGGCTCCAGCCAGTGGGGTCTGGTCACCATCGGCGTCGTGATGGTCGCCGGGGCCGTCCTGGTGTCCCGGCTGCGGGTCGCCTCGTGATCGAGATCGTCGGCTACGACCCGCGCTGGCCGGCCGTGTTCGCCTCGCTGCGTGACAGCCTGCTGGGGCCGCTGACCGGCTTGGTCTCCCGCTTCGAGCACGTCGGCAGCACCGCCGTGCCCGGGCTCGCCGCCAAGGACGTCATCGACCTCACAGCCGTCGTCCCCTCCCTCGACCACCTGCCCGCCGTCATCGGCCGTCTCGCCCCGCTCGGCTACTCCCACGAGGGCGATCTCGGCATCACCGGCCGGCACGCCTTCACCACCCCCGTCGGCGCCCCCGCGCACCACCTCTACGTCTGCGCGTCCGACAACCCCGACTTCGCCCGGGTCCTGGCCTTCCGCGACTACCTCCGCATCCACCCCGACACCGCCCGGGCCTACGCCGAGCTCAAGTACTTCCTCGCCGAGCGCTTCCGCGACGACCCCGCCGGCTACACCGCCGCCAAGTCAGCCTTCATCACCCGGATCGTCGCCACCGCGATGGAGGTCAGCTGACACCTGATCAGTTGAGGATCTTCTGCTCAAAGGGGCCGTGGTGATGGGGGTACGGCCAGGGACCGTTCTCGCCGCGCTCGAGACAGCCGATGGCCGTCAGCGTGTCACGCGCGGTCTTGCAGGTCGGATGCTCGCGGCCGTACTCGTCGACCACGGGCCTGGCGTTCAGTGTCCACTCTCGAACGAGGGCCACGGGATCGTCCGGATACCACCAGCTGAACCAGTTGTCCTCCTGCCAGAGCAGGTCCATCGACCAGTGGAAGGCGAGCCGAACGACGCCGGCCCGCGCCGCCGGGCCGATGGCGGCGTCGACACGGGCCAGCCATGGCCACAGGTCGTCGTACACGCTGCCCAGTCCGCCGAGCATCCGCACGAGATCGTGGGTGGGCCAGTGCTCCAGTGCGTCGATCAACGCCCCGTGCAATGCCTCCTCGGTGGCCCGGCGCTCGTTGTCCGGCCAGCTCCCGAGGTCCCCGTACAGCGGTCCCAAGACGCGCAGCGTGTAGTCGATGTCGGCTTCCCGGCGGCGCACCAGGTCGATCAGCCGTGGCGCGAACCGCTGGACCAGCCACTGCCACTGCTCCCGGGACCAGTGGTCCGAGGACGCTATCAGCTTGACGACATCATCCGGCGCGGCGTCGACGTCACCGGCCAGGTAGTCCAGATCCTCCTCGGTATGGCAGAGGTAGCAGGCATTCGCTAGTTTCACCGGTCCATCATGGCAACGGCCACCCAGCGGTTTACTGGTAGCTGACGAACTCCGGCTGCGGCTGCATGGCCAGCACGTCCGGTGGCCCGAGCAGGGGCTGGTCCTGCGTGTAGAACAACTTGAAGCCCATGTGGAACCGCTGCGGGTCGGCGATGGCGTGATAGATGTCCATCTTGGTCTCGACGCCGCCGAACCCGTCCAGGTGTTGCACGAGCGCCAGCTCTGTGTGCTGGGCGACGGTGGGCAGGTCGGTGATCATCGACGCGCGGAACATATGCAGGACAACGACCTTCTGTGGGAGATCGGCGTCCCGGGTGAGGGCGGCGGTCCAGTCGAGGACCTGGTTGACCTCTGCCGTCCCGACGTGGCCGATCACCGAGCCCGGCACCTCGCCCGCGTCCATCCGCCACTCCGCGTCCAGGGCCAGGCCGACGTCCGGTTGCGCCAGCAGATCCCGGTACGGCTGCACCGCCGACATGAAGTCCCGCTGTCCCGGTTGGACGTCCAGAATGAACAGCTGGTGGTGCTCTCGGGCCACGTCCAGGTACTCCTGGACCTTCGCCCTCTCCACCTGGTGGCTGTAGGCGCCGTCCGGTCCCGGGTAGCTGTCCGCGACCGTCGCGATGAACTCCATCGCCGGCTGGACCTTCCGATCCGGCGTCGCGAATCCCTGGGCGGCTTGGTCGACCGCCGTGGCCGCCTCCTCCGGCGAGCCCTGTCCGAGCACTCCGAGCGCCGCCGTGCCGGCGGTCCCGTAGTAGGCCACCACCCGGTACTGCGGAAACACTGTCCGCCCGCCCTGCGGCAGCTCCTTCCGCGGCGGCGGCGTCGTGGTGGTCGTCTGTTGCTGAACGAGCGCCTGCTGAGCAGGTGCGGAGGCTTTTGGCACCCCTCCGCACCCCGCCGTCGCGAGCACCAGCGCCGTGGCCGAAGCGGCCATCCCCAGTCGTGCGTCCATACGGGCGAGTACCCGACAATGCCTCGGATTAACGCGACGACCAGCCTAGGAACTGCTTGCCGGGCCGGCGGGCCTAACGCTTCAGGGCGGCGATGAGCCGATCGACTGAAGTTCCCAGGTTCCAACGCTTCTTCAACGCCATCAACCGGTCCACGTCGGCGGGGCCGGCGGGCACGGGGTCGGGGCGGTCCATCACCACGGGGGCGTCGACGGCGACGCGGACGACGACGGGGGCGGCGGCCAGGTAGTCGGCGGCCTCGATCAGCTTGGTGCGAACCCGGGCGGTGAGGCGGCGGTCGCGGGGATCGAGGACGGCGGCGAGAACGCCGGACAAGGAGCCGAAGTCGGTGATGAGCTTGGCGGCGGTCTTCTCGCCGATGCCGGCGACGCCGGGCAGGCCGTCGGAAGGGTCGCCGCGAAGCACGGCCATCTCGGCGTAGGCGTCGCCGGCGGACTCGACGGGCAAGGCGTACTTGGCGGCGAGCTCGGCCGGCCCGATGATCTGGACCTTGTTCCAGCCCTGCCCGATGTACATGACGGTGACGGGAGTCGGCGTGTGCCGCACGAGCTGGAACAGGTCGCGGTCGCCGGTGACGACCTCGACGGGGTCGATCTTCTCGGCATGGGCCAGCGCGCCGATGACGTCGTCGGCCTCGTAGCCGGTGGCCTCGGCGGTGGCGATACCGGCGGCGTCGAGCAGGTCGAGGATGATCGGCACCTGCGGCGTGAGCGCGTCGGGCACCTCCTCCTCGGCCCCGTCGCTCCCGGAAGCCACCCGGTGCGCCTTGTACGAAGGCAGCGCCTCGACCCGGAACGCGGGCCGCCAGTCGGCGTCGAGACAGGCGACCAGCCGCGACGGGCGCCGGTCGATCAGGATGCGGGCGACGGTGTCGGCGAAGCCGCGCACGGCGTTGACCGGCTGGCCGTCGGGGGAGGTCATCGAGTCCGGCAGCGCGTAGAACGACCGGAAGTACAGGCTGGCCGAGTCGAGGAGCACCAGCGGGGCAGCGGTCATCGGACAAGTCAACCAGCTAGCCCTGACAACAACGAGCCGAGGGCAATTGCAGAGAAACCTCTGCAAAGGATCCTCTGCGGTCGCTACGGTGGACCCGTGACGGAGATCAGGCTGGACGCGAAGACGCTACGGGCCCTGGCCCACCCGCTGCGGGTCAGGCTGCTGGGGCTGCTCCGGGCGGACGGCCCGGCGACGGCGACGGGCCTGGCTCAGCGAGTGGGGGAGACCAGCGGCACGACGAGCTGGCACCTGCGCCAGCTGGCCGACCACGGCCTCATCGAGCAGGACACGGACCGCGGCAACAAGCGCGAGCGCTGGTGGAAGGCGGCCTACGAGTCGACCGAGCTGCGCATCGAGGACTTCCGCGACGACGACGAGTCGGCCGGCGCCCTCAACGCCTACCTGTACGAGATCGCTTCGAACAACTACCGCCGCATGACGACCTTCCTGGCCCAGGACTGGGATCAGCCGTGGCGCGAGTCGTTCGTCATGTCCGACCAGGAGCTGCCGCTCACCCCCGACGAGCTCAAGGCGCTGCGCGACGAGCTGCACGGGGTGATCGACAAGTACCGACGCCCGCAACGGCCGGGGGACGAGATCGTCACCACGCAGATCCAGGGCTTCCCGAGGA
>DASWRQ010000244.1:0-11280 GCA_036403095.1 Kutzneria sp. | reverse complement strand
CCCAGGAAGTCCATCTTCAGCAGGCCGAGCGTCTCGCAGGTCGGGTAGTCGAACTGCGTGATGATCGAGCCGTCCTGCGGCCGCTTCCACACCGGGATGTGGTCGGTCAGCGTCTCCGCGGACATGATCACCGCGCAGGCGTGCACGCCGGCGTTGCGGATCAGGCCCTCCAGGCCGCGGCCGGTGTCGATGATCTCCTTGACCTGCGGGTCCTGCTCGTAGAGGGCGCGGATCTCGGTGGCCTCGCCGTAGCGCTTGTGCTGCGGGTCGAACAGGCCGTTGAGCGGGATGTCCTTGGCCATCACGGCCGGCGGGTAGGCCTTGGAGATCCGGTCGGCCACCGCGTAGCCGGGCTGGCCGTAGAGCACCCGGGCCGAGTCCTTGATCGCCGCCTTGGCCTTGATGGTGCCGAAGGTGATCACCTGGGCGACCTTGTCCTCGCCCCACTTCTCGGTCACGTACCGGATGACGTCGCCGCGCCGGCGCTCGTCGAAGTCGATGTCGATATCGGGCGGGCTGACCCGGTCCGGGTTGAGGAAGCGCTCGAAGATCAGCCCGTGGGCCAGCGGGTCCAGGTCGGTGATGCCCATCGCGTACGCGATCAGCGCGCCGGCCGCCGAGCCACGGCCCGGGCCGACCCGGATGCCGTTGGCCTTGGCCCAGTTGATGAAGTCGGCGACCACCAGGAAGTAGGCCGGGAAGCCCATCTGCAGGATGACGCCGATCTCGAACTCGACCTGCTTGCGGTGCTCCTCGTCGATGCCGTCCGGGAACCGGCGCTCCATGCCGGCCCAGACCTGCTGCTTGAAGTACTCGTCCTCGGTCATGCCCTCGGGGATCGGGAACCGCGGCATCAGGTTGTGGAACTTGAACATGTCGGTGGTGTCGACCTTCTCGGCCACCAACAGCGTGTTGCGGCAGCCCTCCTGCCAGGCGTCGGAGGAGTCGATCGCGCGCATCTCGTCCGGCGACTTCAGGTAGTAGCCCGTGCCGTCGAACTTGAACCTGGTCGGGTCCTGCAGGGTCTTGCCGGTCTGCACGCACAGCAGCACGCCGTGGGCGTCCCGGTCCGTGTCGTAGGTGTAGTGCGAGTCGTTGGTCACCACGAACGGCAGGTTCAGCTGCTTGGCCACGTTGATCAGGCCGTCGCGGACCCGGCGTTCGATCTCGATGCCGTGGTCCATCAGCTCGACGAAGAAGTTGCCCTCGCCGTAGATGTCCTTCCAGTCCGAGGCGGCCTGCAGGGCCTCCTTGTCCTGGCCGAGACGCAGGCGGGTCTGCACCTCGCCCGACGGGCAGCCGGTGGTCGCCATCAGGCCCTTGGAGTTGGCCGCCAACAGCTCCCGGTCCATCCGCGGCCACTTGCCCAGCTGGCCCTCGAGGCTGGCGTAGCTGGAGGCCCGCATCAGGTTGTGCAGGCCCTCGTTGTTCGCCGCCCAGATCGTCTGGTGCGTGTAGGCGCCGCTGGCCGACACGTCGTCGTTCTTCTGGTGCGGCTCGCCCCAGGTGATGCGCCGCTTGTCGTGCCGCGAGCCCGGCGCCATGTACGCCTCGATGCCGATGATCGGCTTCACCCCGGCGGCGGTGGCCTGGCGGTAGAAGTCGTAGGCCCCGTACATGTTGCCGTGATCGGTGATCGCCGCCGCCGGCATGCCCAGCCGATCGCACTCGGTGAACATGTCCTTGAGCTTGGCGGCGCCGTCGAGCATCGAGTACTCGGTGTGCACGTGCAGGTGCACGAACGAGTCGGACATAGGTGACGGCCTCCCCTGGGGCTGACAAGCGACGAGCCCCCCTATCTTGCCTCCTCGCGGGAGACCCGCCGGCACCGGCACGCGGACTACTTTCCGCTACTTCCGGTTGACAGAAAGCCCCAGGTCAGTGGCGCGCATTCGCTGCTGTCGGCGAATCGTCACGTGGGGTGGCCGACAGCTGGAGCAGGACCGGGCCGGAGGTCCGGCAGACCTGGCCGCAAGCCGTCTCCAGCGTGCAGCACAGGGAGCAGACGGCGCCGCCGTGGTGGGCGCAGTCGACGATGTCCGGCAGCTCGTACGGGTCCTGGCACACCTCGCAGACGTGCGTGACGGTGAGGTCGGTGGCGCCGGAATCGGGGCCGGACACCAGGTTGGGGCGGGCGAGGTAGTAGCGGCCGCCGGTGAGCTTCGCGATCACCGGCACGGCGACCATGGCGATCGCCAGGGCGATGAACGGGCTCCAGGCGGCGGCGATCGGGCCGAAGGCGCCGAAGTAGGCGACCACGGAGACGACGGAGGCCAGCACCATGGAGCCGAAGCCGACTGGGTTCACGGCGTACAGGTAGGCCCGCTTGAACTCGACGTACGGCGGACTCCAGCCCAGCGGCTTGCAGATCACCAGGTCGGCGACGACGGCCCCGATCCACGCGATGGCCACGTTGGAGTAGAAGCCGAGGATGTTGTTGAGGAAGGCGAACGCGCCGAACTCCATCAACGCCAACGCGATGCCGCAGTTGACCAGCACGTACCAGGCCCGGCCCGGATGGCGGTGCAGCACGCGGGAGAAGAAGTTGGCGAAGGACAGCGAGCCGGAGTAGGCGTTGGTGGTGTTGATCTTGATCTGGGAGACGACGACGAACAGCGCGGCCAGCGGCAGCGTGACGGCGCCGAGCGCCGGACGCACGGCCTCCACGTAGGGGGCGATCGGCTCCAGGACGGCGGACTGTCCGATCGCCCCCAACGCGCAGAACGCCAGGAACGCCCCGCCCAGTTGCTTGAGCGCGCCCAGCACCACCCAGCCGGGCCCGGCGGCGATGACCGCCGCCCACCAGGCCCGCCGGTTGGCCTCGGTCTTGGCCGGCATGAACCGCAGGTAGTCGGCCTGCTCCCCGATCTGCCCGATCAGCGACAGCGCGACGCCCGCGCCCAGGCCGACGCCGGTCAGCGACAGGCCGCCGCCGAACGAGGTGAACTGGCCGAACTTCTCGGGATGCGTGGCCAGCACGACCACGAACGGCAGCACCAGCCCCGCGATCCACACCGGCTGCGTCCACGCCTGCATCCGGGCCAGCGCGCGCATGCCGAACAGCACGAACGGCAGCACGATCAACGTGGTCAGCAGGTAGCCCAGCGCCAGGGGTAAGCCGAAGGCCAGCTGGAACGCCTGGGCCATGATCGACCCCTCCAGCGAGAAGAAGATCACCGTGAAGCTGGCGTAGATCAGGGACGTCAGCGTGGACCCGAAGTAGCCGAAGCCGGCGCCGCGGGTCAGCAGGTCCATGTCCACGCCGTAGCGGGCGCAGGCGGTGGCGATCGGGATGCCGGTCAGGAAGATGACCACCGCCGCGATGCCGATGGCCAGCGCCGCCGACGAGAAACCGTGCAGCATCACGATGCTCGCGCCGATGGCGAAGTCGGCCAGGTAGGCGATGCCGCCCAGCGCCGTGCCGGCCACCGAGAACGGGGACCAGCGTCGGAACGACTGGGCGGCGTAGCGCAGCGAGAAGTCCTCGCTGTCCTCATTGGCCGCGAGCCAGGCGTAACGACGCTTGGGGGCGGTCTCCGGCGCGGTGATGGTCATGGCCACCGACGGTAGAAAGCCTGCTTTACGTCCACGTTCCGGCGCTGTTACCCCCACCGGGCAGGTGATCTTCCGCGATGCGGCGCACCGGGACGGACGGTGCGCGAGGCGACCGGGTAGCGTGCCAGCCGTGGCCGTGCCGGATCCTGTCGACTTCCGTCTGCTCTCGCTGATCGCCGAGATGGGACGGGCCGCCGTGCACGACGTCGCCGCGCGACTGGGCATGGACCCGCGGGAGGCGGCCGCACGCCTGGTCGCGCTGTCCGCGCAGGGCATGCCGCTGCTGGTCGGCGTGGAGTGCGACCCGAACGGGATCAGGGCGGCGCTGGCCGCCGCCAGCCGCCCGCCGCAACAGCAGCAGTGGCCGGGTTACCAGCAGCAGCCGCAGTACGCGCCGCCCCAGCAGCAGATGCCGCAGCAGCCCCCGTACCAGCAACACCCGCAGCCGCAGTACGCTCCGCCGCCCCAGTACGCGCCCGCGCCGCAGAGTGTGCCGTTCCCCGCGCAGCAGCAGGCCGCCCCGGCGCAACCGGCCGCGCAGCCGCCGGCCGGGGGCACGTGGGGTCCGCCGCAGACGTCCGCGTGGGCCCGTGGTGACGAGCAGACCGTCACCGCCGCGCCCGTGCCGCCGCCGAAATTCACCGTGGGCTCCACGCAGCAGACCGTCGGCCTGGAGGGCGAGCAGCTGTCCATCCAGCTCGTCGAGGTCGTCGACCCCGCCGACTTCCTGTTCACCGCGGCCGGCTATCGCCTCCAGGAGGGCGAGCGGGCCGTGGTCGTGCACACCGAGCTGACCAACCGCGGCACCGTGCCGTTCTCCTCGCTGCCCGACCTGTACCTGCTGCTCGTCGCGGCCGACGGGCAGACCGTGTCCAAGGCCCCGGTGTCGCTGTCCTCCCGGCCGCCGCACCGCATCGGCGTGCAGCCGGGCGAGACCGCCGGCGGACACACCGTCTACGTGCTGCCGGACTCCACCGAGCTCACCTCGGTCCGCTGGAGCCCCCGCCCCGACGACCCCGCCCACTCCCTCACCTGGGAGATCGAGCTCTAGCTCCCCCCGTTTTTCCCCCACCTAAGTGGCTTACGTGGCGTCAGAAGCCAAATAAGCCACTTAGGTGGGGGAAAATTGGGGGGTCAGCTCTCGGCGCGGATGCGGTCGAGGGCGAGGCGGAGGTCGTCGGGGTACTGGCTCTCGAAGGTCACCCACTCGCCGTCGGCGGGGTGGTGGAACGACAGGGTCTTGGCCTGCAGCCACTGCCGGGTGAGACCCAGCCGCTTGGCCAGCACGGGGTCGGCGCCGTAGGTCAGGTCGCCGACGCACGGGTGGTGCAGGGCCGAGAAGTGCACGCGGATCTGGTGCGTGCGCCCGGTCTCCAGGTGCACCTCGAGCAGCGACGCGGCCCGGAACGCCTCCAGCATCTCGTAGTGCGTGACGCTCGGGCGGCCGCTGGCCACGACGGCCCACTTGTAGTCGTGCTTGGGGTGCCGGTCGATCGGCGCGTCGATGGTGCCGCGCGTCGGATCGGGATGCCCCTGCACGAGCGCGTGGTAGACCTTGTCGACGGTGCGTTCCTTGAACGCCCGCTTCAGCACGGTGTAGGCGTGCTCGCTCTTGGCCACGACCATCACGCCGGTGGTGCCGGCGTCCAGCCGGTGCACCACGCCCTGCCGCTCGGCCGCGCCGGAGGTGGAGATCCGGATGCCGGCGGCGGCGAGGCCGCCGACCACGGTGGGGCCGGTCCAGCCGGGGCTCGGGTGCACGGCCACGCCCACGGGCTTGTCCACGACCACGACGTCGTCGTCCTCGTGCAGCACGACCAGGCCCTCGACCGGGATGGCCTGGACGGTGACGGGCTGCGCCGGCGGCGGCAGCGTCACCTCCAGCCACGAGCCGGCGATCAGCCGGTCGGACTTGCCCACGGCGCGGCCGTCGACCACCACGTCGCCGGAGTCGGCCAGGGTGGCCACGGTCGTGCGGGACAGGCCGAGCAGCTTGGACAGGCCGGCGTCGACGCGCATGCCGTCGAGGCCGTCGGGCACGGGCAGCTCGCGAAGATCACTCACCGGTCTTGGCCTCTCGAGTGGAGCGGCCGTCGTAGTCCCGGCCGATGATCGCCATCAGCACGATGAGCGCGCCGCCGACACAGATCGCCGAGTCGGCGAAGTTGAACACCGGGAAGTACCGGGCGTTGGGCCCGAACACGGAGATGAAGTCGACCACGTGCCCCTGCAGCGCGCCCGGCGCGCGGAAGATGCGGTCCAGCAGGTTGCCCAGCGCGCCGCCGAACACGAAGCCGAGGCCGACGGCCCAGCCCCGCGAGCGCAGCCGGGGCGCGACCCAGACGATCGCGGCCAGCACGCCGACACAGATCACGCTGAACACCCACGTCATGCCGGTGACGCCGAGCGAGAACGCGGCGTACGGGTTGCGGATCACGTCCAGGTAGACCAGGCCGCCGGCCAGCTCGAGCGGTGGCTTGCCCTCGATGTTCGCGACGACCAGGGCCTTGGTGACGATGTCCAGCGCCAGCGCGACGACGCCGGCCGCCGCCAGCAGTCCGATCCGGCGGGGCAGCGGCCGCTGGGCCGCGACCGGTTCGGTGTTGGGCTCGGTGCTCACCGGCCCATTGTCCCTCAGCCGGCGACGAAGGGCGGCAGCGGCCGGTTGTCGTCGGCCGGCGCCCAGCGGCCGTCCTCGAGCACGTAGGTCCACTTCGGTCCATTGGCGACGAGTTCGCGCAACGCGGCGACGAGGCGGTCCACGTGCTCGACCGTGCTGCCCAGCCCCAGGCTGGCCCGCAGGGCGCGCTGCTCGGTGGCGTCCACGCGGTCCAGCAGGCGGCGGGTCGCCACGTGCGCGCAGAACGCGCCGTCGCGAACGCCGATGCCGTACTCCGCGGACAGCGCGGCGGCGATCAGGCCGGCCTCGTGGCCGTGAATGGTGAAGCTCACGACGCCCACGCGGTCCTGGTCGCCGCTGAAGATGGCCAGCTCATGCAGGCCGGGGATGCTGCGCAGGCCCTCACGCAGCCGGGTCAGCAGCGCCTGCTCGTGCGCGACGATGCGGTCCCAGCCGTGCCGGGTGATCGTGTCGCAGGCCGCCGCGAGCGCGTGCACGCCGACCACGTTGGGCGAGCCCGCCTCGTGTCGCTCCGGTACCGCCGACCACGCGACGCCGAGGTGGTCGCCCCAGTCGACGACGCTCTTGGTGGCGCCGCCGCCGACCAGGTACGGCTCCGCCGCCTGCAACCAGTCCGCGCGGCCGATCAGCGCACCCGCGCCGTACGGGGCGTAGAGCTTGTGGGCCGATAGCACCACGTAGTCCACGTCCAGCGCCTTGATGTCCACCGGGCGGTGCGGCGCCAGCTGCGCCGCGTCGAGCGCGATGCGCGCGCCGAAGCGGCGGGCCACCTGGGCCAGCTCGGCGACCGGCCACAGCTCGCCGGTGACGTTCGACGCGCCGGTGACCACGACCAGGCGCGGGCCCTCCGGGCACAGCTTCAGCGCCGCCTCCAGCGCCGGCACCGCGGCCGCGGCCGACTCCGGAGTCTGAACGCGACGGACGTTCGGGCCGCGCCAGGGCAGCAGCGCCGCGTGGTGCTCCGTGTCGAACAGGACCACGGAAGTGCGGCGCGGCAACGACTTCGCCAGCAGGTTCAGCGAGTCCGTCGTGTTGCGCGTGAAGACCACCGTGTCGCTGTTGCGGGCGCCCACGAAGCGCCGCAACGTGTTCCGGGCCTGCTCATAGACCTTTGTGGACACCTGCGAGGCGAATCCCGCGCCACGGTGCACACTCGCGTACCAGGGCAGCAGTTCGTCCACCGCGTCGCGCACCTGCTCCAGACACGGCGCGCTGGCCGCGTGGTCCAGGTTGGCGTACGTGATGCGGTCGCCGGTCACCAGCGGCACCGACAGGCGGGCGCCGACGACTGCCGGCACCGTCGGGATGGCGTCGGCCGTAACGGTCGGGTTGGCGGTATCCGTGCTGCGGGCCGGCGGGATCGCGATGGTCACGGGGGTGCTCCTCGGGTCAGGGACCCGCCTTGGAGAGGGTCCGCGCTTGCCCGGTCGCGGTGGTGCGACGGGCCTGGTCCTCACCCGGGGCACCCCACCGCGGAGGAGGGTTGCCGGCCAGCTAGCCGGGGCTTGACACTGGCACTCATGACCTAACGTCGACCACCGTAACCGACCGTGCGCGGATCCGTCGAGACGCCCTCTCACATCGTGAGAGCCGTCACGAACGGGTGTTTCTGTTCCCGGAGGAGTGAAGCGCCTCTCCCTTCGGGGCCCGACCGGCGCAGACTCGGCCGCACCACCTCGGCCGACCCCCGCTCGGAGGTAGTCATGTTCCGCGAGCTCGACGACGAGCTCAGTCGCCACCTGGCGATGCTCGCCGACCTCGCCCTCGACCCCGACGACCGCCTGGTCAGCGGCGTCACCCGGACCCAGCTCCCCCGCGTCGTCGACGCCGTCGCCACCCTGCTCAGCGAGCACTCCCCCGACCCCGCCGGCCGCTGCGGCACCTGCCGCCCCGACCACTGGTGGCAGCCCCGCCCCACGTTCCCGTGCCCCGCCTACCTCGCCGTGCACCGGGCCCTGTTCGCCGGGACGTTGGCCTAGCCTTCCAGCAGCGCCTTCAGCGCGGCCAGGTCCTTGCGGTTGGCCCGGCGCATCGACGACGCCATCATCGGCGCCGTGACGGCCGCGAAGCCGGCCGGGGAGCCGCTGTTGCACAGCGTCATGCGGGTTCGCTCGCCGTCGAGCGCTTCCCAGGTGTAGGTCGTGCGCATCGGGAACGGCCCCTGGGCGGTCTGCATCACCAGCCGTGCGCCGGGCTCGAGCTCGACGATCTCGTAGGTGTAGGCCAATTCCCGGGCGAGGAACCGCGCGACGAACGCGACGCGCGAGCCCAGCGCCAGCGGTGGCGGGGTTTCCCAGCGCACGGACCGAATGTTGACGTACCAGGAAGGCGCGTTGGTCGGGTCGGCGGCGTAGCCGGCGACCCGCGCGAGCGGGGCGTCGATCACGATCTCGGTGCGGACGTCGACAGCCATGCCCCATTGTCGCCCCGGCCCGGCCTGGGCGCGGCGAGGAAGGCATCGCCGAAAGCCGGACGGAGCTCGACGGGGCGGAGATTCACGTGGCGGCGGGCCGGGCCACGAGGATCTGGTAGCGGGGCATCACTCCCTGCCGGACTCGCCCTTCCAGCGGGCGAAGCGGCCGGCGCGGTCGACGGCGCGGATGCGGCGTTCGGTGGCGTCGCGGGCCTCATCCGTGGCGACGACCAGCAGTTGGTCATCCTCCTGCAACCGGGTGGTCGACTTGGGGGTGAAGCCGGCCTCGCCGCGCACGATGAGGCTGATGGTCGCGCCCACCGGCAGCCGAAGCTCCGACAGGTACACGCCGTGCAGCTTGGAACCCGGCTGCACGCGCACCTGCAAGAGCTCGGCCCCGAGGGTGTCCAGAGGCGCGGAGTCGACCTCGATCTCCTGGGTGTCGCCGGGCTTGACGAGACCGAGCCACCGAGCGACCAAGGGCAGGGTGCCGCCCTGGATCAAGGTCAATACGACCACGAGCACGAAGACGGCGTCGACGAGGTGTTGGGCGCCGGGAACGCCCTGGGTCAACGGAATCAGGGCCAGCACGATGGGCACGGCCCCGCGAAGTCCGGACCACGACAGGAAGATCTGTTCCCGCCACTTGATTCGAAACGGCGTCATGGACAGAACCACCGACAGCGGACGGGCCAGCAGCAGCACCACGGCCCCGGCGACCAGGGCGGGGATCAGAGCACTGAGCAGCCTCGCCGGCGAGGCGAACAGGCCGAGTAAGACGAACAGGCCGATCTGGGCCAGCCAACCGAGGCCCTCGGCGAAGGAGAGGGTGTCGGACCGGTGCGGCAGCCGGGAATTCCCCAGCACCAGGCCGGTGACGTAGGTGGCGAGCAGCCCGGAGGCGTGCACCAGGTCACCCAACGCATAGGCCAGCACACACATGGCGACGGTGGCGACCGGATAGAGGCCGGTGGCGGGCAACGCCGCGCGTCTCAGCCCGAAAGCGCCGAGCCGGCCGACGAGAATGCCGACAGCGGCGCCGACGCCGAGCTCGTAGCCGACCAGCAGCGGCGTCGTCCAGCTCAAGGGGCCGGCGGCGACGAGCAGCACAACGGCGATGAACACCGGGGCATCGTTGAGGCCGGATTCCAGTTCCAGCGCCCCGACCAGCCGCTTGGAGACGCCTACGCCGCGCAGCACACTGAACACGGCGGCGGCATCGGTCGACGACAGGACCGCGCCCCACAGCAGGGCAGTGCGCCAGTCCAGGCCGAGCAGCAGGTGCAACGCGAAGCCGGTGACGGCGACACTGACCGCGACGGCCACAGTGGACAGTGCGATTCCCAATCCCAGTGAGCTTTTCACGGCCGACCACCGCGTGGTGAGCCCGCCTTCGGCCAGGATGAGCACGAGCGCGGCGATGCCCAGCGACTGGGTGAGCGCGGCGTTGTCGAAGCGGATGCCCAGGCCGGCCTCGCCGATAAGCAGGCCGATGCCGAGATACAGCAGCAGCGAGGGCAGGCCGAGACGAACCGATACGCGCACGGCGAACACGGAGAGCAGGAGTACCGCCGCACCTATACCGAGCGCTGTCGAAAGAGTAGGCATCCCACCTCCCGGATGTCACCTGTCGGCGTGAACAGTGTGCGTGACGATCACGGAAAAGTACTAATCGACCACTTTGGATGTCCACATTAGACAGTGCGGAACTGGTGTTAGGCTAGAAGTTCGCGCAACCGCTCTACGTCGTCCGGAAGCTCCACGATCTTGTCTCGGCTGCGCTCGCCGGACACGATGACCACGTCCTGACGGCGGATGCCGAATGCGCCGGCCAGCGCCTTGCGCACGGCCTCGTTGGCCTTGCCCTCCACGGCCGGCGCGGTGACGGCCACGACGAGCGCCCCGTCGCCCCACACCCCGCGGACGGCCTCCCGCCGCGCGCCGGGTTTTACGCGCACAGCGAACCTCACGGCGTCGATCTCATGGGCGTCGACTTCATGGGGGCCGACTTCACGGCGCTGTCAGCAGCCGGTAGGCGTTGCGCGCGTACTCGACGGGATCGCCGAGCTCCACGCCCCGGCGCACGACCTGCACGTGCCCGAGCAGGAAGGTGTGCATCTGCAGCGCCCGGTCACGAGCGGTGGCCTCGCCGAAACCCATCGCGACGAGTCGGGAGGCCAGGAAGCCCAACCGGCCCTCGCTCAGCTGCCGCATCGCCGCCGCCACCTGCGGGTCGTCGGTGGCCGCGATCATGGCGAACTCGATGTCGTTCTCCGGGCGGTCCACCACCACCCGGCTGAAGACCAGCCACAGCTGCTCGTCCGGCGGCCGGTCGACCGACGCGAACGCGGCCAGGCCCGTGGTGATGTCCCCGGCCCATCGGTCCAGCGCCGCCTGTAACAGCGCCTCACGGCTGGGGAAGTGCCAGTACGCGCTGCCCTTGGTCGCCCCGAGCCGCTGCGCGAGCGGCTCGACGGCCAGGGCGCCCACGCCCCGCTCGGCGATCATCTCGAGGGCCGCCGCGACCCAGTCGTCCTTCGTCCGGCGCTTCCCGGCCACGGTTCCGTACGGTACCGTACGGAACCGTGATCCGTACGGCAGCGTATGGAATCTGGTGAGGGGAACGTGCGGGCCACACAGCCAAGCCGGTGGCGACCCCGGTGCCATGGGG
>DASWRQ010000243.1:0-16928 GCA_036403095.1 Kutzneria sp. | reverse complement strand
CGAGGGCTGGTGGTCGGACCATCCCGAGGCCTGGCCGCCCAATCTGGGCAGCTACATCTCGCTCGAATCGGCCGCGACCGGCATGCAGTGGTTCAGCGGATTCGCGATCTCCGGGCTGGTACAGATACCGGAATATTGCCGGGAAATCTTCAGGAACAATTTCCCAGAGGCGCCGGACAGCGAGATCGACCAGCTCGTCGAGATTCGCGGAAGACGCCAGCGTTACGTGCTCGACCGATTGGGAGAACTGCAGATCACGGGCGTGATCGACGAGTGCGCGCTGCACCGGGTGGTCGACTCGCCGGAGACCATGCGACGACAGCTCGCCGCGTTGATCGACTTTGCCAGACACGATAGTGTCGATCTGAGGATTTACCCGTACTCGGCCGGCTACAATCTCGGCATCCAGTGCAACTACGTCATCTTCACTTTCGACAACGACACCGATCAGGATACTGTCTACCAGGAGCTGAGCGGTGGCGACCGGTTCTCGGCCCAGGAGTCGGAAGTGAAGAAGTACCAGGACATCTTCTCCAATCTGTTGTCGAAGTGCCCGGACCACAAGTCCTCACTCGACCTGATCGAGAAGGTGATCAGAACCAACACTTGAGTGAAAGATAACACGTTCAATGGAAATTACGTTCAAGAAGAGCAGCTTCTGCCAGGACGGCGGTTGCGTCGAGGTTGCTGCTCTGCCGTCGGGCGACATCGCACTGCGTGACGCCAAGGACCCGAGCCTGCCGGCTCACGTTTTCAACAAGGCCGAATGGACGGCCTTCGTCGCCGGCGTCCGCAACGGTGAGTTCGACTTCTAAGACTTGCAGGCGGGCACGGGAAGCGGGGACTTCCCGTGCCCACTGCTTATCAGCGCCGCACGGCGGCCAGGGCATTGACCAGTCCGTGCCCGTAATACGTGTTGTCCCCCGCCGGCCCGGTGCAGGTCGGCGTGTCGGCCGGACACGCGATGGGGGTCGCCTCGGCCCGAAGCAGGCTCCGCAGCTGCGCGGGCGAGGCCCACGGATGCGTGCTGGCCAGTAGTGCCGTCACCCCGACCACATGCGGTGACGCCATCGACGTGCCGCACATGCTGCCGTAGCCGCCACCAGGAAGCGTGGACAGCGGGCACGCGGGGCCGGCGCCGGCGGGCGGAAGCTGCGCGCGGTCACCGCCCGGCGCGGTCACATCGACCTTGCCCCAGTCGCTGTAGCTCGACTTGCTGCCGCCGTAACCCACGGCCGTCACGGAGACGACGTCCGACAACCCGGCCGGCAGCACGGCGCAGTTGCGGTCCACCGGGTGCGTCGTCCGCACGGTGTCGTGGTCGGGATTGGCGATGTCCATCGCCTCGTTGCCGGCGGCGGCCACGTTGAGCACGCCACGGCCGGTGGAGTACGCCACCGCACGCCGGATCGCCTCGTAGGCCGCGGCGTCGCCGGGCTTGTTGCGGCAGAAGTAGAAGCCCGGGTCCACGAAGTAGCTGTTGTTGGTCACGGTGAAGTGGTGCCGCGCGGCCCACATGAAGCCGCACACCGCCGACTCCGGGAAGATGAAGCCGTCGTCGCTGACCACCTTCACCGAGGCCAGCCGCACGCCGGGCGCGATGCCGGTGACGCCGTTGCCGTCGTCCGCGGCGGCGATGGTGCCGGCCACGTGCGTGCCGTGCGGGATCGTCGTCGGCGACCAGGCCGGCACCGACGGGTCGGCCTTGCCGGTCACGCAGCCGGCCGAGTCGGCGGCGTCGATGGACTTGGCGAACTCCGGGTGGGTCGGATCGACGCCGGAGTCGAGCACGCCGACCAGCACCCGGCGACTGCCCTCGTCGATCTTGTTGGCCTGCTTGGCCTTGATCAGGTCCATGTCCCACTGCTCGGCGCTGCGGTCGACGGCCGGCACGGCCGTCAGCGCCGACTCCAGCGAGCGGGAACGCAGCGTGGCCGCCGGCACGTCCTTGCGGCCGCTGTAGGCCCGGTACGGGCCGAGCTTGTCGGCGAAGTCAGGGGCGGCCGAGGTGGCCACGGCGACGCCGATCTCCGGGTAGTACTCGAGGAGGGCGCCGCAGTCGAGCCGCAACTCGGCCTCGGCGGCGAACCGGGGCACGCCCGGCGTGTAGAGCACCACGTAGGTGTAGGTGGCGCCGGTGGCGGTGCAGTGGTGGTCCGGGGCGGCGGACGCGATCGGCGCCAACCCGACCAAAGCTGCTCCGGCGGCGATCAGCAGCGTCAGCAGACGTCTCATCTGCCGGAACGTAGCAATCCGGACAGGATCGGGCCCGACCGTGCGAACGTTCACAATTGCCAGCGCGCGGGCAACCCTTGGCCCGGCTCACCCAGGGTGAGCGACCTCGGCCGGCCGCCGGGACGCGACCAGGCCGCGCACGCCGAACAGGCCGATGATCGTCCCGAACACGATGGAGATGATCGCCAGCGTGAGGTGGACGTAGAAGAAAGCCGTGGCCGACCCGGCCACGAAGGCCCGCGGGTCCTGCGCCACGTTGATCACCAACGTCACCCAGATGAACCAGCTCCACACCCCGAACAGGAGCAGGAACACCGACTTGCCACGGGTCAGCTTCACGTCCGCAGTATCCGCCCCGGGCGGGATCGGGTAACCCACGGGTCCAACCGGTCACACCGCGTAAGGCACTAGCCTGCGGGGGTGCCTCTCCCAGCTCGACGGCCCGCAGCCGCCCTGGTCATGGCTCTGGCCTGCGTGGTCACCGCCCTGTTCGTAGCGACGGGCAGCGCTGTCGCGGCCACCACCACCAGCACGACGACGTCGTCCACCAGCGCCGTGCCGAGCGAGTGCACCAACAAGCAGTCGCCGCCGGCCGCCGAGGACGACGCGGAGCAGCCCGCCCCGGGCGCCGCCGCGCCGACACCGCTGCCGGTGCCGGCCGACCCGGTGGGCGGCGACCAGCTCGGCAAGTGCGGCTTCGTGCTGCCGCCGGACGCCGCCACCGCGCCCCCGTCCGAGGTCAACGCCGCCTCCTGGGTGCTGGCCGACCTGGACACCGGGGCCGTGCTCGCGGCCAAGGACCCGCACGCCCGGCAGCGCCCGGCAGCGTTGATCAAGGTGCTGCTGGCCATGGTGGCGCTGCAGGAGCTCAAGCCCAGCACGCCGGTGCTGGTCACCCAGGAGGACGTGGACGCGGCCAAGGGCTACTCGGCCGTCGGCGTGCAGGCCGGCGCCAGGTTCACCGTGTCCCAGCTGGTCGAGTCGATGCTGCTCAAGCCGGGCAACGACGTGCCGCACGCGCTGGCCCGGGCGCTGGGCGGCATCCCGAAGACGCTGGACCTGATGAACGCCGCGGCCAAGCAGATGGGCGCGCTGGACACGCGGGTGGCCACGCCCGGCGGCCTGGACGGCCCCGGCATGAGCACCTCCGCGTACGACATGGCGGTGATCTACCGGCACGCCATGCAGCAGCCGGCGTTCGCCGAGGCGGCCGGGGTCAGGTCGGTGTCGCTGAGCGGCCTGCTGGTCAAGAACGCCGACCAGCTGCTGACCACCTACACCGGCGCGATCACCGGCATCACCAGCAACACCACCGACGCGCACTACACGAACCTGTCCTCGGCGGCCAAGAACGGGCACCGGGTGGTGGCCGTGCTGCTGCGCGCCGAGCAGCAGCAGTACGCCATGTACCGGCAGGGCTCCAAGCTGCTGGACTACGGCTTCGCGCTGACCGGGGCCGGCACGCACGCCGTCGGCCAGCTGGTCGACCAGGCCCCGCCGGTGAAGCCGTCGGCCTCGTCCACGTCGTCGACGACCGACACCTCGGACTCGGCCGGGGTGCAGACCGCGGCCGACCGGAGCCCGATGTACCAGGCGTTCGGCAACGTCGGCATGCCGCTGACCATCCTGGCCGGCGTGATCGTGCTGGGCTTCGTGGTGATGGTCCTGCGCAAGCGCCGGGCCAAGGCCGCCCGGGCCCGACGGCTCGCGGCCCAGGCCAACAACAGCTAGGCAACGAGCACCACTCACGTTGCCGCACCGGCAGGGTGACTTCTGAGGCTCAGCGTCGTCGTAGCAGCCTGGTCAGCGTCACGCCGATCAGCGCGCCGGCGCTGAGCAGGCCGGCGGTCAGCACGCCGTCCGGGCGGGCGGCCACTTGCACCGTGGGTCGGATCAGCACCGGCTGCGGCGGCGGCACCGGGTCGGCCGAGCGGGCCAGGTTCTCCCGGGCGGTGGCCGTCCAGGCCGTGATGAAGACCAGGAACCGCGACACCAGGTTGATGAACACCAGCAGGCCGAGCAGCGTGCCGAAGACCGAGCCGGACGGCGAGTCCTTGATCGACTGCAGGTAGATGTTGCCGACCTGCTTGAGCACCTCGAAGCCGACCGCGCCGGCGATCGCGCCGCGCACGGCGCTGCGCCAGCCGACGTGGAAGCGCGGCAGGCTGGTCAGCACCCACAGGAACACCAGCCAGTTGGCCACGAGGCCCAGCACGATGGCGGCCAGCGACAGCAGGAGCTCGGCCCAGCCGGTCTGCCGCAGGCCCAGCCACTCCAGCACCAGGCCGCCCAGCGCCGAGCCGGCCGCGGTGATGCCGAACGAGATCACCAGGGCCAGGCCGAGGCCGACCAGCGTGAGCAGGTCCTTGACCGCGGTGATCAGGAAGGGCAGTTGCGGGCGCTCACGCGTCCACTGGGCGGTGACGGCGTCGCGCAGGCTGGTCATCCAGCCCAGGCCCGAGTAGAGGGCAGCCAGCAGACCGAAGATGCCGACCGTGCTGCGCGACTCGATCAGCTTGCCGACGATGGTGTTGACCTGGTCGCCGAGCGCCCCCGGCACCGCCGTGGCGATGCCGCTGCGGATCTGGTTCAGCAGGTCCATGTTGCCGGCCAGGACAAAACCGGCCACCGAGAAGCCCAGCATGAGCAGGGGTATCAGCGACAGCACGCTGTAGTAGGTGATCGCCGCGGCATAGTGGTCGCCGTAGCGTTCGGTGTACCGCGCCCCGGCGCGGACCAGATGGTCGAGCCAAGCATGACGCTTGCGCAACCGGCTCAGCAGGGATTCCTTCTCCGCCACCCGGCTACGGTAACGGTGCGTACAGCCGGCCGCAGACCGTCGAACTACTCAGACGAGACCGCGTGAAAGCGCCATTCCTCACGTCTGACGTCAGGAATGGTCCTTTCCAAACGTCAGTTGAAGCGGTTCAGAGCTGGCTCGGGGTGGGGAGCGGGGCCGGCTTGACGGTCGCGGCGGCGGCAGTCTCCTCGACGACCGCCTTGGCCGCGACGGCGGCGGCCTTGGCCTCGCGGGCCAGGCGGTGGCGGTGACGCAGCAGGCCGGCGACGAGGCCGCCGAAACCCAGCAGGATGGCGATCAGGGCGACGCCGTCCAGGGTGACCGGCACCCGGCTCTCGACCGGGGCGTCGCTCTCGGCGGCGGCGGCCAGGCCGGCGGTCAGCAGCATGGTGGCCGGCAGCAGGCAGGCGGCAGTCAGGGTGGAACGCGTGAGGTGCCGAACCTGGTTACGCAATGCAGCGTCTCCCGACAGTGAGGTCGCCCCGAAAGAGTGAACACGAGGGTGTCCGTCGTTCGGAAAACTACCGAACGTGTCAACCCCACCCGTTCCGGGGACTGTGCGGTCCATCACGAGGAGCGAGAATAACCGCGCTGGTCGGACCGCCCAGCGCCGGGTCCCACAAGATCAGGACCTGCGCTTACGGGCGTACTGGCCCCCATCGGGGCCGTCGATCAGGTGTCTTCGGGCAACTGTGACGTGCCGTACGTCGCGGGCGCCCCGGGCGGGCGGGGCGCCCCCGACGATTCAGCACGGACGACTCAGCCGCGGGCCTTCGGGGTCCGACGGACCAGCAGCATCAGGCCGCCGCCGACGATGAGCAGCATGCCGATGCCGATCAGCACGCCGGTGTCGGTGTTGGTGCCGGTGTAGGCCAGCTCCTGGGTGCCCGGCGCGGTGGACGTCGTCATCGGGGCGGTCGTCGTGTTCGACGGCATGGTCGTGGTGGTCGACGTTGTCGTGGACGTGGTCGTCACCGGGGTTGTCGTCGTGGTCGACGGCGTGGTGGTCGTCGTCGATGTCGTGGTCGACGGCGTGGTGGTGGTGGTGGTCGACGACGTCGTGCTGGTTGTGGTGTACGGCGTCGTTGTCGTGGTCGACGGCATCGTGGTCGTCGTGCACGGCGTGGTCGTCGTCTGGGTGGTCGTCGTCGGCCGGGTGGTCGACGTGCACGGCGGCAGGCCGCGGCCGTAGCCGGCCGGCTCACACGTGGCCGGCGGCGTGCTGGTCTGGCAGGACGGCGGGTTGCCCCGGCCGGTCCGCTCGCACGGCGGGTTGCCGCGCTGGTGGTCGACGGCCGCGTGGACGGCCGGGCCGATCTCGCTCGGTGTCGCGGCCAATGCGGCCCCGGCACCAGCGATGATCGTCCCGGCCACCAACACGGCCAGCGGGAACGCGAGCGCTTTTCTGTTGCGCACGGGATTGTCCTTCCGAGGCCGACGTTGCTGGGAGGCAACCTCAGAAGCTACCCATTCGCCGTAACGTCAGTGGTCCGAAAGGCTCACCCGAACGGGTCCACTTGTCGCAACCTGGCCGTAGGTCGTGGTTCGCTGGCGGGCGTGTCGGCCGGCCAACGCCGCCATCGCGTCCAGTTCGGCGATGGTGCGGGCCGAGCCGTGCTCGGAACCGGCCATCCGGCTGATCGTCTCCTCCATCAGCGTGCCGCCCAGGTCGTTGGCGCCGCCGCGCAGCACCTCGGCCGTGCCGCGGTCGCCCAGCTTCACCCAGGAGCACTGGATGTTGTGGATCCGGCCGTGCAAGGCCAGGCGGGCCATGGCGTGCACGGCGCGATTGTCCCTTCGGGACGGTCCGGGGCGGGCCACGCCGGCCAGGTAGATCGGGGCGTTGTTGTGCACGAACGGCAGGCCGACGAACTCGGTGAAGCCGCCGGTCTCGTCCTGCAGACGGGCCAGCGTGCGCAGGTGGCCGAGCCAGTGGCCGGGGTGGTCGACGTGGCCGTACATCATCGTCGACGAGGAGCGGATGCCCAGCTTGTGCGCGGTGCCAACGACTTCCAGCCAGGTCTTGGTCGGCAGCTTGCCCTTGGTCAACACCCAGCGCACGTCGTCGTCGAGGATCTCCGCCGCCGTGCCGGGAATCGTGTCCAGGCCGGCGTCGCGCAGCTCGGTCAACCACTCCTGCACGCTCACGCCGGCCTTGGTGGCACCGCTGACGATCTCCATGGGAGAGAAGGCATGCACGTGCATGCCCGGCACCCTGGCCTTGATCGCCCGCACCATGTCGGCGTAGAAGCTGGTCGGCAGCTTGGGATCGATGCCGCCCTGGATGCAGACCTCCGTCGCCCCCACGTCCCACGCCTCCTGGGCGCGGTCGGCGATGTCGGCCACGGTGAGCCGGTACGCGTCGGCGTCGCGTTCCCGCTGCGCGAAGGCGCAGAACCGGCAGCCGACGTAGCAGACGTTGGAGAAGTTGATGTTCCGGTTGACCACGTAGGTGACGTCGTCGCCGTTGACCTCGGCCCGCAGCTGGTCGGCCAGCCGGGTCATGGTCTCCAGCGCCTCGCCGTCCGCGGTCAGCAGGGCCATGGCCGCGTCGACGTTGGCCTCCTCCAGCAGCGCGGCCGGGTTCTCGGCGGCGATCGTCAGTCCATTGAGGACGTCGCCGGGCAGCTTGCTGAACGTCGGGCTGGTCTGCAACTGGTGGCGCAGGGACTCCCAGTCGCCGTAGACGCTGTCGAAGTCGCCGCGGCGGTCGCCCGTGCGGCCGGTGGTGTCGATCGTCTCGTGCAGGTCGGTGCGGCCCTGCGACTCCAGGGCGTAGTCCGGCTCCTGCCACGTCCGTCCATTGAGGACGGCGCTCTCGTCGGCCAGGCCGGTTTCCCGGTCCGCCAGGGCATCCACGTGCGCGCTGATGCGGGTGTCGATCCACGGCTGGCCGGCCCTGACGAAGCGCGGGTAGGCCGTCAACCGCTCGCGCAGCTGGAAACCCGACTCGGCGGTGACGGCGCTCAGCTCGTCGATGGCCGGCCAGGGCCGCTCCGGATTGACGTGGTCCGGGGTCACCGGCGACACGCCGCCCCAGTCGTCGATGCCGGCGCGCAGCATGAGCTCGAACTCGTTGCCCACCAGGTTCGGCGGGGCCTGCACGCTCACGTTGGACGGCATCAGCAGCCGGCCGACCGCGATCGTCGCCGCCAGGTCGTGCAGGTCGGCGTCGGGCATGCCGCGCATGGCCGTGTCCGGCTTGGCCCGGAAGTTCTGAACGATGATCTCCTGGATGTTGCCGTACTGGCGGGCCACGCCGCGCAGCGCCAGCAGCGAGTCCGCGCGCTCGTCCAGGTTCTCGCCGATGCCGATCAGGATGCCGCTGGTGAATGGCACCCCCACCCGGCCGGCGTCGGTCAGCACGCGCATGCGCACCGCCGGGTCCTTGTCCGGGCTGCCGTAGTGCGGGCCCCCGGGCTCGCTCCACAGGCGGGTCGCCGTGGTCTCCAGCATCATGCCCATGCTGGCCGCGACCGGCTTGAGGCGCTGGAACTCCTCCCAGCTCAGCACGCCCGGGTTGAGGTGGGGCAGCATGCCCGTCTCCTCGAGCACGGCGATCGCCACCGAGCGCAGGTAGTCCAGGGTCGAGCCGTAGCCGCGGGCCTCCAGCCACTCGCGCGCCGCCGGCCAGCGGTCCTCCGGCCGGTCACCCAGCGTGAACAGGGCCTCCTTGCAGCCCTGGGCCGCCGCCTGGCGGGCGATGTCCAGCACCTCGTCGCGCTCCAGGTAGGCAGCCGGCACGCGGTGCGGCACCGTCGCGAAGGTGCAGTAGTGGCAGCGGTCCCGGCACAATCGGGTCAGCGGGATGAAGGCGTTCTTGCTGTACGTGATGACGCCGTCGCGCCCCTCGGCCAAAAGATGCGCGTCCCGGACACGGCCGGCGATCGCCAGCAGCTCCTCCAGGTGCTCGCCGCGGGCGTGCAGCAGCACCGCCGCCTCCGTGGCGTCCAGCGTCGAACCGTTGGCAGCGCGGCGAAGTGCCCTGCGGAGGCTTGACTCGCTCGGGCGCGGGGTGTCGTTGACCACCGAGCGAGCCTAAGTCGGCTTTCGCGCCGGACCGTCGCTCAGCGTAGGGAGACCACTCTCACAGGAAGACGGGGAATAAAAGACCCCTTCGAGTCAGAGGGCGTATTGCACGGTGACGGGGGCGTGGTCGGACCAGCGCTCGGCGTAGGTGGCGGCCCGTTCGGTGACGGCGGAGACGGCCTTGGTCGCCAGCCCCTCGGTGGCCACGTGCAGGTCGATGCGCCAGCCGGAGTCGTTGTCGAACGCCTTGCCGCGGTAGGACCACCAGCTGTACGGGCCGGCGATGTCCGGGTGCAGGGAGCGCACGACGTCGACGTAGCCGGCGGCGTAGAGGCGGTCCAGCCAGGCCCGCTCCTCGGGCAGGAAGCCGGCCGACTTCTGGTTGGTCTTCCAGGACTTCAGGTCCTCGGGCCGGTGCGCGATGTTCCAGTCGCCGCAGACCAGCACCTCGCGGCCATCGGCCTCGGCCTTGGCCCGCAGCTCGACGAGATGGGCGAGGAAGGCGTCGAGGAAGCGGTACTTCTCGTCCTGCTTGGGCGTGCCGGCGTCACCGCTGGGCAGGTACAGGCTGGCCACGACCACGTCGGCCAGCTCGAACTCGACGTAGCGGCCACTGCGGTCGAACTCGGCCGAGCCGAAGCCGACGCGGACGGCCTCGGGGGCGGTCCGGGACAGCAGGGCCACGCCGGCGCGGCCCTTGAGCTCGGACTCGGCCAGCACGGTGTGCCAACCGGCCGGTTCCAGCAGCTCGGCGGGCAGCTGACCGGGCTCGGCCCGCGTCTCCTGCAGGCACACCACGTCCGCCTCGGTGGCGGCGAGCCACTCGACGAAGCCCTTCTTGGCGGCGGCACGCAGGCCGTTGACGTTGATGGTGGAGACGGTCAGCACACCCCGGAGCCTAGCGGCGGCTCAGCAGGTGTTGCCGGCGGCCGCCACCAGGTAGTCGGCCGAGGCCCAGCGTGTCTCGTCGAGCTGACGGAACCCGTTGCGCACCACGGGTTGCGCGGTCACCGATTGGCTCTGCACCAACCGGCCGACGACCCGTTCCGCGATGCCGGGGCCGGCCCGCACGTTGAGCACGTCGGCCTTGACCGTGAAGGCGCACTGCGCGTTGGTCTGCGACGCGTCGGCGTTGCGGTGCGCGATCAGGGCGAACGCCACCACGCCGACACCGCCGATCACGGCCAGTCTGAACACCGGAATGCCGAGCACCCCGCCCTCCTTTCACCGCTGTGAAGCCGGCCGATTCCTTTTTTGGCCGAGACATCTCAGCAATACCGGAGGACGGGATGCGGCAGAACCACCCGGTCCGGAATCCACCCGGCCGGGGCTCCCTACCGGGCTAGGCCGTCACCAGCCGTCACAGCAGGGGCTGGAGCAGGTTCGCGAACGCCACGTGGCCGTCGCGGTTGGGGTGGTAGGACTCGGTGGTGGGGTTGGACAGGCCGTTGAGCCACTCCACGTTGTCGCACACGGCGTGCCCGGTGAACGCCGACCGCACGTCCTCGAACGTGAAGCCGTGCGCGGCGGCCCGCGCCTTGATGGCGTTGTCGAGCTGGTCCGCGCCGGCGTTGAGCTGCCCCTGCTCGGTCGAGCTGATCCGGGCCAGCAGGTTGCACTCCTCGCCGTTGAACAGGCGCGGATAGCCGACCACCACGACCTTGGCGTTGGGTGCCCGATTGCGGATCTGGGTGTAGAGGTTGTCCAGCGACCCGTTGAGGGTGCTCGTGATCAACGCGAGTGCCTTGTTGATGTCGCTGGTGCAGTTGTAGAACGGCAGCGCGCACTTCTCGATCACGCCCGAGAAGCCGATGTCGTTGCCGCCGACGGCAAGCGTGACGAACCTGGTCGAGGTGGACAGCGCGCCGATCTGCTTGCTCAGCACGTCGCCGGTCTTGGCCCCGCTGCACGCCTGGAAGTCCAGCGCCAGCCCGAGCCGACCGGCCAGCAGCTCGGCGTAGGCGTACGAGGAGCGCTTGCAGGCGTCGTCGATATAGGCCCGAGTTCCCACGCCGGAGGCGTAGGAGTCGCCGAGGGCGACGTAGCCGGGTTGAGCCGCCGCGGCGGCGGTGCCGGCGAGAGTGAGACCGAGCATCGCGGTCAGAGCCGCGAGCAGGAGCTTCTTCCCCATGTGCCGGAAGGTAAACCGTGACCGGCGGACAAAAGGGCCCCGTCACCCGACGGGGCCCTTTTGGTCACGCTGTGCGTCAGGCGGACGCCATCCGCTTCTGCAGGTTCTCGTCGAGGGTGTTCAGGAAGTCCTCGGTGGTCTGCCACGCCTGGTCCTTGCTGATCAGCAGGGCCAGGTCCTTGGTCATCGCGCCGGCCTCGACCGAGGAGATCACGACCTCCTCCAGCGCCTGGGCGAACTGGGTGACGGCCGGGGTGCCGTCCAGCTTGCCGCGGTGCTGCAGGCCACGGGTCCACGCGAAGATCGAGGCGATCGGGTTGGTGGAGGTGGGCTTGCCCTGCTGGTGCTGGCGGTAGTGCCGGGTCACGGTGCCGTGCGCGGCCTCGGCCTCGACCGTGCGGCCGTCCGGCGTCATCAGCACGGAGGTCATCAGGCCCAGCGAGCCGAAGCCCTGCGCCACGGTGTCGGACTGGACGTCGCCGTCGTAGTTCTTGCAGGCCCAGACGTAGCCGCCCTCCCACTTCATGGCGGCGGCGACCATGTCGTCGATCAGGCGGTGCTCGTAGGTCAGGCCCTTGGCGTCGAAGTCCGCCTTGAACTCGGCCTCGAAGATCTCCTGGAACACGTCCTTGAACATGCCGTCATAGGCCTTGAGGATGGTGTTCTTGGTCGACATGTAGACCGGGTACTCGCGCTGCAGGCCATAGGACAGCGAGGCGCGCGCGAAGTCCTCGATGGACTTGCGGAAGTTGTACATGCCCATGGCGACGCCGCCGTCGGGGCCGTAGTTGGCCACGACGTGCTGGATCGGCTCCGAGCCGTCGGCCGGGGTGAAGGTCATGGTCAGCTCGCCGGCGCCGGCCACCTTGAAGTTGGTGGCCTTGTACTGGTCGCCGTGGGCGTGCCGGCCGATGATGATCGGCTTGGTCCAGCCCGGCACCAGCCGTGGCACGTTGGAGATGACGATCGGCTCGCGGAAGATGACGCCGCCGAGGATGTTGCGGATCGTGCCGTTGGGCGAGAGCCACATCTTCTTCAGGCCGAACTCCTCGACCCGCGCCTCGTCCGGCGTGATGGTGGCGCACTTCACACCGACGCCGTGCTTCTTGATGGCGTTGGCCGAGTCGATGGTGACCTGGTCGTCGGTCGCGTCCCGGTGCTCGATGCCCAGGTCGTAGTAGTCCAGGTTGACGTCCAGGTACGGGTGGATCAGCTTGTCCTTGATGAACTGCCAGATGATGCGGGTCATCTCGTCGCCGTCGAGCTCGACGACGGTGCCTTCGACCTTGATCTTGCCCATGCGCCGGGCTCTCCTCTCGCGACAATGCAAGCAGTACAAGTGTACTGCTAACCGTGGGTGATCGTCCTCCGGGCGTGGCACAGCCCACGGACAGTGCCGTCGCCGCGCGTTCCGCGCGGGGCAAGGTCGCTCGTGACCGGTCTCTTCCCTTGTCTCAGCTCGATCGATGGAAAGACTCGATCGAGCTGAGCCTGCGGTCCAGAGACCGGCGCGACCTCGCGGCATGTCTTGCCACTCACGCGCCGATCAACGGTTACCCTGCCTGGCCGGCACAACTGATCATGAAGCAGGGGGGCGCTGTGTCGACCGGACCCACGCACGCGATGAGCGGCCTGATGGCCTGGGGCGGCGTGTCCATCGTGGCCATCGCCAACCACCTGCCGATGACCCCGCAGACCTGGGTCGTGGGGGCCACGCTGTGCAGCGGCGCCGCGCTGCTGCCCGACCTCGACCATCCCGAGGCCACGGTCGCCAACACGTTCGGCAAGGTCACCTGGGTGCTGTCCAAGGGCGTGCACTGGGTCAGCCACGTGGTCTACCGCACCACTCGCTTACGCAGCGACGCAAATCGGCACGGCGGCCACCGCGGCGTCACCCACACCCTGGTGTTCGCGGCCCTGGCCGGGCTCGGCACGTACGGCGTGGTGCAGTGGGCCCACAAGATCGCGCTGCTGCCGCTGCTGTTCCTGTTCTGTGCCCTGGCGGTGCGGGGACTGCTGCACGAGTGGACGCCGAAGGGCCATGTGCTCGGCGTGACCGTGCTGTCCCTCGGGCTCACGGTGCTGTGCTGGCACTGGATCGACGTCGGGCCGCCCGAGCAGGCCATGTGGTGCGCCGTCGCGGTCGCCGCCGGCTGCCTGGCGCACTGCGTCGGCGACGCCATCACCGAGCAGGGCTGTCCGATCTTCTGGCCCATCCCGTTCTCCGGCAAGACCTGGTACCCGGTGGCGCTGCCCAAGCCGATGCGGATGCGCACCGGCGGCAGGGTCGAGCTGGGCATGCTGCTGCCGGTGCTGACCGTGCTCGGGGTGTGGCTGTCGATGGCCTCGCTGCAGCGCACCGGCGTGGCCACCTGGGTCCCGTTCGACCTGCTCACCCTGCAGCACATGCCGGCCGTCGTCGCCGGCCGCTGACCGGCCCGACTTCGTACAATGGAGGCATGAGCGGCGCCGCGACCACGCTGGAGCACCCCGGCCGGGAGGACATCCGGATCGAGGGGGTGCTCCAGGCGCTGGCCGACCCGGTGCGGCTGCGCATCGTGCGGGCCATCGCCGACCACGGCGAGATCCCCTGCGGCGTGCTCGACCTGCCGGTCAGCAAGTCGACGCTGACCCACCACTATCGGGTGCTGCGCGAGTCCGGCGTCATCCACCAGCGCCCGGTCGGCACGTCCAAGGTCAACACCCTGCGCCGCGAGGATCTCGACGCGCTGTTCCCCGGCCTGCTCGACGGCGTGTTGGCCGCGCCGCGCGGCTGAGGTTTCGCTGGCCGTAACCGGACCGACAAAACCGGTCGCGACGATTGCGGCATGCCCGCCGCTACCTGGTGGCCCTCGGTCGTGCAGGGCCATGTGATGCATCTGCCGGAGACGGTCGCCGGGCGACCGCGCACGATCCGACACTCGGGCGGCGAGGCGATCGTCGCCGTCTGCCGCTCGTGGGTGCGGCCGCCGGCCGGGGAGACCGGCGGCGAGCACTGCCCCGACTGCGTCGAGGTGGCTACCGTCGGGGGCCCTTGATCGTCAGGGCGGACATGCTCATGTCGCCGCTGATGGCGATGAGCGGCGTGCCCTGCCGGCCCTGGTACCCGACCCGGTCGGTGACCGAGGCGCCCATCCGCGTGCTCAGGTCGTTCAGGCTGACGCTCGCGCCCTCGGGCAGCCGCAGCGTGACGGCGCCGCCGGTGACGTCCAGGCGCAGGTCCAGCCGCTCGTACTCGAACGTGGCCTCGGTGAAGTCCAGGTTCACGCCGGAACCCCACTTGGACCGGATCACCATCGAGCGCGGCACCTGCCAGTAGCCGTCGCGGTTGAGGCTGGACCCGCAGCCGCTGGACAGCACCATCGGCTCGCCGGGCAGCGGCGGCCCCGAGTACTGCCGGCCGCCCCACTGTCCACTCCGGACCCGCATCTCCGGATGCGTCATGCCGGGCAGGTCGGCCAACACCACGTTCAGCTCGGCGCGGGTCCGCGAGGCCAGGGCCACGTCCGTGCGCTCGGTGAACTCCTCGAGCGTCAGCAGGCCCAACCCGATCGCCTTCTGCAGCAACCCCACCACGTGCTCCCGCTCCGCGTCCGAGACGCGGAGTTCCCTGCTGCTCACCCCGTTCACCATGGCACCGATGCTAGGCGCGGCCGACCCCGGTCCGGATCCGGGAAATCCCCGGATAAATGAGTTGCGACCCGGCCTAGCGTGGACAGACGTGTGTGCTGCGATCGGCTGTTATCTCCGCATCACGCTCGCCGGATTCCACAGGTACTCCACCTACCGCCAAGCCGTGCTCGCCGGGACCGCGACCAACATCGTCTTCGGACTGATCAAGGTCGGCATCCTGTCGGGGGTCTTTCTGGCGCGCGATGGAGCCTCGATCGGCGGCTACGACCTGACCACCACCATTACCTACGTCTGGCTCGGCCAGGGCCTGCTCGGGGTCGTCGACTTCTGGAGCGAGGATCAGCTCTCCGAGCGGATCAGGAACGGCGACGTCGTCGTCGACCTGTCCCGGCCCTGGAACCTCCAGGCCGCGCTGCTGGCCACCGACCTCGGCCGGGCCGGCTACAGCGCGATCGCCCGCTTCATCCCCCAGCTGCTGCTGGGGGCGCTGTTCTTCCCGTTCCGCTGGCCGGACGACCCGTGGGTCGCGCCGGCCTTCGCGCTCAGCACGGTGTTGGCCGTGCTGGCCAGCTTCCACATCCGCTTCCTGCTCGGCCTGACCGCGTTCTGGCTGCTCGACTCCCGAGGCGTGCGCAGCTTCTACGGGGTGACCTCCGGCATCCTGGCCGGACTGGAGATCCCGCTGACCTTCTACCCGCACTGGGCGCAGACCGCGCTCTACCTCACCCCGTTCCCGTCCCTGCTGCAGATCCCGATCAACGTGTTCGTGCAGGTCGGAGACCCGGTGGCGCTGATCGCCCAGCAGCTGGCCTGGGTCGCCGCGCTGGTGCTGGCCGGTCGGCTGGTGCTCCAGCGGGCCATGCACAAGGTGGTGGTGCAGGGTGGCTGAGGCATCCGTCTACGCCCGGCTGGCCCGGGCCCAGATCCGCGGCCAGCTGGCCTATCGGGGCTCGTTCGTCATGAACTGCGTCGCCCAGGGCATCGCCCAGGCCGCCGATCTGGTGGTGATCGCGGTCGTGTTCAGCCGGGTGGCGGCGCTCGGCGGCTTCGACATCCACTCCGTGCTGCTGTTCTACGCCTTCTCCGGGCTCTCGTTCGGGTTGGCCGACCTGACCGTCGGCAGCATCGAACGGCTGCCGGCCTACATCCGCACCGGCACCTTCGACGTGGTGCTGGTCCGTCCACTCGGGACACTGTTCCAGCTGTTCGCCAGCGACTTCCAGCTGCGCCGCATCGGTCGTGCGCTCACGGCTTTCGGCACGCTGGTCTACGTGCTGTCCACCGCGGACATTCACTGGACGCCGGCCAAGATGCTGCTGCTGGTGCTGACCCCGCTGGCCGGGGCGGCGATCTTCGGCTCGATCTTCGTCGCGGCCAACTCGGTGTCGTTCTGGTTCATCGACGCCCGGGAGCTGGCCAACAGCGTGACCTACGGCGGCAGCTACCTAACGTCGTATCCGATCACCGTGTTCAACGAGTGGCTGCGGGCCCTGCTGGCCTACGTCGTGCCGGGGGCGTTCGTCGCCTACTACCCGGCGCTCACCCTGCTCGACCACGCCGACCCGCTGGGCGCGCCGCTCTGGCTGGGCTGGCTCGACACCCCGGTGGCCGGGCTCGCCGCCACCGCCGCCGCGCTGATCTGGCGCACCGCCGTCCGCCACTACCGAGGAACGGGATCATGATCGAGGTCAGCGAGCTCGGCCGCACCTTCACCGTGACGCGCAAGGCCGGTCGGTTCCGCCGCACCCGGCAGGAGGTGGTGGCCGTCGGCGGCGTGTCGTTCTCCGTCGACGCCGGCGAGACCGTCGGCTACATCGGGCCGAACGGGGCCGGCAAGTCCACCACGATCAAGATGCTCACCGGCATCCTCGTGCCGACCACCGGCCGGGTACGGGTCTGTGGGCTCGATCCTTCCCGACAACGTGCGGAGCTGGCCCGGCGCATAGGCGTCGTCTTCGGGCAGCGCAGCCAGCTGTGGTGGGATCTGCCGCTGCGGGAGAGCTTCGAGCTGCTGCGGCACATCTTCCGGGTGCCGCCCGGCGACCACGCCAAACGTCTCCAGGAGTGCACGGAACTGCTTGGACTGGACGTATTTCTGGA
>DASWRQ010000242.1:0-5772 GCA_036403095.1 Kutzneria sp. | reverse complement strand
GTGCGTGATGGGGGCTTTCCCGCACTCCGGGTGCGGTAAAGCCCCCTTCACGCACTCAGATGTAGCGCGGGCGGCCGATGATGGCGCCTAGGACGGCCTGGGTGGCGAGGATGCCCAGGACCAGGATCAGCGGCACGGTCCAGGAGCCGAGCAGGCCGTGCACGAGGCCGGCGGCGAAGGGGCCGCCGGCGGCGATCAGGTAGCCGAAGCCCTGGGACATGCCGGACAGCTGCGTGGTCTCGGCCGACGTCCGGGTGCGCAGCCCCATCATCAGCAGCACCACGGGAAAGATCGTCATGCCGGCGCCGAGCAGCAGCGCCCACAGCAGCGGCACGGCCGTGGGCGCGAACATCAGGCCCAGCACGCCGAGCACCGGCGCGACGCTCAGCCCGACCATCACCGCCGACTGGGCCTTCAGCTTGGCCGCCAGGTGCGGGACGACCAGATTCAGCGGCACCGCGACGACCATGGTGATGCCCAGCAGCACACCGGCCGCGTCGCGGCCGATGCCGGCGTCGCGCAGGATCTCCGGCAGCCAGCCCATGATCACGTACGCGAAGATCGACTGGACCGAGAACAACAGGGTGAACACCCAGGCCATGGGCACCCGCAGCAGTTTCCGGTCGCCGTGCGCGGGCCGGTCGGCGGCGACCGCGTTGGTGTCGCGACGGGCCCCGATCAGCCACACCGCCAGGGCCAGCGCGGCCGGGATGGCCCACGCGGCCAGCGCCGGCCGCCAGCCGCCGGCGGCGGTCTCCAGCGGCGGCGTCACCGCGGCGGCGACGGCGCTGCCGCCGGCCATGGCGGCGCTGTAGACACCGGTGATGAGCCCGATCCGGTTCGGGAACGACTCCTTGACCACGACCGGCACGAGCACGTTGCACACCGCGATGCCGGCGCAGGCCACGAACGTGCCGCCGAGCAGCAGCCCGGAGCCGGCCAGGACGCGCACACCGAGCCCGATCGCCAGCACGGCCAGCGCGGCAGCGATGGCCGGTCCGCCACCGATCCGGCGGGCCAGCCACGGCGACGCCAGGGCCGCCAGGCCGAAGCAGATCGACGGGGCGGCGGTCACCGCGCTCGCCCAAGCGGAGGTCGCCGTGAGTTCCCGCTGGACGTCGCCGAGCACCGAGGACAGACTGGTCACGGAAATGCGAAGGTTGGCCGCCGCCAGCGTGACCGCAACCGCCAGCAGAGTGGTTCCGGCCAGCACGGCGTGTCGCGAGTGCGGTTTCATTGCCGGCTCAAGTAAATGCGCTGTCTGGTTGCGCCGGGTGGCACTCTGTTCGGTCGACGGAGTGCGGTCCGGCACATGGTGCTGGGTCGCCACCGCCACACTATGTCAAACATAGGATGTCCGGACGAGAGGATGACCCCGTGCCGTTGGCCACTACTCGCCGCACCGGCCTTGTGGACCAGGTGATCGAGCAGATGCGAAAGGCGATCTCGTCCGGGGAATGGCCCGTCGGCCAACGCATACCCGCCGAGCCCGAACTCGTGAGCGCGCTGGGCGTCGGCCGCAACACGGTCCGCGAGGCCGTCCGGGCCCTGGCCCACGCCGGCCTGCTGGAGGTCCGCCAGGGCGACGGCACGTTCGTGCGCGCCACCAGCGAGCTGTCCGGGGCGGTCCGCCGGCTGGTCGGCGACGAGCTGCGCGAGGTGCTCGAGGTGCGCCGCACGCTGGAGGTGGAGGGCGCGCGGCTGGCCGCCAAGCACCGAACACCCGAGGACATCGCCCAGCTGGAGGCCGTGTTGGCCGAGCGCAACCAGGCCGCGGGCGAGCAGGCGTGGGAGGCCATGATCGAGCGGGACACCGCCTTCCACCTGCTGATCGTGCAGTCCTCGCACAACGCGCTGCTGACCGAGCTGCACCGTGGCCTGACCGAGGTCGTCCGGGCCAGTGTGGCCGCCACGGTCAACATCTCGCCCCGGGAAGCCGGGCAGATCTCGCACGACGGAATCCTGGACGCGGTGCGCGCCGGCGACCCGGAGCGGGCCGCCCGGGAGGCCGGCACGTTCCTGGACGAGCTGCTCGAGCGGCACACCGCCGAACGGGCCTGACGGGCGAGGTCCTACGATCGGGCCCGCAAGGGCAATGATCGTGCCGAAGACCTGATCGTGTGAGGTTCTCGATGGACGTCCGCAGTACCAGCCTGTCCCGGCGGGCCGCGCTGACCGGCCTGGGTGGGGTGGCCCTGCTTGCCGCGGCGGCCTGCTCCCCGAGCAAGGAGGCCACCTCCACGCTGCCCGCCGGCCAGGTGTCGCCGGCCCCGACGGCCGACCCGGCCGCGTCGGTGGCCGAGCAGCGCAAGATCATCGACGGCCTCGACAAGCAGATCATCGAGCTGCTCAAGCAGCGCGACGACGCGGCGACGGCCCTGCAGAAGCTCCAGGGCGGCCCCGACGCGGGCCGCGACCAGGCGGTCGTCTCGGCCTACGCGGCCGGCGCCGGCGCCAACGGCGCGGCGATCGGGCGGGCCATCATCGGCGCGGACAGCAACGCCCCCGCCAACAGCAGCCCCACCGCGACCTCGACGTCGCACTGAGCTCGGCTCGAAGCCCCCGGCGGTCCGTCCGCCGGGGGTTTCGCCGTCAGTCCAGCGGCGGCGCGCCCGGCGGCAGCACCGGCAGCCCGGCCGGGGCGCCGTGCTCGATCAGGGCCAGCAGCGCGTCGGTGTCCAGGTGCTGCTCGACCAGGTCGCCGAGCAGGTCCAGCTGGGCCTGCCGGGCCGCCGCGAACGAGTGGCCCGGCGCGGCCCTGAAGCCGTCCCGGCCGGCCGTGTTCGCCGCCCAGCGCAGGAACTCCCGGCGGAAGCCGTCGTTCTCCAGCAGGCCGTGCCAGTGCGTGCCGATCACCGGGCCGTCGACCACGCCCTCGATGTCGCCATCGGACCGTTCGATCAGGCCGGCCGACGCCGCCCCTCGACGCGCCACCCGGCCGTGGTGGATCTCATAGCCGGTGACCGCGTGGCCGAACGCCTTGCCGGCCGGCCGGCTGAGCGTCTTGTCGGCGGCGAACCGGATCTCCGTGTCCAGCAGCCCCAGGCCGGGCACCTCTCCCGCGCCCGACTCGATTTCGTCGAAAATGGTCCGGGCCAGCATCTGGAAACCGCCGCACACGCCGAGCACCGGCAAGCCGCGCCGCACATGCAATCGAACAGCATCGGCGATTCCGGTGCGCCGCAGCCAGTCCAGATCGGACACCGTGGCCTTGGACCCCGGCAACACAACGAGATCCGCATCGGTCAGCCGGGATGGTTCGGTGACAAAACGAACGGCCACACCGGGTTCGCCGGCCAGCGCCTCCACATCGGTCGCGTTGGAGATGCGAGGCAGCCGCACAACCGCCACCCGCAGCCACTGCTCGCCGGCCGGCGGGGCCGGACGGCCGATCACGCCATCGGCCACATAGGACAGCGAGTCCTCCGCGTCCAGCCAGAGATCCTCCCGCCACGGCAGCACGCCGTACACCGGACGGCCGGTGACCCGGCGCAGTTGGCGCAGCCCCGGCTCGAGCAGCGCCGGGTCGCCGCGGAACTTGTTGACCACGAATCCGGCCAGCAGTGACTGATCCGCCGGTTCCAGCAACGCCAGCGTGCCGTACAGATGGGCGAACACGCCGCCGCGGTCGATGTCCCCGACGACGATGACGGGCAGGTTCGCGGCCCTCGCGAGGCCCATGTTGGCGATGTCGGTGGCCCGCAGATTGACCTCAGTGGGTGAACCTGCGCCTTCACAGATAACCACCTCGAATTCCGATCGGAGGTCCGCAAGGGCCGATTGGGCGATCACGGACAGCTCACGCTTGCGGTCCCGATAGGACAGCGCGCTGACCTCTCCGACCGCCTTGCCGAGCACCACCACCTGCGAGCTGCGGTCGCCGCCGGGCTTCAGCAGCACCGGGTTGAACCGCACGCTGGGCTCGAGGCCGCAGGCCGCCGCCTGGAGCGCCTGGGCCCGGCCGATCTCGCCGCCCTCGACCGTCACCGCCGAGTTGTTGGACATGTTCTGCGCCTTGAACGGCGCCACCCGCACGCCCCGGCGGGCCAGCCAGCGGCAGATGCCGGCGGCCAGCACGCTCTTGCCGGCATCGGATGTCGTGCCGGCGACGAGCAATGCGCCCACGGTGTCCCTCCCCGGTTCCTCGGACTGCCATCATCCTCGTCATGCCCACCGTCGTTCTCGTGCACAGCCCCTATCTCGGTCCGGCCAGCATGCGCCCATTGGCCGACGCACTAGCCGCCGGTGGCATCGACTCCTGTCTCGTGGACCTTCGGGTCACCGTCAGCGCCGCGCCCGTGCACCAGCGGCTGATCGGCGCTTTCGCCGACGCCATGGACGAGGTGGAGCTCGCCTCGCCGGCCGTGCTGGTCGGGCACAGCGGCGCCGGGCCCCTGCTGCCGGCCTTCGCCGCCGAGTTGGACGAGCTGGTCGCCGGGCTGGTGTACATGGACGCGGAACTGCCCACTCCCGGCCGCAGTTTCCGTGAGCTGGAGCCGGCGCTGTTCGCCACGCTGCGCGCCTCCGCGCGTGAGGGCCGGCTGCCGCGGTGGTCGGACTGGTTCACCCCCAATCCCTTGGCGGAGTTGGTCTCCGACGAGGCCCTGCGGGCCGAGATCACCGACGAGGAGCCCGAGGTCGCCGTCGAGTTCCTCAAGGAGCAGCGGCCGTCCGCGATGTGGGACGGGCCCAGCGCTTATCTGCTGCTGACCGAGGTCTACGCCGGTCAGGCGGCGGCGGCACGGGAACAGGGGTGGCCGGTGCGGGAAGTGGCGTCCAACCACCTCGCACCGGCCACCGACCCGGTTCCCGTCGCCGCCGCGCTGACGGAGCTGATCGCCGCGCTGGCCTGACTCCCGGCCAGGGCCACGGAGTCGGCCGACGACCACCTCCCCGTCAGACATCGTTGTGCCCCTTCAGTTCTTCTGCCACCACTCGGTGAGCAGGCGCGCGTAGTCGTCGGCCGCCTCCTCCCAGATGAAGTGGCCCTTGTCGACGATGTCCAGCCGACTGCCGGGAATCCGGTCCCGCAGGTACTCGGCGTTGGCCAGCGGCACGACCGGGTCGAACCGGCCGTTGATGATCTGCACCGGCGTGGTGATGCCGCCGAGCTTCTCCCCCAGCACGGGCAGCTCGCGCCGATACGCCTGCACGTAAGGGATCTGGTCGGCGAAGCGCGTTCCGACGTAGGCGGCCCGGTAGTCCTCGCGGACCTCGGCCGGCGGCTCGTAGCCCTGGATGCTGTCCAGGGCGATGGTCAGGATGTCCCGCTGCCCCAAGGCCCGGTACGGCGCCAGGTCCTCGTCGTGCACCCAGGAGTGCAGCGGTTCGCCGAGCTGCAGCGGCACCGCCGCGCCGCCGGTGCCGACGGTCGCGCTACGGAACCGGTCCGGGTGCTCGGCCACGGCGAACAGCACCGCGCTGGTGCCGATGTCCGGCCCGACGACGTGCGGCCTGGCCAGCCCGAACTCGTCGGCGACGCGCGCGATGAACTCGCCCATCGCCTGCGGCGACAGCAGATCCGCGCGCAGCTCCGAGTGCCCGAAGCCGGGCAGGTCCACCGCGGTCAGGTGGGCGCGCTCGGCCAGACTCGCCCAGGTGGCGTCATAGGCGTACAGGGTCTCCGGCCACGGCGCGAACAGCAGCGCCTCGACCTCACGGGGCTCCGTGCTCTGCGCGTAGCGCACGGACAGCCCGTCGATGGTGCGGAACCGGGTGTTGATCTCGCTCATGCCCTTGTCCTCTCGGCTGGATCGCCCTTCGAGTCCACCT